>JALOTB010000003.1 GCA_025458165.1 Chromatiaceae bacterium | reverse complement strand
GATTTTCTGCGACCCGTCGGGCAGCGCGGCGGAGTGCGTCTTCGAGCGCATCCTGAGCACCGGGTCCTCGCAGGGGCGTGAAGACTTCGTCTACGGCGAGCGCCATTTCCATGTCGTCGGCACGCCGGTCAGGGACGAGGCCGGCGCGATCGCCCGGGTCGTGCTGGTCTACACCGACATCACCGCCCGCCGCGCGGCCGAGCTGGCGGTGCGCGACGCCGAGGCGCGGCTCAAGACCATCCTCAATACGGTGGGCGCCGGCATCCTGCTGATCGACGCGGAGCGCCGCACGATCGTCGACGCCAACGAGATGGCCCTCCAGATGATCGGACAGGGCCGCGAGGAGCTGGTCGGACGCGAGTGCCATAGCTGCATCTGCCCCAATGACGAGGGGCGCTGCCCCATGGGCGACAGCGGGCAGGCGCTCGATAACTCCGAGCGCACGCTGATCACCGCCGATGGCCGGCGGCTACCGATCCTCAAGACAGCGACCCGCCTGCGGCTCGACGGCCGTGACCTGTTCCTCGAGACCTTCATCGACAACCGCGCGCGCAAGGAGGCGGAGGACGCGCTGCGCAAGAGCGAGGAGCGCTACCGCTCGCTCTACTCCAACATGCGCGAGGGGGTGGCCCTGCACGAGCTGGTCTACGACCGCTCGGGCCGCGTGGTGGACTACCGCATCCTGGACGTCAACCCGGCCTACGAGCGCATCCTCGGGATCTCCCATGCGCAGGCGGTCGGGGCGGTCGCCTCCGTCCTCTACGGGACGGGGGAGCCGCCCTATCTCGACGTCTTCGCCGACGTGGCCCTGTCGGGCACGGCTAACGTGTTCGACGCCCTCTTCGAGCCGATGGGACGCATCTTCAGCATCTCGGTCATCGCGCCGGCGCCCGGCCAGTTCGCCACCATCTTCGACGACATCACCGAACGCAAGCGCGCCGAGGACGAGATCCAGTCGCTCGACCGGCTCGATGAGGCCCTGCTCTGGGCCGAGCGCGAGCGCCAGATGGTGGGGCTGCTGTTCCTCGACCTCGACCGCTTCAAGCCGATCAACGACACCCTCGGGCACGTCACCGGCGACCTGCTGCTCAAGGCCGTGGCGGAGCGCTTAAAGGACAGCATCCGCAAGAGCGACACGGTCGCGCGCCTGGGCGGGGACGAGTTCGTCGTCATCCTGCCGGGCATCCACCAGGAGCTCGACACCACCCCGGTCGCCCGCGAGATCCTCGAGCGGATCGTCCAGCCCTTCGAGATCGAGGGCCGCGAGATCTACAGCAGCGCGAGCATCGGCATCGCCACCTACCCCGCGGACGGCACCGACTCGGGGACGCTGCTCAAGAACGCCGACATGGCCCTGTACGTCGCCAAGGACCTGGGCCGCAACACCTACCAGTTCTACTCCAGCGAGATGAACCGCCGCGCCCAAGAGCGGCTGGAGCTGGAGACCGCACTGCGCCGCGCCCTGAGCCGTGGCGAGCTCTACCTGCACTACCAGCCCCAGTTGGACCTGTCGTGCGGTCGGGTGACCGGGGTCGAGGCCCTGCTGTCGGGGAGTGGGTGCTACGCGCCGCCTGCCGTCAGGGCCGCGCCTGGCAGGACGCCCTGTTGTCGCCGCCGCGGGTCGCGGTGAATCTGTCGGCGCGGCAGTTCAAGCAGCCCGGATTCATCGAGCTGGTCGGGCGTATCCTCAGCGAGACCGGCCTGGCGCCGGGCCTGCTGGAGCTCGAGCTCACCGAGAGCGTCATCATGGACGACGTCGAGGAGACCGTGACGCGGCTCGCGGCGGTCAGGGCCATGGGGGTGCACCTGGCGATCGACGACTTCGGCACCGGCTACTCCTCACTGAGCTACCTGAAGCGCTTCCCGATCGACCGCATCAAGATCGCGCGATGCTTCGTACAAGGGCTGCCCACCGACACCGGTGACCAGGCCATCGTCGAGACCATCATCGCGATGGCGCGCGGACTCAACCTTGCCGTCATCGCCGAGGGCGTGGAGACCGGCGCCCAGCTCGCGTTTCTGTGCTCGCATCGCTGCCAGGCGATGCAGGGCTACTACTTCGCCCCGGCCGTCGCCCCCGAGGAGATCGATCGCCTGCTGCTCGAGGACCCGCCCGCGCTGGGACCGCGGGCGCCAGGGCCGCACGCCACCGCCAGCACCTGAACCTTAGTCCAGGAACGGATAGCTGGTGTAGCCCTGCTCCCCGCCGCCGTAGAAGGTGGCGGGGTCGGGCTCGTTCAAGGGTGCGCCGCGGCGGAAACGCTCGGGCAGGTCGGGGTTGGCGAGGAAGAGCACGCCGAAGGCGACCAGGTCGGCCTCGCCGTTGACCACGGCCGCCGTCGCCGAGGCACGGTCGTAGCCGTGATTGGTCATGTACACGCCCTGCCAGAGGCGGCGCAGGCGGTCCGGGTCGAAGTGGGGACCGGCGGCGCCCGGCGCATCCCGCCCAAGCCGGGTGACATGCAGGTAGGCGAGACCCAGGGGGTCGAGCAGCTCCACCACCCGGCTGAAGGTCCCCTCCGGATCGGAGTCGCGCATGTCATTGAACGGCTGAATGGGCGAGAGGCGCACCCCGACCCGGTCACTGCCCCAAACCGCGCAGACCGCCGCGAGCACCTCCAGCAGCAGCCGGGCCCGGTGCTCCACACTGCCGCCATAGCCGTCGCTGCGCCGGTTGGTGCCGTCGCGCAGGAACTCATCGAGCAGGTAGCCGTTGGCGGCGTGCACCTCGACCCCGTCGAAGCCGGCCGCGAGCGCGTGCTCGGCGGCCCGCCGGTACTGGGCGACGATCTCTGGCAGCTCCGCCGTCTCCAGGGCACGCGGGGTGACGAAGGGCTGCGGTCCCTCGTAGGTCGCCGCCTCTCCCGCCGGCTGGACGGCCGAGGGCGCGACCGGGAGACCGCCCGCGGGCAGCAGGCTCGGGTGCGAGACCCGGCCGACGTGCCAGAGCTGGCAGAAGATCCGCCCGCCCGCGGCGTGCACGGCGGCGGTAATCGGCGCCCAGCCCGCCGCCTGCTCGGCGCTCCAGATCCCGGGGGTGAGCGGATAGCCGACGGCGGTCGGGGCAATGCAGGTCGCCTCGGAGATGATCAGCCCCGCGCTCGCGCGCTGGCGGTAATACGCGATCATCATCGGTGTCGGCACCCCGTCCGCCCGCGCCCGGTTGCGGGTCAGCGGCGCCATGACCAGGCGGTTGGGCAGTTGGTGGGGACCGAGCTGGAGCGGGGTGAAGAGGTCGAGATCGGACACGGTGGGGCCTCGCTTTGGGGACGACGGCCTTTAGCCTACCAGGCTTTGCCGCCCCGTTGATCGCGCAGTCGGGGGGCTCAGAGCGTCCGCAGAAAGGCGATGATCCGCCAGCGCTCGGACTCGGTCAGGGCATCCGCGAAGGCGGGCATCGCGCTGCCGAGTGCCGTCCCGCCCTCGGCGATAGCCCACATCAGGTAACCGTCGCTCGCCATCGGGCGGCGCACGACCCAGCGCAGGTTCGCCGGCGGCGGCCAGAGCGACTCCGCCGAGGGCCCGTTGCCATCACCCTGCTCGCCGTGGCAGGCGGCGCAGTGGGCGAGATAGAGGCGCCTGCCCTCAGAGACGGTCGCCGCGGTCGCCGCGACCGGGCTGCGCAGGCCCCGGTAGGTGTCGGTCATGCCCCCCATCATCGCCAGGCGGTGGCGTTGCATCCCCGACCCCATCCCCATCCCGCGACCGGCCCAGGGCGGTGGACCCATGCCACGGCCCCCGCCGGGGCCCGGGCGCATCTGTGCGACGGCCGGCAGGTCGCCAGCGTCCGAAGAGTCGGCGCAGCCCGCCGGCGTGACCGCAGCGAGCGCGATCGTCAGGACGAGGGCGCAGGCGCGGGATGACAGGGTCCTGAGGGGCATAGGCATAGGCAGCACCTGTTCGGGGTAAGGGCTCGCCGCGCCGGGGCCCAAGCCCCGCGCTCGCGCCTAGAGTACCAGCATCAGCACGGCCGGCAGGCTGATGAGGGCCCCCGCGTTGCCGAGCAGGACGATCGAGGCGACCCGCTTCGGCTCCTGGTCGTAGCGCTCCGCGAACACGTAGTTGAGCACCGCCGGCGGCAGGGCACCGAACAGGATCAGGATCTTGCCCTGGTCGGGAGGGAGTGCGAGCGCCGCCGCGATCAACCAGGCGAGGGCGACGCCGGCCAGTGGCCGGGTGAGGGTACCGAGTAGACCGACCCGCCAGTCGCTGAGATCCACGTCGGTCAGGCGCACCCCGAGGGTGAACAGCATCAGCGGGATCGCGACCTGCCCCAGCATGTCCACCGGCAGCGCCACAATAGTAGGCAGCTCGCCGCCCGAGAGGTTGACCGTCAGCCCGGCCAGGCAGGCGAGCATCACCGGCGTACGCAGCACCCCGAGCAGGTCGGCCCGACGGTCGAGCATCCGGGTGCCGAGGGAGAAGTGCAGGAAGTTCTCGACCAGGAACAGCACCACCGCCGCCGGCATGGCCTGCTGGCCGAACGCCAGCACCAGCAGGGGTATACCCATGTTGCCCGAGTTGACGAACATCATCGGCGGGGCAAAGGTGCGGACCGCCACCCCGGCGGCACGGGCGATCGGCCAGGCGAGCAGGCCCGAGCCGAGCACCAGCAGCAGCCCAGCCAGCGCCAGCGGTGCGTGGGCGGCGAGATCAGCGTCTCTCGATGCGAGCGCGGAGAACACCAGAGCCGGCACGAAGACGTCCATGTTCAACGCGGTGGCCGCCCCCATGTCCGGCCGGTGGCGCCGGGCGTAGACGAACCCCACCGCGACCACTGCGAACAGCGGCAGGACGATGAGCAGGATGCGTTCGACCACGGCGCCGGAGGCTCAGCGCGCCGCGTCGCCGAGTCGAGTGCGCAGATCCGACCAGATGGCCTCGAAGTGGGCGCGCGCCGCCGGGTCTGTCCCTCTCTGATCCCACACGTGGGCACCGACACCGGCCTGGGCCAGCACGTGCTCCCCGTAGGCGAGCTGCCCGATGGCGGTGGAGCCGGTCGCGACCTGCCCGACGCCCAGGCGCAGACCGAACCCGAGCTGGCCAACGGCGGTCGATCCGATTGCCCCCTGTCCCAGGGCGAATATCACCCCGATGGCGAGCTGTCCGAGTGCCAGAATGCCGACGGCCGCCTGTCCGACGGCGATCACGCCGACCGCCACGCGGCCGATGGCGAGGATGCCGCGGGCGGTGATCCGCCGGCCGGTCTCCGGCGAGATCCCGCTGGTGTAGTGGACCAGCGGCAGCCCGAATAACCGGCCATGCGAGCGGTACTCCGCGAAGACCTGGCCGTTGGGATACATGAAACGTCGCCAGGTCCCGAGACGGGTCGTCTCGACCTGATACTCGACCGAGTCGAGCAGGCGATTGCGGATGCCGCTCATGACAAGAGACCCGCGGCCGTGCCCGACCGCGTCAAGGTCGCGAGTTGGCGGACCGACCCAGCCGAGCGCGTCTCCTGCCCCCGCGCGGTCGTTGCGACACGGGTGTGCCCCGACATCTCTCACCTCCCGGTTCGGCCTTCGGCGATGGTACTGGAGCCGCCGCGAGCGGTCACGGCATGCGTCGAGCTCGGGGTCGGTCGATCGAATCCCGAGTGTTTTACTGTCAAGTTGTCATGGTCACCCCCCTTAGCGAACGGCAAGAATCGCGGGGCCATCAATCGAACACTGTTAGAGGAGGCCAAGACCATGGCAAAGACTGCGATTTCCAAGGCGATCACTGCGGCCCTGTTCATCGGCTCCGTCGCGCTGTCCGGTGCGTCACTCGCCGGGATGAGCGGGATGTCCGGCATGGGCGGCATGGGCGGGATGAGCGGCATGTCGGGCATGGGCGGTATGGGCGGCATGTCCGGGATGTCCGGCATGGGTGGTATGGGCGGCATGTCCGGGATGTCCGGCATGGGTGGTATGGGCGGCATGTCCGGGATGAGCGGCATGTCGGGCATGGGCGGTATGGGCGGCATGTCCGGCATGGGTGGCATGTCCGGGATGTCGGGCATGGGTGGTATGGGCGGCATGTCCGGGATGTCCGGTATGGGCGGCATGTCCGGCATGTCCGGCATGGGCGGCATGTCCGGGATGTCCGGCATGGGCGGTATGGGCGGCATGTCCGGCATGTCCGGCATGGGCGGCATGTCCGGGATGTCCGGCATGGGCGGCATGGGTGGCATGTCCGGGATGTCGGGCATGGGCGGTATGGGCGGCATGTCCGGGATGTCCGGCATGGGCGGCATGTCGGGCATGAGCGGGATGGCCGGTACCTACAAGGTGACGCCGCAGGGCGTCCTGCTTCAGCCCGCCGGCATGTCCGGGATGTCGGGCATGGGCGGCATGGGCGGCATGTCCGGCATGGGCGGCATGGGTGGCATGTCCGGGATGTCGGGCATGGGTGGTATGGGCGGCATGTCCGGGATGTCCGGTATGGGCGGCATGTCCGGGATGTCCGGCATGGGCGGCATGTCCGGGATGTCGGGTATGGGAGGAATGGGAGGAATGGGAGGAATGGGCGGCATGCGCTAAGGTCGAGTCCGACCAAGGCGAGCTACCCGCCCCGCAACCCGCGGGGACTGACGCTTAGGCGGTCCGGAGGGCGCAGTTTCGGCGCGTCCCCCGACCGCCGTTTTCTTTCTCGGAATGCCCGAAACGCGCCGAGGCCGAGACGCTTGGTGCGTCCAAGCTCAGCGCCTGAACTCGTCGAAGAAGGCTTCGTCCACGTCGAAAGTGATGCGTGGTCTGAGTCCAAGCTCCAGCTTTTCGAACAGCGCGACGAGCTTATCGCCATCCACAAGCTCGACCGGGGGTGCCCCGTCGCGACGCGCCTCCTTCCTGGCGTCCTGAGTAAAGGTGCCAGTGGTCAGGATGATGCCCTTGTCCGCCCGCCCGAGCATGGCCCCACGAAAGTCGCGGATGACCGGCGCACCGACGCTGCCCTTGTACCTCTTGCACTGGAACAGGACCTTGAAGCTCACGAAGGGATTGACCGCGAGTAGTCCTTCGCCGTCGATCCCGTTGTCACCCGACTTGCCGGTGACCGACACCTGCTGAAACCCCGCCTCGCGCAGAAGCCGTTGAGCGAGGCGCTCGAACCCAGAAAACGGTAGAGCCATGATCGTTTCCAGTAGCTGGGTGCGATAGTCCGGCGCGTCGGGGATGTCGAGTCCGTCCAGGGTTTGAGTACCAGACCCATCGTCCGTCTTTGGCTTTTGTTTCCGTTGCACCGCATCGGCCTGGACCTGCCGGCGGAAGATCTCCTGCGCCTGCGCATAGCTGAGATGCGTCTCGGCGCCCTTTTCCGTCAGGCTCCAGATCCCGCGTTGAGAGGAATCCAGTAGGCCTTCACGCTTCAGGTAGAAACGGGCCCAGGCCACCTGGTTGTTGAATCGGGCACCCCCCGACGGGAGCGTCTCGTTGAGCTGCTTCTCGCTGGCCCCGCACAGCTCCGCGACCTTGTCGGTCGCCTCGTCGGGCGTCGCTGAGCCGCCCAGCGCCCGCAGCGCATCGAGCAACGGGCCGAAGTGGTGAAGGAACCGCGTTCCCTCTCGTTTGCTGGCCATGGCCCCTCGCTCCCGAGCCTGGGGTGTCGGACGGCTCGCTTCTACAGCACCTTGCGCACCTGCTTGATGCTGGGGTCGTTGCGGTCGGGCTCGATGCGAAAGCCGAGTGACTGGACCAGGGCGAGCATGCGGGTGTTGGCAGTAAGGACCTCACCCTCCATCAGGCGCATGCCGCGCTGGCGGGCGTTCTGCATCAGCGAGCGCATCAGGCGCGCGCCAATGCCGCGGTTGCGCCAGGCGTCGGCGACGACGATGGCGAACTCACAAGCCTCGCCGCCCGGGCGCATGATGTAGCGGGCGACGCCCACTTCGACCTGGTCGCCCTCCTGCTCGACCACACCGAGTAGGGCGAGCTCGCGGTCGTAGTCGATCTGGGTGAAGCGCACCAGCATCTCGGGGGTGAGCTCCTTGATCGCCTGCATGTAGCGGAAGTACTTGGTCTGCTCCGAGAGGCCGCGCACGAAGTCCTGCGACATACGGGCGTCCTCGGGCCGGATCGGGCGGATGGTCAGGTCGGTGCCGTCGGGGAGCTGGACCTTCTCGATCAGGTGCGCCGGATAGGGGTGGATCGCCATGTGCCCGTAAGGCGGCATCTGCGGCGGGCGGTAGTTGACGCGGATACGCGCGTCCACCGCGATCACCTCGCGGTCGTCGCCGATCAGCGGGTTGATGTCCATCTCCAGGATCTCCGGCAGCTCGCACACCATCTCGGAGACGCGCTCCAGGATGCGCGTGAGTGCCCCCCGGTTCATCGGCGGCATGGTGCGGAAGGCCCCCATGAGCCGAGCGACGCGGGTATGGTCGACCATGGTCTGGATGATGAAATCGTTGAGCGGCGGCAGACCGAGCGCCCGGTCCTGGAGGACCTCGACCGCGGTGCCGCCGGCGCCGAAGCTGATCACCGGGCCGAAGATGGGCTCGCGCACCACCCCGATCATCAGCTCGCGCGCCGCCCGAGTGGAGGCCATGTGCTCCACCGTGACCCCGTCGATATGGGCCTCGGGCCGGAGCTTGCGCGCCCGCTCGACCACCTCGGTGAATGTGCGGCGCACCGACTGGGCATCGGCGATGTTGAGGCGCACCCCATCGACGTCGGACTTGCTCGCAATGTCGGGGGAGCTGATCTTGAGCACCACGGGAAAACCGAGTGCCTCCGCCGCCATCAGCGCCTCGTTGGGGGTGCGCGCGAGCACGGCCTGGGTGGTGGGGATGCGAAAGGCGGATAGGATCGCCTTGGCCTCGATGGTGCCAAGGGTCTTGCGCCCCTCGGCCATCACGCCCTCGATGATGAGGCGCGCACCCTCGACGTCCGGGGCATTCTGTCGCGACAGCGGCCCCGGCGACTGCATCAAGAGCTTCTGGTTGCGGTGGTGCTTGGCGAGGAAGGACATGGCCTCCGCCGATTCCTCTGGGGCGGCGAAATGGGGCCGCCGATGCTCGGTGAACAACGCGTGGGCCTCGGCCGTGCGGGCGGCACCCATCCAGCAGGCAAGCACCGGCTTCTGGCTCTTCTCCGCCACCCCGATGACGGCTCGGGCGACCCCGGTCGGATCGGTCGCGGCGAGCGGGGCGAGGATCGCGATCACCCCGTCGACCTCGGGATCACCAAGACAGGCCTCCACCGCCGCCGAGTAACGCTCGGGGGTCGTGTCGCCGATCACGTCGACCGGGTTGCCGTGCGACCAATGGTCGGGCAGCGCGGCCTCCAGCTTCTGTCGGGTGGCGTCGCTCAACTGGGCGAGGCTGAGACAGAGCTCGGCGGCGCGGTCCGCCGCCAGCACGCCCGGGCCGCCGCCGTTGGTAACGATGGCGATGCGGTCCCCGTGCAGGCGCTTGCCGGTGCCGAAGACCTGGGCCGCGGCGAAGAGCTGATTCAGCGCCTCGACCTGGACCGCGCCGGCGCGCTCCAGCACGGCGCTGAAGACCTCGGGGGAGCCGACCCAGGCCCCGGTGTGGGACTTGGCGGCGCGCGAGCCGGCTGGGTAGCGCCCGCTCTTGACCACGATCACCGGTTTGAGGCGCGCCGCGGCACGCAAGCCGCTCATGAAGCGACGGGCGTCGCGCACCCCCTCCACGTAGAGCAGGATGCTCTGCGTGTGGCTGTCGAGGGCAAGGAAATCGAGCACGTCGCCGAAGTCGACGTCGGCGGCGGCCCCGAGCGAGACCACGGCGGAGAAACCGAGCTTGAGCGGGCCGGACCAGTCGAGCATGGCCGCGCAGACCGCCCCCGACTGCGACACCAGGGCGACATTGCCGGCGAGCGCCTGCTCGTGCCCCACGGTGACATTGAGGCGGTTCTGCGGCCGCATCAGCCCGAGCGTGTTGGGCCCAAGCACGCGGACGCGGTTGCGCCGCGCCGCCTCGACCAGGCGCTCTTGCAAGGCCGACCCCGGCGCGCCCTGCTCGGCGAAGCCGGCGGAGTAGACCACGGCCGCTTTGACCCCGTGCTCGCCGCACTGATCGAGGATCTCGGCGGCCTTGGCCGCCGGGGTGGCGATCAGTGCCAGCTCCACGTGCTTATCGACCTCGCCGAGGGCCTTGTAGCACGGCCGGCCGGCGACCTTGTCGTACTTTGGGTTGATCGCGTAGCAGGGCCCCTTGAACCCGCCCTCAATCAGGTTCTTGTAGACCATGCCGCCGACCGAGCCGGCGCGGTCGCTCGCCCCGAACACGGCCACCGCGCTCGGCGTGAAGAGTTGGTCAACGTCGGACAAGCGCATGGGATCTGCCCCCCGGCAGGCGTTGGGACTAAGCTAGAGGTGCCGCGGAACTCGGCGTTTCCCTCACCCCGGCCCTCTCCCAGAGGGCGAGCAGCAGAAGGAGCGCCTGCCGCGCATTGTCCCGGTAACGGACCGGGCGCCGGCGTCACCCCGAACGAGAGAGAAGCCTCATGAATCTCGCCTACATCAGTCATCCGGACTGCCAAGGCCATCGGATGGGCGCACATCACCCGGAGACACCCGAGCGCCTGCACGCAATACAGGACCGCCTGATCGCATCCGGCATGGAGATGCTGGTCACGCACTATGATGCGCCGCTCGCCAGCCTGGAACAATTGACCCGGGTCCATGACGCGGATTACGTGCGCATGATCTTCGACGCCGCGCCCAAGACCGATGACGTCCTCACCTGGGTCGACGGGGACACCGCGATGTGTCAGGGCACGCTGCCGGCCGCCCTGCGCGCCGCGGGGGCGGCGACCCTCGGGGTGGATCTGGTGATGGGTGACAAGCACCATGCGGCCTTCTGCGCGGTGCGCCCGCCCGGTCATCACGCCGAGCGGCATCGGGCGATGGGCTTCTGCTTCTTCAACAACGTCGCGGTGGGCGCGGCCCATGCCATGGCCGAGCACGGCATCCGGCGGATCGCCATCGTCGACTTCGACGTCCACCACGGCAACGGGACCGAGGACATCTTCAAAGGGGACGAGCGGGTGCTGTTCTGCTCCAGCTTCCAGCACCCCTACTACCCGGGGACCGGGGCCGACACCGAAGCCCCGAATGTGGTCAACCTCCCGCTGCCGCGGTTGACGGACGGCGCCGCCTTCCGCGCCGCGGTCGAGCAGCACTGGCTGCCGCGGATCGACGCCTTCGCGCCGGAGCTGATCCTGATCTCGGCGGGCTTCGACGGCCACGCCGAGGACGACATGGCCCACTTCAACCTGCGCGAGGCGGACTACGCCTGGGTCACCCGCGTGCTACACGACCTCGCCGTCCGGCACGCGGGCGAGCGGATCGTCTCCTGCCTCGAGGGGGGGTACAGCCTGAATGCCTTGGGGCGCTGCGTCAGCACCCACATCGACGAGCTGATCGGGCACGCGTGAGTCGCGCCGCTCGGCGGGGCCGCTCAGGCGAGCCCCGCCCTTGCGCCCTCAGCCCTTGGCGTGGTGATGGGCCTCGGCGTCGCGATAGTGGACGTCGGTCCAGCAGCGCGGCAGGGCCTCGCCCGACGGGAAGATCAGATCGGCCTTGGCGAACTGCTCGGCCTCTTGGAGCTCCTCACCGACGTTGTAGCGCCCGACGATCACCGGGTGGAGCGGGTTGAATAGATCACCGACGCCGAGGACCTCGACCAGCTTGCCGCTGACCTTCTGCTTCAGGAACATGACTGACCTCCTCTTGGTTTCACCGTTTTATCCCACCTTCAGTATGGAAGGCGGACGAGGGTTTTGAAACCACGGCCGCGCGTCCAGGGCCTCAGGCCCCTTGCTGCGCCCACTGCTCGGGGGTCAGGGTCTTGATCGAAAGGGCGTGCAGCTCTCCGCTCTCGATCTCCCGGCGAACCGAGTCCATCACCAGCCGCTGGCGCTGGATCGGGCTCTTTCCCGCGAAGGCCTCGCTCACCACCACCGCCTCGAAGTGACTGCCGTCGCCCGAGACCTGGACCTGCGCGTCGGGGACGCCGGCGCGGATCAGCGCCGCTACTACCTCAGTTTCCATAACACCTGCCTTGATTCGTCGTGAACGGAATGAATCGCGCTGCGCGCTCGCGGCAACGGCTCGCGCTCACCGCCGCCGCGGGAAAGGTTGGGCCGCTCCCGGCTCGAGCCAAGCCCCGTCGTTCCCGAGACTCAAGCGGCGTCGAGGCGCAGGTGGACGCGCAAGCCAAGGGCAGCGGCGACGTTAACCAGCGCATCCAAAGAGAAGCGGGAGATCCGTCCGCACAGGAGGTCGTTCATCCGGGGCTGGGTGACGCCGCAACGGGCAGACTCGGTTGTTCATCGCTTATAGCTCCCGCGTCGCCAGGAAGCGGATCTGCGGCCAGCGCTCCTCGGTGAGGCTCAGGTTGACCCGCGTCGGGGCGAGGTAGACGAGCTGGCCATCGCCGTCCTCGGCGAGGTGCTCGTAGGCCTTGACGCGGAACTGATCGAGCAGCTTCTCGTCGTCGCAGGCGACCCAGCGGGCGGTGTGTACGCCGACCGGCTCGACCACCGCGTCGACCCCGTACTCGTCCTTCAACCGGTAGGCGGCAACGTCGAACTGGAGCACGCCGACGGCCCCGAGGATCAGGTCGTTGTTCTTGAGCGGGCGGAAGACCTGGGTCGCGCCCTCCTCGCTCAACTGCACCACACCCTTCTGCAGGGCCTTCATCCGCAGCGGGTCCTTGAGCACGACGCGGCGGAAGAGCTCGGGGGCGAAGAAGGGGATGCCGCCGTATTTCAGGACCTCGCCCTCGGTGAAGGTGTCGCCGATCTGGATGGTGCCGTGGTTGTGCAGGCCGATGATGTCCCCCGGCCAGGCCTCCTCGACGTGGCGGCGCTCGTCGGCCTGGAAGGTGAGCGCGTTGGCGACCTGGACGCTCTTGCCGATGCGCACGTGGAACATCTTCATGCCCTTGCGGTAGGTCCCCGAGCATACCCGCAGGAAGGCGATGCGGTCGCGGTGGGCCGGGTCCATGTTCGCCTGAATCTTGAAGACGAAGCCGGTGAGCCGCTCCTCGGCCGGATCCACCACCCGTTGCACGGCCTCGCGCGGGCGCGGCGCCGGGGCGTAGTCGACGAAGGCGTCGAGCAGCTCCCTGACCCCGAAGTTGTTGATCGCCGACCCGAAGAACACCGGGGTCTGGCGCCCGCCGAGATAGGCATCGAGGTCGAACGGGTGACTCGCCCCGGCGACCAGCTCCATCTCCTCGCGCAGCTCCTGGGCCTGGTCGCCCAGCAGCTCGTCCATGCGTGGGTTGTCGATGCCCTCGATCACCTCGCCGGTCTGGATGCGCCCGCCGTGCTGGGCGCTGAAGAGGTGAGTGCGGCCGCTGCGCAGGTCGTAGACGCCCTTGAAGCGCTTACCCATGCCGATCGGCCAGGTAATCGGCGCGCACTGGATGCGCAGCACCGCCTCGATCTCGTCGAGGACCTCAATCGGGTCGCGCCCCTCGCGGTCGAGCTTGTTGACGAAGGTGAGGATCGGTGTCGTGCGCAGCCGGCACACCTCCATCAGCTTGATGGTGCGCTCCTCCACGCCCTTGGCGGCGTCGATCACCATCAAGGCCGAGTCCACCGCGGTCAGGGTGCGGTAGGTGTCTTCGGAGAAGTCCTCGTGGCCCGGGGTGTCGAGCAGGTTGACGATGGCCTCGCCGTAGGGGAACTGCATGACCGAGGAGGTCACCGAGATCCCGCGCTGCTTCTCCAGCTCCATCCAGTCCGAGGTGGCGTGACGTGCGGCCTTGCGCCCCTTGACCGTCCCCGCCATCTGGATGGCACCGCCGAAGAGCAGGAGCTTTTCGGTGAGTGTGGTCTTGCCGGCGTCCGGGTGCGAGATGATCGCGAAGGTGCGCCGCCTTCGCAGTTGGTCTTGGAGCTGCGTCATGACGAGGGCGAATGTCCGATAAACCTGACAGTATATGGGGGCGCGGCGGACGTCGGCCAGGAGCGAGGTTAGTGGGATCGGGGTTAATGGGTAGGGGTTAGCGGGTAGCGGGTCGTAACTCAGGGATCACGGCTGGCGGCGCGAACGCACCAGCCGCGTCCCTACCCCCTACTCGCTAGTCGCTAAATCGCCCGCGCCATGACGATCGCATCCTCGCTGCCACCGTCGGCAGGGTAGTAGCCACGGCGCAGGCCCACCTCCCCGAACCCCTCGGCCTCGTAGAGCCCGATAGCCCGACGGTTGGAGACGCGAACCTCGAGCAGGGCGGTGTCCGCCCCGTGGGCGCGGGCGATGGCGAGCAGGCGGCGCAGGATGTGCCGGCCGAGGCCCTGCCCTTGATGATCGGGGTGCACGCAGAGGTTGAGGATGTGGCACTCGCCCGCCCCGATCGACATGACCCCGTAACCGACGATCTCGCCGCGGGACATCGCCACCCAGCAGCAGTAACCGACCCTCAGGCAGTCACGAAAGATGCCTTCGGTCCAAGGGTAGGGATAGGCCGCCCGCTCCACCGCCAGCACGGCGTCCACGTCTGAAGGGTCCATCGGCCGCAGCCACAGGCCAGGGTCTTTCAGCACCGCACTCATCAGACAGGAGGATCTCACCGTTCGCCCGCCGACAATTAGGCCATCGCTGCCGGCTGGTGCCAACCGACTGACCGCCTGGGTCGCTGCCCGGCCCGTTCGCTATGCTACCCTTTGATGACCATGTCCAAGGCCCCGGAATCACCCGCTTCATGACCGCAAGCGCTGATCTGATCCCCGCCGAGCAGGCAAGGACGCTGGCTGGACTCTTTCTCGAACGGGTCCGCCGCACCCCGAACGGCGTCGCCTACGTGCAGTTCGACCGAATGGCCGAGCAGTGGGTCGAGACGAGCTGGGCGGAGATGGCCGCGGAGGTCGGACGCTGGCAGGCCGCACTGCGCGGCGAGGGGCTGGCGCCGGGGGATCGCGTCGCCCTGCAGATGGCGAACCGCCGTGAATGGGCCTGCTTCGACCTTGCGGCCCTCGGCCTCGGCCTGGTGACGGTGCCGCTTTACACCAACGACCGGCCGGGAAACCTGCAGCATATCCTGGAAGACGCGGGCGTGCGCGTCCTCCTGGTGGAGACCGGGCAGCAGCTCGCCGAGCTCGCCCCGATCGCCGAGACCGTCGCTCGGCTGGTGCGCGTCCTCGTTCTAGAGCCAGGGGAGGAGGCGGCACCCATTGCCGCCACCGCCGTCGCCGACTGGCTCCCTGGGCATCCCGAGCGGCCGGTCGATCGGGTCGACGACGGCGGCGCGCTCGCCACCATCGTCTATACCTCAGGGACCACCGGCCCACCCAAGGGGGTCATGCTCAGCCACCGCAACATCCTCTGGAACGCCGAGGCGGTCCTCTCCTGCATCCAGGCCTTCCCGAGCGACCGCTTCCTCTCCTTTCTGCCGCTGTCGCACACCCTGGAGCGCACGGGCGGGCAGTTCCTGCCGATGATGGCCGGCGCCGCGGTGGCCTATACGCGCTCCATCCCGCAGCTCGCCGAGGACCTGACCATCGTGCGGCCGACGGTGATGATCGCCGTCCCGCGGATCTTCGAGCGCGTCCACGCCCGCATCCGCGACAAGCTCACCCAGGGGCCGGCTATCGCGCGCTGGCTCTTCCAGGCCGCGCTGGCGGTCGGCTGGCGGCGTTTCGAGCACGCCCAGGGGCGGCGCGGCTGGTCGCCGGATCTGCTGCTCGCGCCGCTGCTCGATCGGCTGGTGGGGAGCAAGGTGCGTGCGCGCCTCGGCGGGCGCCTGCGCATCACCGTGAGCGGGGGCGCACCCCTGGCCGGGGACGTCGCCCGCTTCTTCATCGGGCTCGGCATCCCGCTGGTGCAGGGGTATGGGCTGACCGAGGCGAGCCCCGTGATCAGCGTGAGTCCACTGGAGGACAACATCCCCGAGAGCGTGGGGCCACCGCTCCCCAGCGTGGAGCTTCGGGTCGCCGCGCAAGACGAGCTGCTCGTGCGCTCGCCCGGGGTGATGCAGGGCTACTGGGGGCATCCGCAGGCGAGCGCGGCAGCGGTGGACAGGGACGGCTGGCTGCACACCGGCGATCAGGTGCGCTGGGACGGGCGACACCTCTTCATTACCGGGCGGCTCAAGGAGCTGATCGTCCTCTCCAACGGGCGCAAGGTCCCCCCGGGTGACCTAGAGCTCGCGATCGGCCTGGATCCACTGTTCGCCCAGACCCTGGTGATCGGCGAGGGTAAGCCGTTCCTCGCCGCGTTGGTGGTGCTCGACCCCGATGCCTATGCCCGTCTCGCTGCGGAGCAGGGTCTTGATCCGGATCTCGCCGCCGTGCGCCAGGATGCGCACCTGGAATCGATCCTGCGCAAGCGCATCGCCGCCCGACTGGAGCACTTCCCCGGCCACGCCAAGATAACGCGCGTGGCCGTGGTGGAGCGGCCGTGGTCGATCGAGGACGGCACCATGACCCCGACCATGAAGCTCAAGCGCACCCTGATCCTCACCCACTATCAGGACGAGGTGGAGCGGCTGTACGCTGGGCACGTCTGAGGGGCGCACCGCCCTGCGGGCATTCGAAACCGCATAACACCACGAGGGGGAGAACGACATGTTCGAGGCCACCAAGGTCGGCCGCTCCGTCGACAAAGAGACCTTCGCGGCCGAGCAGGAAGGGCTGCGCACGGAGCTCTTGGCGGTACAGCGGGAGCTGAGGCAGACCGACATCCCGGTCGTGGTCCTGATCGCCGGGGTCGAGGGGGCGGGCAAGGGGGCGGTGGTCAACCGCCTGAACGAGTGGCTGGATACCCGCGGGGTACAGACCTTCGCCTTTTGGGACGAGACCGACGAGGAGCGCCTGCGCCCGCGCTACTGGCGTTTCTGGCGCACCCTGCCCCCGCGGGGCGAAATGGCGATCCTGTTCGGCGGCTGGTACCTGGCACCGATTGAGCACCGTTTCCAGGGGATCTGCAACGACGCCGAGCTGGACGCGGAGCTCACCCGGATCGTCGAGTTCGAGCGCATGCTGATCCAGGACGGGGCATTGATCGTCAAGTTCTGGTTCCACCTCTCGGCCAAAGACCAGAAGAAGCGTCTCAAAGAGCTCGCCCGGGACGACCGCAGCCGCTGGAAGATGCTGCCGGACAAGACCAAGTTCGCCGAGCAGTACAACCTCTTCGAGTACGTCGCCGAGCGCGTCATCCGCCACACCGACCGCGGCATCGCCCCCTGGTACCTGATCGAGGCGAGCGACGCACGCTATTGCGACCTGACCATGGGCAAGACCCTGCTTCACGCGATCAAGACGCGGCTCAGCCAACCCGTCTCGCTAGAGCCCGCCCCGTCCAATGGGCCGGACCTGCCGCAGGTGCAGAGCGCCCAGATCACCGTGCTGGACCACCTCGATCTGACCCTCTCGCTCGAGCGCGAGCACTATCGGCGCGAGCTCAAACGACTTCAAGCCGAGATCAACGAGCTCGCCTGGCAGGCGTACAAGGAGAAACGCTCGATCGTCCTGGTCTTCGAAGGGGTCGATGCCGGCGGCAAGGGCGGCGCCATCAGCCGGATCACCAACGCGATCGACGCCCGCCTCTACCGCGCCATCCCCATCGCCGCGCCTACCGACGAGGAGAAGTCCCACCATTATCTCTGGCGCTTCTGGCGGCACATCCCCCGCGCCGGCTACATCACCATCTACGACCGTTCTTGGTACGGGCGGGTGCTGGTGGAGCGGGTCGAGGGCTTCGCTAGCGAGACCGACTGGCGCCGCGCCTACGCCGAGATCAACCAGTTCGAGGAGCAGTTGGTCGAGGGCGGGGGCATGCTCTTCAAGTTCTGGGTGCACATCAGCCAAGACGAGCAGCTCCGCCGCTTCCAGGATCGCGAGAGCACCCCCTACAAGCGCTACAAGATCACCGACGAGGACTGGCGTAACCGCGAGAAGTGGCCGCAGTACAAGGCGGCGGTGAACGAGATGGTGGCCCGCACCAGCACCGAGTCGGCGTCCTGGACCCTGATCGAGGGCAACGACAAGCCCTACGCCCGCGTCAAGGTGCTGCGCACCCTGTGCGCCGGGGTCAAGGACGCCTTGGAGCGCGGCGTCTGCAAACCGAGCGGCTACATCCCCTGCGGCGAGAAGCGTCCAGCGACGGACGGGAGCTGAGGTCGCAGCGCGCTCAGCCGGCGCGTGGTGCGGCCGGCTGAGCGTCCTTGAACAGGCGGAAGAAGTTGTCGCGGGCGGCGGTGGCCAACGCCTCGGTCGCCAGACCGCGTAGGTTGGCGATGCACTCCGCCACCTGGGCGACGTAACGCGGCTCGTTCGGCCGGCCGCGGTACGGGACCGGGGTGAGGTAGGGGCAGTCGGTCTCGATCAGCAGGCGGTCCAGCGGGACCTTGGCGGCGACCGCACGCAGCTCGTCGGCGTTGGCGAAGGTGATGATCCCCGAGAACGAGATGTAGAAGCCGAGATCCAGGGCCGCGCTGGCCATCTCCCAGCTCTCGGTGAAGCAGTGCAGCACCCCGCCGACGTTGCGCGCGCCCTCGCCGCGCAGGATCGCGAGGGTGTCCTCGCGGGCATCTCGGGTGTGCACGATCAGCGGCTTGCCGCAGGCGCGGGCGGCGGCGATGTGGGTGCGAAAACGCGCCTGTTGCCAGCCGAGGTCGCCGCTGCTGCGGTAGTAGTCGAGCCCGGTCTCGCCGATGGCGACATTGCGCGGGTCGGCGGCCAGCTCGACCAGCTCGTCGACGCTCGGCTCGCGGCGGTGCTGCTCGTTGGGATGCACCCCGACTGACACCGACACCTGCGGCCAGGGATCGACCAGGGCGCGCATCTTGGGGTAGTGCTCCAGATCGATTGAGACGCAGAGCAGATGCCCCACCCCGGCCGCGGCCGTCTCCGCCATCATGGCCTCGAAGGACCCGCCGTAGGGCTTGAGGCTCACACGGTCCAGATGACAGTGGGAATCAACCAGGCTCATGGCTCGACGGCTTTGGCGCCCGGCGCCATAGCGCCGACCGCTGGGGATCACATGGTGTGGGTCGGGCGGTCGGAGTTGAGCATCGCAGTGAGGTAGTCCTCGATCTTGCGCCGGGCGGCCCCCTTGTCCTGATCGCTGAACTGGATCCCAACCCCGATCGCCCGGTTGCCTTCCGCGCCCGCTGGGGTCACCCATACCACCCTGCCCGCCACCGGGAGCCGCTCAGGCTCGTCGATCAGCCGCAGGAGCAGGAAGATCTCGTCGCCCAGCTCGTAGCGCTTGGTCGTCGGGATGAACAAGCCGCCGTTCTTCACGAACGGCATGTAGGCCGCGTACAGCGCGTTCTTGTCCTTGATGACGAAGCTCAGGATGCGCTGTCGTCCGCCGATTGCGCTTGGGTCCACCGTCACTGTCTCCGAATCGGGGCGAGGCCCCGTCAGCCGCAACTATACGCAAGATCGCGCGAATGGCTGGGAGCCGGTTGGCAAAATCCGGTCTCCCGGCGAACCTGGGCGCCCGCCGTGGCGCCCTCATTGCGCCGGTCTCGCCAGCTCGCCCCACTCGATGAGGAGCGACTCGAGCGTCATCAGGGCGTTCACGGTGGTCGCCTGGACACCGCGGGCGGCCAGCACCCGTTGCAGCAGGCGGTGACCGTCGGCGACGCGTACCGATCGCGCGAGCCGTTCCAGTGGCTCGGCCTTGTCCACGTTGATCAGACGCGGCGTCGGGTGCCCGCTCGCGTGGCGCAACAGGTCGCTCAGCCAGCCGGCGAGCCAGTCCAATACTAGCCCCAGGTCCGACCGGCTCCAAGCCGCGGCCTCGGCGATCGGGTCGCGCTCGCCGCGCGCCACCGCGAGGAAGCCGGCAAACAGGCGTTCGCGCTCGGCGAGCCGATCGGCCAGCGCCAAGGCGGCCAGGGGCGCGCCGTGGGCGAGGTGCAGCAGGACGCGCGGGTCGCCACCCGGCAGCCGCTCGCTCAGCCAGGCCATGGCCTGGTCCTCATCGGGCAGCGGCAGGTTGAGGATCTGGCAGCGGCTGCGGATCGTCGCCGCCAGCCGGGCCGGGTGCTCGCTGAGCAAGAGGATCAGGGTCTGCGCGGTCGGCTCCTCCAGGGTCTTCAGCAGGCTGTTGGCCGCGCTCGCGTTCATGCGGTGGGCGGGGTCGATCCGGATCAGCTTCCAACCGCCGCGGTGCGCCGTCAGGGCATCGGTCTCGCCGAGCCGGCGCACCCGATCGACCTTGATCTCGTCGGACTTGCCCTCGGGGTCGGGGCCGATCTCAATGCGGTCCGGGTGGCTCCCCGCGGCGAGCAGCAGACAATCCCGGCAGCGCCCGCAGGGTAATCCCTCGGGATCGGGGGCCGAGCACAGCAGCGAGCGCGTGAGCAGATCGGCCAGATGCCGCTTGCCCACGCCCGCCGGGCCGGTCACCAACAAGGCATGCGGCAGGCGCCCGGAGCGATGCGCCTGCTGCAGTCGTCGCCAGGTCCCCCCTTGCCAGGGCAGCAGGGTCGACTGGTCGCCGCTCACGCGGACCCCACGGTGGCCGCCGTCGGCTCGCAGAATGCCCCAAGCAGCTCCCGCACCCGGGCGGCGACGTCCTGCGGACCCGCGGCGGCGTCGACCAGACGGATCCGGGCCGGGTAGAGCCGCGCGCGCTCCAGGTAGGCCGCCCGCACCCGCGCGAAGAAGGATCCGGTCTCGGACTCGAAGCGGTCCGGCTCCGACCGCCGTCCGGCCCGGGCGAGCCCCAGCTCGACCGGCAGATCGAACAGCAGGGTGAGATCCGGCCGCAGCGGACCCTGCACGAAGTCCTCGAGCAGCCCGATGCGCGCCATATCGACCCCGCGACCGCCGCCCTGGTAGGCGTAGGTCGCATCGGTGAACCGGTCACACACCACCCAGGTCCCGGCCTCCAGCGCAGGTCGGATACGCCGGGCGAGATGCTCGGCGCGGGCGGCAAACATCAGAAGCAGCTCGGTGTCGCTCGCCATCCCAGCCGAGGCGGGGTCGAGCAGGAGCGCGCGGATACGCTCCGCGAGTGGTGAGCCACCCGGCTCCCGGGTGAGCAGGAACGGGATGCCCCGGTCCTGGAGCCAGTCCGCGACAACCGCGACCTGGGTGGACTTGCCCGCCCCCTCGATCCCTTCGAGGGTGATGAAGCGTCCGCGCGTCGTCATCTGGGTTAGACGGTCCTCGACGTGGTCACGGCCAGGCTGGCACCCTCATGGCTTGCCGAGCTGGTACTTGCGCACCGCGCGGTTGTGCTCGTCGAGGGTGACGGAAAACTCGTGGCTCCCGTCGCCGCGGGCGACGAAGTAGAGGGTCTCGCCATCTGCCGGGTTGAGCGTGGCACGGATCGCCTCACGGCCCGGCATGGCGATGGGCGTTGGGGGCAGTCCGGCATGCAGATAGGTGTTGTAGGCGTGGTCGTTGCGCAGATCGGCGCGACGCAGGTTGCCGTCGAACCCCTCGCCCAGTCCGTAGATGACGGTGGGATCGGTCTGCAGCCGCATCCCCAGACGCAGCCGGCGCACGAAGACTCCGGCGATCTGTGCCCTCTCGGCGGCGAGGCCGGTCTCCTTCTCGACGATTGAGGCCAGGATCAGGGCCTCCTCCGGACTCGCTATGGGGAGCCCGTCGGCGCGAGCCCCCCACTCCTCGGCGAGCACCCGCTCCATCGCCGCGTGGGCGCGCTTGAGGATATCGAGGTCGCTGCTCCCGCGGGTGAAATGGTAGGTGTCGGGGAAGAAGCGGCCCTCGGGGTGCTCACCCGGCCGGCCGAGCCGCGCCATCACGGCCTCGTCGGACGGGTCCTCGATCAGGCGCTCCAGGCGCTCATTGGCATGCAGCGCATCGATCACCTGACGGAAAGTCCAGCCCTCCACCAGGGTGAGTGGATACTGGATCACCCGTCCGGAGGTGAAGAGCGCAAGTAGCTCGGCGGGGGTGATCCCGCTCGGGACCTCATACTCACCGGCCTGGATGCGCGTCGCCTGATCACCCAGGCGGGCCAGCGCCATGAAGAGCCAAGGGTGCGGCACCCAGCCCCGGTCGCTGAGCCCCTGGCTCAGCGCGCGCAAGGAGGTGCCGCGGGGGATGTCGATGACCGACGACGCCGCGCCGAGGACGATCGGCGTCTCGGTGAAGCGCCGCAGCTCCAGCCAGGCTCCCGCCGCGGCGACGGCAACGGCGAATGCGATGATCAGCAGCGCGCGCATCAGGCAGTCTCCTCGCAAACCGGCTGGTGGACGCGCCGCCGCACCTCGGCGATCAGTCGAGCCGGCAGTCGCCCCAAGTCGTAGCTATGCCCTCCGAGCGAGCCCAGCGGCCAGACCCCGATCAGGGCATTAGTCAGGAAGACCCCGTCGGCCGCGGCGAGATCCCCGGGCGCGAGATCGGTCTCGGCTGCCTCGAGACCGAGCCCGGCCGCGCACTCAAGCGTAAGCGCGCGCACCGTGCCGAGGATGCCGCAGGCGTCGAGGCGGGGCGTCAGCAGCCGCCCACCGGCGACGACAAAGAGATTGCTCATGGTGCCCCCGATGACCCGGCCGCGCGTGTCGCAAAGGAGACCCTCGGCGATTGTCGGATCTTGCCACTCCGCACGCGCGAGCACCTGCTCCAGGCGGTTGAGGTGCTTGATCCCCGCGAGCAGCGGCTGCTCGCCGAGGGCGGTTCGACACCAGATCGCCGCCACGCCGGACTGCGTCCACTCGGGCGGGTGCTCCGGCCAGGGGTAGCGCAGCAGAATCCGCGTAGGCTCGGGCGATGGCGGCGGAGCATAGCCCCGGCCGCCGGCGCCGCGAGTCAGGACGAGCTTGACCACACAGGCGGCACACCCGCTCGCGAGCCGCACGCACTCCCGGTAGAGGATCTCGGGTGACGGACAAGGGATAGCGAGCCGGCGCGCCCCGGCTTGCAAGCGCTCGACATGCGAACGCCAGAGGCAAGGGCGCCCGTCGCGCACGGCGATGGTCTCAAACAGCCCATCGCCGTACATCAGGCCGCGATCACCGATGGTCAGACGGTCGCCGGCGACCCCGTTGATCAGCGCATGGATCGGCAAGTCCCGCCCAATCGGCTGCGCGTCGGCCTCGGATACGGCCTAGATCCGCCGGAAGATGAGTGTCCCGTTGGTGCCGCCGAACCCGAATGAGTTGCTCAGCGCCACGTCGATGCGCATCTCCCGCGCCGTGTTTGGGACGCAGTCGAGGTCGCAGTCGGGGTCCGGGGTCTCGTAGTTGATCGTCGGCGGGGCGACCTGATCGCGGATCGCGAGCAGGGTGAAGATCGCCTCGGCGCCCCCGGCCGCCCCAAGCATGTGGCCGGTCATGGACTTGGTGGAGCTCACCGCGAGCTTATAGGCGTGATCGCCAAAGGCCCCCTTCACCCCGAGGGTCTCGGCGATGTCCCCGGCGGGGGTCGAGGTGCCGTGCGCGTTGATGTAATCGACCTCCCCGGGATTGATCCCGGCGTCGGCGAGCGCGAGCCGCATGCAATCGCGCGCCCCCTCGCCATTCTCCGACGGGGCGGTCATGTGGTAGGCGTCGGAGTTCATGCCCACGCCGACCAGCTCGGCGTAGATCTTGGCCCCGCGGGCGCGGGCCATCTCGTACTCCTCGAGGACGACCACGCCGGCCCCATCGCTCAGCACAAAGCCGTCGCGGTCACGATCGAACGGCCGGCTCGCACGCTCGGGCTCGTCGTTGCGGGTCGAGAGGGCGCGCGCCGCCGCGAAGCCGCCGAGCCCCACCGGCGAGGTCGCCATCTCGGCGCCGCCGGCGATCATGGCATCGACGATTCCAAAGCGGATCATGAGGGCCGCCTCGCCGATGTTGTGGGTCCCTGTGCTGCAGGCGGAGACGATCGAGTAGTTCGGGCCCTTGAGGCCGTACTTGATCGAGAGGTCGCCGGCGACCATGTTGACGATGTTGGCTGGGACGAAGAAGGGCGAGATCTTCCGCGGACCGCCCTGGCGGTACGCCTCGTAGTTGTTCTCGATGCCGGTGATGCCGCCGATGCCCGAGCCGATGGCCACCCCGATGCGCCGGCAGTTCTCCTCCGTGATCGGCAGCCCCGCATCCTCGATCGCCTGAGTCCCCGCGGCGATCCCGTAGTGGATGAACTTGTCCATCTTGCGCACGTCCTTCTTGGAGACGTAGCGCTCTGGGTCGAAGCCGTAGATCGGACCACCGAACCGGGTACTGAAAGGCTCGACGTCGAAGTGGGTGATCGGCTGGATACCGCTCCTCCCCGCGAGGATGCTTCCCCAGGCAGAGCCGATGTCCTGCCCGACCGGGGCAACGATTCCGAGGCCCGTGACGACGACCCTTCTACCAGTCATGCGCTCCCCCTGATATGCCGCCCGCCCGGCGCCCCGCCGATCCGGGGTCTAGCGCCACCGGCCGCGCGGGTCCCAGGTTGGTGGGGCGTGGTTAGCCCAGGTGCCCGTTGATGTAGTCGATGGCCTGCTGGACGGTGGTGATCTTCTCGGCGTCCTCGTCCGGGATTTCGGTCTCGAATTCCTCTTCGAGGGCCATCACCAGCTCGACCGTGTCCAGGGAGTCGGCGCCCAGATCGTCGACGAAGGAGGCCTCGGCGGTCACCTCTTCCTCTTTGACCCCAAGCTGCTCAACCACGATCTTGCGAACTCGCTCTTCGACGCTGCTCATTGTGTCTGAACCCTCTGGATGTGATAGGTGGCCCTGACCCCAGGGCGGTGGCTATTTTATTGGCATTCCCAGGCGGATGAAAGGCACGGGCGATTCCGCGAGATCACGCCTAAGGCAACGATTGAAAGGGATTTTTTTGGAATGCGCGAGAAAACGCCCAATGCCGTCACGCCATATGCATGCCGCCGTTGACATGAATCGTCTCGCCGGTGATGTAGCCGGCCTGGGGCGAGGCGAGGAACGACACGACCGCGGCGACCTCCTCGGGGGCTCCCAAACGCCCGAGTGGGATCGCAGTCAGGAGCGCGCCGCGCTGCACCTCGTCGAGGGCGCGGGTCATATCGGTGTCGATGAAGCCGGGGGCGACGCAGTTGACGGTGATCCCGCGCGAGCCGACCTCCCGGGCCAGCGACTTGGTGAAACCGATCATCCCAGCCTTGGCCGCAGCGTAGTTGGTCTGGCCGGCGTTGCCCATGGCCGCAACGACCGAGGAGATGTTGATGATCCGACCCTTGCGCGCCTTGGTCATGCCCCGCAGGCAGGCCTTGCACAGCCGATAGGCCGAGCTCAGGTTGGTGTCGATGATCGCGTCCCAGTCGGCATCCTTCATCCGCATCAGGAGGGTGTCGCGGGTGATCCCGGCGTTGTTGACCAGGATGGTCGGCGCACCCAGGGTCTCACCCACGCGTGCCACGGCGGCCTCGACCGAGGCGGGGTCGCGCACGTCGAGCACCAGGCCGAGCCCGGGGCAGCCGGCCTGCACGAGCCCCTCTTCGATCCCTTGCGCGCCGGGTGCGGTGGTTGCCGTCCCGGCGACCTTTGCCCCCGCCTGGCCGAGCGCCAGGGCGATGGCGCGGCCGATCCCCCGCGACGCGCCCGTCACCAGTGCGACCTCTCCCTCAAGCATCGCGGGTACCCTCCAGCGCCGTTGCGAGCCCCGCGGGATCAGCGACCGCGAAGGACTCGAGCCGTTTGTCGATCCGCTTGA
Source organism: Chromatiaceae bacterium (assembly GCA_025458165.1). Taxonomy (GTDB): domain Bacteria; phylum Pseudomonadota; class Gammaproteobacteria; order Chromatiales; family Chromatiaceae; genus JALOTB01. Next base: position 115,473 of record JALOTB010000003.1, on the reverse strand, counting down.
CCAGGCCGGCCAGGACCTTGCCCGGCCCGGCCTCGACCATCGCCGTGACGCCCTCGTCGGCGATGCGTTGGACGATCTCGACCCAGCGCACCGGGCTCGCGAGCTGCTCGGCGAGTAGGCCGGGGATCTCCTCTGCGGCCGCCGGGGCTGCTGAGACGTTGTGCAGGACCGGGATCGCGGGCGGCTGGAGCTCGACCGAGCGCAACAGGTGCGCGAACCCGTCGACCGCGGGGCGCATCAGCGCGCAATGGGAGGGCACGCTCACTGGCAGGACCAGCGCGCGCTTGGCGCCGGCACCCTTGGCCGCGGCCACCGCGCGCTCCACCGCGTCGCGCTGGCCGGCGATGACCACCTGACCGGGGGCGTTGAAATTGACCGGCGCGAGCACCTCGCCTTGCGCATGAGCGGCACACAGGGCGCGGACCTGCTCGTCGGTAAGCCCGAGCACGGCCGCCATGGCGCCAGCGCCCTCCGGCACCGCCTCCTGCATCAGGCGGGCGCGCTCGGCCACCAGGCGCAGCGCAGACGCGAAGTCGAGCGCCTGGGCGCACACCAGCGCGGTGAGCTCGCCCAGGCTGTGGCCGGCCATCCAGTCGGGGCGCGGGCCACCGGCCGCGCGCCAGACACGCCAGGCAGCGACCCCGACGGCGAGCATGGCTGGCTGGGTGTGCTGGGTCTGGTCGAGTGACTCCTTGGGTCCCTCGCGGACCAGCCGCCCGAGGTCCCAGCCAAGCACCTGCGAGGCCTCGGTGAAGGTCTCACCGACGACCGGCCAGTCGGCCGCAAGGCCGTCGAGCATCCCGACCGACTGCGAGCCCTGGCCCGGGAAAACGATCGCGATCTTGCGCGCCATGCCGTCTCTGCCCTTGGAATCAGTAGCGGGCCAGCACCGAGCCCCAAGTGAAGCCGCCGCCGAAGGCCTCCATCAGGAGCGTCTCGCCGCGGCGGATACGTCCGTCTCGAATCGCGGTGTCGAGCGCCAGCGGGATCGAGGCGGCGGAGGTGTTACCGTGGTCCCCCACGGTCACCACCACCTGCTCCATCGGCAGGTGGAGCTTGCGCGCGGTGGCCTGGATGATGCGGATATTCGCCTGGTGCGGGATCAGCCAGTCGATGTCCGACTGCTGCATGCCGTTGGCCTCAAGGGTCTCGTCGACGATGCGGCCGAGGGTGGTGACCGCCACCTTGAAGACCTCGTTGCCGCGCATCTCCATGTACGGGTCTCCGTCGCAGGAGCCGCTGCCGATCCCGCGCGGGACCTGAAGCAGGTCCTTATAGGCCCCGTCGGCGTGCAGATGGGTCGAAAGGATTCCGGCCTCCTCGGCGGCCCCGACGACCACGGCGCCGGCACCGTCCCCAAACAGGACACAGGTCCCGCGGTCCTGCCAGTTGAGGATGCGCGAGAGCGTCTCCGACCCGACCACCAACGCACACCGCGAGGTGCCCGCGCGGATGAACTTATCGGCGATGGCCAGCGCATACACGAAGCCGGTACAGACAGCCTGGACGTCGAAGGCCGGACAGCCGTGGATTCCCAAGCGCTGCTGGAGCAGGCAGGCGGTACTGGGGAAGATCTGGTCAGGAGTCGTCGTCGCCACGACGATCAGATCGATCTCGGTCGGCACCAGGCCCGCGGACTCGATCGCCCGGCGTGCTGCCCGCTCTGCGAGGTCGCAGCAGGACTCGCCGTCGATCACGACGTGGCGCTGGCGGATACCGGTGCGCTCGCGGATCCACTCGTCGGAGGTGTCGACGATCTGCTCGAGGTCCTTGTTGGTCAGCACCTTCTCGGGCAGATAGCTACCGGTGCCGAGGATTCGGGAATAGACGCTCACGCAGTTGCCCTGTGTCGCTCGGCACCCAGATGACTGGCCACCTGTTGCGCGATCCGTTGCGGGATGTTGCCGTGGACCTCCTTCTCGGCGATGTGGATCGCGTTCTCGAACGCGAGCCGGTCGGCGCCGCCATGGCTCTTGATCACGATCCCGCGCAGCCCGAGCAGGCTCGCCCCGTTGTAGCGGCGGGGGTCGAAGGTCTTGCCGAAGCGCCTGAGGATGGGCAGCGCGGCCAGGCCGGAGAGACGCGTGAGCCAGCTCTGCTTGAAGCTCTGGGTAAGGAAGTGGCGCACCAGTTTGGCCACCCCCTCGCTCGCCTTGAGCGCCACGTTGCCGACGAAACCGTCGGAGACCACCACATCTACGCCGCCGAGATAGATGTCGTCGCCCTCGACGTAGCCGATGTAATTGAGCGAGCTCGCCGCGAGCAGCTCGTGGGCCTGCTTGACCTGCTCGTTGCCCTTGATCTCCTCCTGGCCGATGTTGAGCAGGCCAACCCGCGGGGCGGGCATGCCGCTGACCGTCTTCACCAGCTCGCTGCCCATCACCGCGAACTGCAGGAGGTGCTCGGCGGTGCAGTCGACGTTGCCGCCGAGATCGAGCATGTGGGTCATGCCCTCGATCGAGGGCACCGCGGTGCTGATCGCTGGGCGGTCGACCAGCGGGAGGGTCTTCAGCACGAACCGGGCGGTCGCCATCAGCGCCCCGGTGTTGCCCGCGCTGACGCAGGCGTCGGCCTCGCCGCTCTTGACCAGGTCGAGCGCCACGCGCATGGACGAGTCCTTCTTGCCGCGCAGCGCGCGCGAGGGCAGATCCTCCATCGTCACTTCTTGGGAGGCGTGGCGCACCCGCAGCCGCTCGCCGAAGCCGTGCCGGCCGAGACGCCGGTTGATCTCCTCTTCACGCCCGACGAGGATCAGCGCGGTGTCTTGGCTGTTGCGCAGGAAACTCAGCGCTGCGGGGACGACCACGTCGGGACCGTGGTCTCCACCCATGGCATCGAGCGCGATGGTGAGCGGTCTGGCCAAGCCGAACGCCGTCCTGGTCAGGCAGACCCAGTCGAGGAGGCGCCGCCCAGGGATCAGTCGTTCTTGTCGACGATCTTACGGCCGCGATAGAAGCCGTCCGGGGTGACATGATGGCGGCGATGAATCTCGCCGGAGGTGCTGTCGGTGGCGAGCGTGGGCTCGCGCAGCGCATCGTGGGAACGGCGCATGTCGCGGCGCGAACGGCTCTTGCGGTTTTGTTGGACGGCCATCGGAATCTCCGAAACGATAGATTGGGTTGAGGTCGGCGCGCGTCCTGCGCTGCGCGCACCGATCAGTGCTTGTCCCGCCAGTGCGCCAACGCCGCAAAGGGGTGCTGCGGGCTCGGCCCGGGCGCCACCTCCACGGGTAGGTTCGCGCAACTCTCGCTCACATGCCGCGGGATCTGCGGAAGGCCGAGCAGCAGCTCGTCTTCGACGAGCTCGCCCAGGCATATCCGCCCTTCCGTGACCAGGAGCGGCTCATCGCCCTCAGGCAGGCCATCCGCTTCGTCCAGGCCGGCAACGACCGCGAGGCTCAGGGTCGCCAACACCTCGTGCTCCATCGGGCCGAGGCAGCGCTGGCAACGCAGGATGAGCCGGGCCCTGACCTCACCACGGACCACTGCCCGCCGCGAGCCATCGCGCGAAAAGCGGATGTTGTACTCCGCGTCGCCCGCCGCGTCGACAACCAGCGGCGCCAGCCGCCGCAGCTCCGCGAGCGGCACCCGACCCGCAAACGTAGCCCCCGTGTCCGCTGCGCGTCGCGGATCGATGAGATCGGACCACGTCGAGGACATAAGCGCGGCAAAATACGCGCAGCCCGCTTCCTGTGTCAAGAATGCCGCACCCAATCGCCTCAGCCGACCAGGGCGAGTAAGACCCCCGCCGCCACCGCCGACCCGATCACCCCCGCCACGTTTGGTCCCATGGCGTGCATCAGCAGGAAGTTGTGGTGATTCGCCTCGAGGCCCACGCGGTTGACCACCCGCGCGGCCATGGGCACGGCGGAGACACCGGCGGCGCCGATGAGCGGGTTCACACGGCCCCCGCTCAGACGGTACATCAGCTTGCCCATCAGCACCCCCGCCGCCGTACCGATCGCGAAGGCGACCGCCCCGAGGGCGAGCACCCCGATGGTCTCGACGGTGAGGAACCTGTCGGCGGACAGCTTGGAGCCAATCGCGAGCCCCAGCAGGATGGTGACGACGTTGATGATCTCGTTCTGCGCCGCGCGGCTCAGGCGCTCCACCACGCCGCTCTCGCGTAACAGGTTGCCGAAGGTCAGCATCCCGATCAGCGGGGCCGCGGCCGGAAGCAAGAGCGCGGTCAAGGCCAGCAGCAAGAGCGGGAAAAGGATGCGCTCCAGGCGCGAGACCGGCCGGAGCTGGTCCATCACCACGGCGCGCTCGGCGGGGGTAGTGAGCGCGCGCATGATCGGTGGCTGGATGATCGGCACCAAGGCCATGTAGGAGTAAGCCGCCACCGCGATGGCGCCGAGCAGGTCCGGGGCCAGGCGCGAGGCGAGAAAGATGGCCGTCGGTCCATCGGCACCGCCGATAATCGAGATCGCCGCGGCATCGGCAAGCGTGTAGTCGAACCAGGGCAGATAGTTGAGCGCCAGTGCCCCGATCAGGGTTGCAAAGATCCCGAACTGCGCGGCGGCCCCCAGCAACAGGGTCGACGGGCGCGCGATCAGCGCGCCGAAATCCGTAAGCGCCCCCACACCCATGAAGATCAACAGGGGAAAGACTGCGGTCTCGACCCCGACGGCGTAGACCATACCGATGAGCCCGTCCGGCCCCCCGATCCCGGCGATCGGCACGTTGCTCAGGACCGCGCCGAAACCAATCGGCACGAGGAGCAGCGGCTCGAACTTGCGCGCGATGGCGAGATAGATCAGCAGCCCCCCGACCAGCATCATCAGGGCCTGGCCCCAGTCCATGTTGGCAATCCCCATCGATTGCCATAGGCGGAGCAGCTCGTCCATCTCAGGCCAGCACGAGCAGGCAGTCGCCCGGGCGCACCGCGTCGCCCTCGCGCACGCGGATCTCGGCGACCTTGCCCGCGGCGGTGGAGCGGACCTCGGCCTCCATCTTCATCGCCTCGAGGATCAGTACCACATCCCCGATCGCCACCGACTGACCTGGGGTGACGGTGACCTTGAACACGGTCCCGGCGAGCGGCGAGGGCACCGGGGTCCCGGTCGCCGCGGGCGGTCGCACCTCCGCGGGCCCCGGGGTGATCGACTCGACCGCTCCTTGGGGCGAGACACTGACGTTGTAGCCCTTACCGTCGACGACGACCAGGTAGCTCTCGGGTCCCTGATCGAGCGTGGCGGGCTGCGGGCGGGCGGGCGGCGCCAGGGCGACCGCCGCGGGCTCGGCCCAGGGCGGTGGCTCGAAGGCCGAGGGGTCATCCCGGTGCTCCAGGAAGCGCAAGCCCACCTGCGGAAAGAGGGCGTAGGTCAGGACGTCGTCGAGGGGCTCGTCGGCCAACCTGAGCCCCTTTTGCCGCGCCAAGCCCTGGAGCTCCTCGGTGAGCTTATCGAGCTCGGGGGCAATGAGGTCGGCCGGACGACAGGTGATCCGCTCCTCGCCCGCGTTGAGCACCCGGCGCTGCAGCCCCGGATCGACCGGTGCAGGCGTAGCCCCGTACTCGCCGCGCAGGACCCCGGCGGTCTCCCGCGCGATGGTCAGGTAACGCTCGCCACCGAGTACGTTGAGCACCGCCTGGGTGCCCACGATCTGCGAGGTCGGGGTGACCAAGGGGATAAAGCCAAGCTCCTTGCGCACGCGCGGGATCTCCTCGAGGACCTCGTCCAGACGGTCGCTCGCCCCCTGCTCGCGGAGCTGGTTCTCCATGTTGGTCAGCATGCCGCCCGGCACCTGGGCGACCAGGATGCGCGAGTCCACCCCGCGCAGGGCCCCCTCGAATTTCGCGTACTTCTTGCGCACGACGCGGAAGTAGGCGGCGATCTCCTCCAGTAGGTACAGATCCAGCCCGGTGTGGCGGTCGGTCCCCTGGAAGATCGCGACCACCGACTCGGTCGGCGAGTGCCCGTAGGTCATGCTCATCGAGGACACGGCGGTGTCGACCATGTCGATGCCCGCCTCCGCGGCCTTGAGGATCGAGGCCGTCGAGAGCCCGGTGGTCGCATGGCACTGCATGGCGATGGGCACGGCGCAGGCCTCTTTGAGCCGGCCGACCAGCTCCTCGGCGACATAGGGCTTGAGTAGCCCCGCCATGTCCTTGATACAGATAGAATGGCAGCCCATGTCCTCCAGCCGGCGCCCCATGTCCACCCAGTAGTCCAGGTCGTGCACGGGGCTCACCGTGTAGGACATGGTCCCCTGGGCATGGCGTCCGGTGGCGAGTGCGGCACGCACCGAGGCCCCGAGGTTACGCAGGTCGTTCATCGCATCGAAGATGCGAAAAACATCGATGCCGTTGACCGCCGCCCGCTCCACGAACGCCTCGACGACGTCGTCCGCGTAGTGGCGATAGCCGAGCAGGTTCTGCCCCCGCAGAAGCATCTGCTGGCGGGTCTTGGGCATCGCCGCCTTGAGCTGGCGCAGGCGCTCCCAGGGGTCCTCGCCGAGATAGCGGATGCAGGCGTCGAAGGTCGCGCCGCCCCAGCTCTCCAACGACCAGAAACCGACCTGGTCGAGCTTAGGCGCGATCGGCAGCATGTCCTCGATGCGCAGGCGGGTCGCGAGCAACGACTGGTGCGCGTCACGCAGAACGACATCGGTGATCGCGAGGGGCTTGGGTGCGTTCATGCGGATACCTTCGGCTCGGCGAACAGGGGGCCTCGGCGCGCTGAGTCGGCGCCGCGACGAGTCAGCGGCGCGGGGCGCCGCGCTTGCGGCGGTAGCGGTGGACGGCCGCGGCAATCACCGCGACCAAGGCCGGGTCCGGGACATCGGCTGCGGGAGCCGAGACGGGCCCCGACGAAGCGGCGGGCCCGTCTGGCGCCAGTCGCCGCGCCACAACGGACATCAGGCGCAGGGAGACCACCAGCACGAGCAGGAAGGCGAAGACAATCCCCATGCCGATCACCATCAGCCGGAGACCTTCGATCATCAGCCCGCCGACCATCATCGGCGAGCCCATCTCCCGTGCGGGCGCCGCCTCATGTGTCGAACGGGTGACGCCCGACGATCGTCTGGCTGCGATCCGGTCCGGTCGAGACGATGTCGATCGGCAGGCCGGCAAGCTCCTCGATCCGGTCGAGATAGGTGCGGGCCTTCGCGGGCAGCGACTCGACGCGCGTGGCGCCTACCGTCGACTCCATCCAGCCGGGTAGCTCGATGAAGCTCGGCCGGCAGCGCGCCAGTGCCTCGGTGGAGCCGGGCGGCACGTCGATCTGGGCACCGTCGAGCTCGTAGCCGGTCGCGATGCGGATGGTCTCCATCTGATCGAGCACGTCGAGCTTGGTGATGCAGATCCCAGTGATGCTGTTGACGCGGAAGGAGCGCTTGAGCGCGACCATGTCCAGCCAGCCGCAGCGACGCTTGCGGCCGGTGGTGGCGCCGAACTCGTGACCGACCTTGCCGAGGTGATCACCGTCGGCGTCGAACAGCTCGGTCGGGAAGGGCCCGGCACCGACGCGCGTGGTGTAGGCCTTGACGATACCGAGGATGTAGTCGAGGTCGCGCGGCCCCACCCCGCTGCCGCTCGCGGCACCGCCCGCGGTGGTGGTCGACGAGGTGACGAAGGGATAGGTCCCGTGGTCGATGTCGAGCAGCGCCCCCTGGGCACCCTCGAACAGGATGTTCGCCCCGTCCGCCCGCAGCCTGTGCAGGAGACCCGCGACATCGGTGACCAACGGACGGAGCTGCTCGGCGTGGCCGAGGGCCTCATCGAGCACGCGCTGGTAATCCAGCGCCTCGGCCTGGAAGAAGTGCTCCAAGACGAAGTTGTGGTAGGCCATGACCTCCTTGAGTTTTTCCGCGAAGCCCGCGGGGTCGAGCGCATCGCCGAGGCGCAGCCCGCGGCGCGAGACCTTGTCCTCGTAGGTCGGCCCGATACCGCGCCCCGTGGTGCCGATGGCGCGGCTCCCGCGCGCCTTCTCGCGCGCGTGATCGAGCGCGATGTGGTAGGGCAGAATCAGGGGGCAGGCAGGACTCACCCGCAGCCGCTCCCGCGCCGGCACCCCCTTGGCCTCGAGCATCGCGATCTCCTCGAGGAGCGCCGCGGGCGAGAGGACCACCCCGTTGCCGATCAGGCAGAGGACCCGCTCGCGCAGGATGCCCGAGGGGATCAGATGCAGGATCGTCTGCTCGCCCTGGATCACCAGGGTGTGGCCAGCGTTGTGGCCGCCTTGAAAGCGCACCACGGCCGAGGCCCGGTCGGTGAGCAGGTCGACCACCTTGCCCTTACCCTCGTCGCCCCATTGGGCTCCGATCACGACTACGTTCTTGCCCATGCTCGCGTCATCCAATCAAAGATTTGTCCCGACCTCGGGGGCCCCGACCGGGGTTGTCCCGAGGCACCTTGAACAGCGAAAAATCCGGGTGCCCGCGGTTCAGGCCGGGCGCAATGCCCAGCGTCCCTCCTCCAGCACCAGCACCTCGCCACAGCCGAGCTCGCGGGCGCTGCACTCCACCCCCGGCAGCCCGCCCACCACCCGCCGGCCGGCGGCCCGCAGGGCATCCACGGCCTGCTGCAGGGCCGGATCATCGCCGCAGGGGGCCAGTACGGCCGGGGCCTGGGCGTACCGCTCCTCGAGGCCGACGCCCAGATGCAGCAGACCCTTGAGATCAGTGCTGAAGCCGACCGCCGGCCGGGCGCGCCCGAACACCCGGCCAATGTCGTCATAGCGCCCACCGCGGGCGATCTCCTGCCCCCAGCCGGGGACGAACGCCGCGAAGACCATGCCGGTCTTGTAGTGGTAGCCGCGCAGCTCAGCGAGGTCGAAGTGGACCGGGACGCGCGGGAGCCAGCGCCGCAGCGCGCCTGCGATGGCGCGCAGCTCATCCAGCGCCCGATGCACCGAATCCGCGGCCGCAGCGAGCTCCCCGTCGGCCCGCCCGAGCGCGTCATCGCCGTTCAGCTCGGCGAGCACGAGCAGCATCCGCGCCGGTTCCCCGGCGAGTCCCCAGGTCCCGATGAGGGTCTCGATCTCCGGGACGGCCTTGCGCTGCAGGGCATCAAAGAGCAGGAGCTCCTGCCTCGGGTCAAGTCCGGCCTGGCGCGCAAGCCCCCGGTAGATCCCGACGTGGCCGAGATCGAGATAGATGTCGCGGATGCCCGCCAGCTCCAGGGTCAGGATCACCAGGCGGATGATCTCGGTGTCGCTCTCGGGGCCCGAGTGTCCGTAGATCTCGGCCCCGATCTGCAAGGGGCTGCGCGTCCCGGCAAAGCCGTCGGAACGGGTATGCAATACGGTCCCGAGGTAGCACAGGCGGGTGGGGCCGCTCCGGCGCAGGTGGTGGGCGTCGATGCGCGCCACCTGGGGCGTCATGTCGGCACGAACGCCCAGCAGCCGCCCGCTCTCCTGATCGGTAAGCTTGAAGGTCCGCAGATCGAGGTCGTGGCCAGTCCCGGTGAGCAGGGATTCCAGATAGTCGATCAGCGGCGGGACCACCAGCTCATAGCCCCAGCGGCGATAGAGGTCGAGCAGGTCGCGTCGCAGCGCCTCGACGAGCTGCGCCTGGGGCGGCAAGATCTCCTCGATGCCGGCGGGCAGCAGCCAGCGCTCCTCGTGCATAGTTCGGATCTCACTTCGCGGGGCCCCGAGCGGGGGCGGGGCATTCGCAGGCTAGGGGCGCGCCCAGTAGAGGAGCGCGACCCCCGCCGCCATGCTGACCAGCCCGGCAATGCGCAGGGTGCGGTCGTCCTCCCCGGCCACGGCGAGGAGGGCTCGGCGCATCCCGCTCGGGCTCAGGAAGGGCCAGACCCCTTCGATGACCAACACCAGGGCGAGCGCCACGAGCAGGTCCTGCCACATCGACCGGCGTACCTCACGCCCGCGACCAAAAAAGGCTGCGGAATGATTGCAGATGGGCCTGAGTCTGTCCAACGCCGGCGGCCCCACCGTCAAGCGTCACCGCGCTTGACGGTGGGGCGATCGCGTCACCGCCCGGTCGGGGTGCCCCATGGCATCCCCCGCGGGTGCTTGGTCGAGCTCAGGGCAGGGCCGGCGCGGGGCTCGCCGGTTTGGTGGGGGCGCTCTGCTGGAAGTAGCGGAAGAACTCCGAGTCCGGCTCCAACACCATCAGGTCGCCGCCCTGGCCGAAGGCCGTTCGGTAGGCGCTCAGGCTGCGGAAGAAGCTGAAGAATCCGGGGTTCTGGTTAAAGGCGTTGGCGTAGGTTTGCGCGGCCTGGGCGTCGCCCTCACCGCGCACCTGCTCCGACAGCCGCTGCGCCTCGGCCAGGAGCACGATGCGCTGGCGATCGGCATCGGCGCGGATGCGCTCGGCGGCCTCGGCGCCGGTCGCGCGCAGGTCACGGGCGACACGCTCGCGCTCGGCGCGCATGCGCTCGTAGACTGACTCGCTGACCTCCGGCGGCAGATCGATCTTCTTGACCCGGACGTCCACCACCTCGATGCCGAGATCGGCCGCGCCGCGATCGATCGCCCGCGTAATCGCATCCATGACGTCCTGGCGGTCCTCCGAGACGACCTCCTGGATGGTCCGCTTGCCGAACTCGTTTCGCAGGTTGGTGTTGATCTGCTCGGACAGCAGCCGCTCGGTGCGGTCGGCACTGCCGCCCGTGGAGCGGTAGTACTGGGCGGCGTTGGTGATGCGCCACTTGGCGAAGGAGTCGACGATTACATCCTTCTTCTCGACTGTCAGGAAGCGCTGCGGGCGGGCATCGAGCGTGTGGATGCGCCGGTCGAACTTGATCACGTTGTTGACCAACGGGAACATGAAATGCAAGCCGGGCTGGTAGTCGGTCGACACGATCTCGCCGAGACGGAGGCGAATCGCCGTCTCGTACTGGCGCACGATGAAGGTGGATGCGTACACGAGGATACCGAGGGCGACGACCGCGATCGGCAACAGCGTCTTGATCTGGTTAGGGCTCATCAGCGGGACCTCCGGTCGCGGATCACCTCGCGCTCAGGCATGGGAAGGGTAGACGGGTCTTGGCTGACCCGCGGACCGCCGGTCGCGGGCGACTCCCGCTCCTGAGCACCGCGCTGCTTGATGAGCTGCTCGATCGGGAGATAGAGCAGGCTGTTGCCGCCCGAGGCATCGAGCAGGACCTTCCCACTGCGGCTGAGCACCTCTTCGATGGTCTCGAGATGCAGGCGCTCGCGTGTCACCTCCGGGGCCTTCTCGTACTCGGCAAGGATCGCGAGGAAGCGGGAGGTCTCACCCTCGGCGATCGCGATCACCCGGTCGCGATAGCCCATGGCGTCGGCTTCGATTCGGGCCGCCTCGCCGCGCGCGCGCGGGAGGATCTCGTTGGAATAGGCCTCGGCCTGGTTCTGGATACGCTCTTTGTCCTCGCGCGCCTTGATCGCGTCGTCGAACGCTTCTTTGACCTGATCGGGCGGCCGAGCCGGCTGCATGTTGACCGAGGTGACCTCCAGCCCGGTCTTGTACAGGTCCATCAGGACCTGAACGCGCTCTCCGATGGTCGCGGCGATGGCACTGCGCCCCTCGGTGAGGATGAAGTCCAACCGGCTGCCGCCTATGGTCTTGCGGACCACCGTCTCGGTGGCGTCGCGCAGCGTCTTCTCAGGAGATTGGTCCTGGAACAGGAAATCGGCGGCGTCGCGGATACGGGACTGCACCGTCAGCTCGACGTCGACGATGTTCTCGTCCTGCGTCAGCATGGTCGCCGAGTGGGTGAAGGTGGAGATCTCGTCCACGTTGACCTTGACCACCTCGTGAACCGGGAATGGCGGGATCAGCCAATGCGGGCCCGGCTCGGTGATGTCGACCAACGCGCCGAAGCGCGTGACCACCCCGCGCTCGGCGGGGGCGATGATGTAGATGCCCGAGGCGAGCCAGATGACCAGCAGCGCGGCGACCCCGATCCCGATCGCCCGGCCGCTGATGCCACCGCCACCCGCACCCGATCCGCTCGATCCGCCGGAACCGCCGGACCCGGATCGCTTGCCGCCGAAGAGGCCGCCGAGACGCTCTTGGAGCTTGCGCACCACTTCATCGAGGTCAGGGGGACCGTCCCCGCCGCCCTTGCCGCTCCAGGGGTCTTTGTTGCCGCCACCCGGCTCATTCCAGGCCATAGTTACTCCGAATTGGGAAACTGACCACCGTGGTCGTTATTGAAGTGCGGACGCTCGGTCCGACGCGCAAGTCTACCAGTCATGAGGCGGCCCGCATTGTAGGAAGCCGGTGGGGGATGGGCAACGACGGGGGGCGGAGGTCAGGCGAGCGAAGGCTCGGCGGCGATGGCCGCAGGCGACTCGGGCCGAACAGCGAGCCCAGGGTAACGACCGAGGAGCTGCTCGAGCTGCGACCGCGCTAGCACCACCTCCAGCTCCCAACCACCCGCCTCGGTGGCGAGATCGCGGAGCACCCTTGCGTGTGCGAAGAACCAGGCGCGCAGCGCGCCCTCTCCGGGCGCGAGGGAAACCCAGCGGTGGACTCGCTCGCTGGCCAATCGCTCGCGCAGCGCCGCGAGCAACAGATCTGTCCCCTCGCCGCTCTGGGCGCTCAGCCAGACCCGCCGGGGCAGCCCTTGGTCGTCACGCTCGATCCGGGCGGGACAGTCATCGACAAGATCGATCTTGTTGAAGACCTGAAGCTGGGGGTTGTCTCCCACGCCGATCTCGTCAAGGACCTCCTGCACCGCGCGCATCGACTCATCGCGCCTCGGGGCCGCCGCGTCGACCACGTGGAGGAGGAGATCGGCGCTGCGGGTTTCCTCCAGGGTCGAGCGGAAGGCGGCGACCAGCTCGTGCGGGAGATCGCTGATGAATCCGACCGTATCGGCGAGGATCGCGACCTGGCCGTCGCCGAGCGGCAGGCGGCGCAAGGTAGGGTCCAGCGTGGCGAAGAGCTGGTCGGCCTGATACACCCCGGCCTGAGTCAACCGGTTGAAGAGCGTCGACTTTCCGGCGTTGGTATAGCCCACCAGGGACAGCGTTGGCAGCGCGGCCTTCTCCCGCGCCCGCCGCCCTTGCGCCCGTTGTTGGACGATGCGCGCGAGGCGGCGATTGAGCACGGCGACGCGCCGAGCGAGCAGCCGACGGTCGGACTCGAGCTGCGTCTCCCCGGGGCCGCGTAAGCCGATGCCGCCCTTCTGGCGCTCCAGGTGCGTCCAGCCACGCACCAGGCGGGTCGAGAGGTGCTGGAGCTGGGCCAGCTCCACCTGCAGCTTGCCCTCAAAGGATCGCGCACGCTGGGCAAAGATGTCGAGGATCAAGCCGGAGCGGTCGAGCACCCGGCACTGGAGCAGGCGCTCCAGGTTGCGCTCCTGGGCCGCCGACAGGCCGTGGTCGACGATCACCAGGTCGGCGCCCTCGGCCGCGATCAGCGCCTTGATCTCCTCCGCCTTTCCCGAGCCGACGAAGAGTCGCGGATCCGGCGACGCGCGGGCGCCGCGCACCAGCCCGACGACTTCCGCCCCCGCCGACTCGGCGAGCTGGCGCAGCTCGGTCAGGGCGTCCGGATCGCTCGCGGCGCCGAGGTCGAGGTGCACGAGGACCGTCCGCTCGCCGCCGCGAGGGCGTTCAAACATGATGGGCGGCGGCGACCAGGGAGTGGTGCGGTGGCTGCGGGGGCGGCGCGAAGGCGATCGCGCGCCGCGCTGGCTCAGACGTTGCCCGGCTCAGACTCGCCTTCCACAAGGGCGATGGGCAATTTGACGTTGCGGGCGGGGACCACGGTGGAGATCGCGTGCTTGTAGATCATCTGGCTGACATTGTTCTTGAGCAGCACGACGAACTGATCGAACGATTCGATATGGCCCTGGAGCTTGATCCCGTTGACCAGGAAAATCGAGACAGGGATACGTTCCTTCCGTAGCGCGTTGAGGAAAGGGTCCTGCAAACTCTGTCCCTTGGACATGGTTTGTCTCCTTGTTGTCGTTAGGGGGCAATGGCGAGCCCACCTCGGCACCGGCAGGCCCGGTGGTCAATGGGACTCGTCAAGGTGACCCGCGGCGAGCGGCTACGAGCTCGGACTCCAATCGGCGCTCCGCCTGCGTGAGCGGATCGTCCCCGTCGAAGATCCAGATGCCGTCCCTCTCCGCGCGCAGCCAGGTCAGTTGGCGTCTCGCGAGCTGCCTGGTGGCAGCGATCGCCTTCTCGGCCATCGCCGCGAAAGTATATTCTCCAAGGAGGTATTGCAACATCTGGCGATAACCGACGCAGCGCATGGCGGGAAGGTCAGGGGTCAGATCCCCGCGCCCCCAGAGACGGCGCACCTCGTCCTCGAAGCCCAGCGCCAGCATCTGCTCGAAGCGGACCGCGATGCGCCGGTGCAGCACGGCCCGCTCCGCCGGGGCCCGCACCAGCTTGAGCAGCCGATACGGCAGCCCGTCCTGCGCCCCGTCGCCCAGGTGCTCACTCAGCGGCCGGCCGGTGAGCGCATGAACCTCCAGGGCGCGCTGGATTCGCTGAGGATCATTAGGATGGATGCGCCCGGCGGCCGCGGGATCGATCGCGGCGAGGCGCCGGTGAAGCACCGCCCAGCCGAGCTCCGCCGCCTCGGCGCTCAAGCGCGCGCGCACCTCGGCATCCGCCGGTGGCAGCCTTGAGAGGCCGTGCTGGAGTGCGCGGAAGTAGAGCATGGTCCCGCCGACGAGCAGCGGGATGCGCCCGGCCGCGCTGATCGCGGCCATCTCGCGCAGGGCGTCGGTGCGAAAGCGGGCGGCCGAGTAGTTCTCGGTCGGCTCGCAGATGTCGATGAGACGATGCGGGGCGCGCCCCAGGATCTCCCGGCCCGGCTTGGCGGTCCCGATGTCCATCCCACGGTAGACCATCGCCGAATCGACGCTCACGATGTCGCACGGGAAGCGCTCGGCGAGCGCGACCGCGAGCTCGGTCTTGCCCGAGGCGGTCGGTCCCATGAGCAGGACCGCGAGCGGAGGCCGTTCCTCCCCGCCGTCTGAGGTCACCGGCATGGCCCGCTCAGCGGCCCCTCAAGAACAGCCGATCGAGCTCCGTCATCGAGAGCCTGACCCAGGTGGGGCGGCCGTGATTGCACTGGTCCGCCCGCTCGGTGCGCTCCATCTCCCGCAGCAGGGCGTTCATCTCGTCCAGGGTCAGGCGGCGATTCGCCCGCACCGCACCATGACAGGCCATGGTCGCCAGCACCCCATGGACATCCTCGCTCAGGCGCTCACTGGTGCCGTGCACCACCAAGTCGGCCAGGAGGTCGCGCACCATCGCCTCCGCATCGGCGCCCCGCAGCAGGGCGGGCAGCTCGCGCACGGCGAGGCTGGTGTCCCCCAGACGGTCGACCCGGAGACCGAGCCGCTCGAAGTCCTCGGCATGGCACTCCGCGAGGTCCGCCTCGCGCTTGCTCACCGTCACCACCACCGGGACCAGCAGCGGCTGGCGGTGCACCGCGCCTGCCTCCCAGGCCCGCTTTAAGCGCTCGTAGCCGATGCGCTCGTGCGCGGCGTGCGTGTCGACGACCACTAGGCCGTCCGCCGCCTGCGCGAGGACGTATACCCCGTTCAACTGACCCAGGGCATAGCCGAGCGGCGGCGGTCCCTGCACCGCGTCCAACCGTCCCCCCTCATCTTGCGCCGCCAGCGGCCCGGGGGCCTGGACCTCGAAGCTGGGACGATAGTCGGAACGGGCCTCGCCGACGGTGAGGCGGATCGGCGGCTGGTAGGGCGCTGGCCGCCCCGGCTCGACCGGGACCTGTGGAGTCGGCCGATCGGGCGCCGCCACCCCACCGGCCGCCAGCCGGCGGTGCAGGGTACGAAAGATGAAGTCGTGGACCTGGCGCGCCTCGCGGAAGCGCACCTCGTGCTTGGCCGGGTGCACGTTCACGTCCACGAGCACGGCCGGCAGATCCAGATAGAGCACGAAGGCCGGATGCCGGCCATGATGGAGCACGTCCTGGAACGCCTGCCGCACCGCGTGCGCGACCAGCTTGTCGCGCACCATGCGACCGTTGACGTAGAAGAACTGCAGATCCGCCTGGCTGCGCGAGAACCCAGGGCTGGCCACCCAGCCGTGCAGACGCAGCCCGACCGCCGCCTCATCGACCCAGAGGGCGTGCTCAAGAAACCCCGCGCCGACCAGCTCGGTCAGGCGCCGTTCCAGCCGGCGCTCGTCGCCCTCGGCGCCCGGCAGATCGAGCAGGGTCCGGCCATTGTGCGCCAGGCGCAGACTGAGATCCCAGCGGGCGAGTGCGACGCGCCGCACGAGCTGATCGAGGTGGCCGAGCTCGGTCTTCTCACTGCGCAGGAACTTGCGCCGCGCCGGGGTGTTGTAGAAGAGGTCGCGCACCTCGACCGTCGTCCCGGGCGGGTGGGACACAGGGATGGGCTCAGCAAAGGCATCGCCCCCATCGTTTGCGACCGCGAAGGCGCGCTCGCAGCCGCTCGCGCGCGAGCGCAGCTCCAGCCGGGAGACCGAGGCGATGCTCGGCAGGGCCTCGCCGCGGAAGCCGAGGGTGGCGACGGCCTCCAGATCCGCCAGGTCGTTGATCTTGCTGGTCGCGTGCCGGGCCAGCGCCAGCCGCAGCTCCTCGCGCGGGATGCCGGCACCGTCGTCGCGCACGCGCAGCAGCTTGACGCCCCCCTGCTCGGCGTCGATCTGGATGGCGCGGGCACCGGCGTCCAGGCTGTTCTCGATCAGCTCCTTGGCCACCGAGGCCGGGCGTTCAACCACCTCGCCGGCGGCGATCTGATTGACGAGCTGCGGTGAGAGCATCCGGATGGGCTGGGACATCGCCGGATGGAAGCAAAACCACGGGCGCGACGCAACCGCGCCGCCGGACGCCCCGCGGTCCCTCAGCCCTCCGGGATGGTGAGGACCTGCCCGACGCGGATGCGATCGCCCTCGATGCGGTTGACGTCGCGCAGGGCGTTGAGGCTGACGTCGTAGAGCCGGGCAATGTCGCCCAGGGTGTCGCCGCGGTTGATCACATGGCGCCGGGGCTGGCTGGCGGCGAGCAGGGTCCCGGGCACCGGATAGGTCTGGAAGTAGGCCTTGATCCCACCCAGGATGGCCCCCGCCAGCCGCTCCTGATGGGCCTTCTCGCGCAGCCGCAGCTCCTCCTCCGGGTTGGAGATGTAGGCCGTTTCGACGAGCATCGACGGGATGTCCGGCGCCTTGAGCACGGCAAATCCGGCCTTCTGCACGACTGGCTTGTGCACCGCACCGACCCGTTTGAGGTGGTCGAGGATCTTCTGCGCCGCCACGGCGCTATGCTCCATCGTGGCGTTCTGGGTCATGTCGATCAGGACCTTGGCAAGGACGTCGTCGTTGCCCTGGGTATCGATGCCCCCGATGAGATCGGCGCGGTTCTCGCGATCGGCGAGCCACTTGGCCGCCTCGCTGGTCGCCCCCCGGGGCGAGAGGGTGTAGACAGACGAGCCGCGCACGCGATCGTCCTGAAAGGCATCGGCGTGGATCGACACGAAAAGATCGGCGCCCTCTTTCCGCGCGCGGACGATCCGCTGGCGCAGAGCGACGAAATAATCGCCGTCGCGGATCAGCACCGCCTCCATGCCGCGCTCCTTGTTCACGCGAGCGGCGAGCTTGCGGGCGATGGCCAGCGTGATGTCCTTTTCGCGCGTCCCCTTGGGCCCGATGGCGCCCGGGTCCTCGCCGCCATGCCCGGCATCGATGGCAATGATGAGATCACGTGCCTGGCCGGGCGGCCTGCGTGCCGGCGCCTTCGGCTGGCCGCTTCCGTCCGGGCTGTTGGCGGGCATCAAATCGACCGCCAGGCGGTGTCCGTACTGCTCGTTGGGCGCCAGCACGAAGCTCTTGCTACGCACCGGCTGTTTGAGGTCCAGCACGACGCGCAGCACGCCGTCCGTAGGGGCGCCGCTGCGCAGGCCGAGCAGCAGCCCGTCGTCCGCGCTGACCGTGGGTAGCTTGCCGCTCAGGCGGGCATTGGTGATGTCGATGACGAGGCGATGGGGGTTGTCGAGCGGAAAAATCTTGTGGGCCGCCGCCGCGCTGGTGTCAATCACCAGGCGGGTCTGGTCCGGGGCCGGCCAGATCCGCGCCCCACTCACCTCGATCTGCTCCGCGGCCAGGGTCAGTGGTAGGAAGAGGAGGAGGATCGCGATCAGCCTCGTCATCGCGGGTCTCGAATGGTGCCGGGATCAGGAGATAGTTGTTTTTAGATTAGCACGGCTTCGCGGGGTCTCCCAAGAAAAAACGGAAGATTAGGCGCGTTTATTAAACTTGAAACGTTGGAAATGTTGCGGATATACAACGGAACGCCCGAGCGGCCGCCGTACCGCTCGGGCGTCCGCAGGGCCGGCGCCCAAAGACCGGCTCGCGCCGGGCCGGCCTCCTAGGCCTTTTCGGTCCCCTCGGTCGGCGCGAGATCGACCGTCCCGCTCATGCGCGGGAGCTCGGACAGGATCGAGGCGAGCTGCCAACCCGTGAGCTCTTCAACCTCGTAGGATTCCAGCGTGCTCTGCAGCCAGAAGGCGCGGCCGCTGCTGGAGGTCTTGTCGGAAATCGATGTCGAGTTGTGCGGCTTCATCCTCGGACTCCTCGTCTCGCTCTTGGCGCGTCCCCGCGGACGGCTCGGCCAACCCAGGTCTGTGGGAGAAAGTCTCTCGGATCGCGCCCGAGAACGCTGAGAACTGGCGCACAAAAGCCGCACCAGGCATGCGTCATTGCGGCGTTTACCCCCGAAGGATCCCGGAGCCGCCAAGGGTCACCAGCCCTTACGATAGGTCCGCAACCAGCCGATCCCCGGCCGCCGTGCGAGGCAAGAGCAGGAGGTCCCGACCGCTGCCCGAGTAATCGATCTGGATCTCGAGATCAGGCGGCGGCAGCGACCCCGCGCCGCGCTCCGGCCACTCCACCAGTAGGACGCTGCTCGTATCCAGCAGATCGCGCAACCCCAGGTACTCCAACTCCTCAGGCGCGCTCAGGCGATAGAGATCGAGGTGGTAGAGGTGCAGCCGCTCCAACGCGTAGGGCTCGAGCAGGGTGTAGGTCGGGCTGCGCACCGCGCCGCGGTGCCCGAGCCCGCGCAAGACGCCCCGTGCCAGGGCGGTCTTGCCCGTCCCCAGGTCGCCGCGCAGGTAGATCACGCAGGGCGGCACCAGCGCCTGCGCCAGCCGACGGCCGAAGGCGTCCTGAGCGGGCTCGCCTTCGAGGTGCCGCCGGATCATGACAGCGGCTTCTCGTTGGCCACTACGCGGAGCCGATCGACCAGATCGCTCGCCAGCATCCCCCGCTCGCCGCCCGCGGCGGCAGCCGCATCCCCGGCCGCGGCGTGCAGGCAGACACCCACCTCTGCCGCCTCCTCGGCCGCGAGCCCCTGAGCGAGCAAGGCGGCGATCACCCCAGTGAGGACATCCCCGGTACCGCCACTCGCCATCCCTGGGTTGCCGCCGTCGCAGACCCCAGGCGGACGGTGGGAGGACCCCTGGATCAGGGTCCCCGCACCCTTAAGCACCACCACCCCGCCGAAGCGGTGCTGGATGGCGGCGACGGCGGCGAAGCGGTCCGCCTCGACGCTCGCCGTGTCGGTGCCCAGCAGGCGGGCCGCCTCCCCCGGATGCGGGGTGAGCACCCAGTCGTCGCGGCGTCCCGGGTCGGCCGCGAGCAAGGCCAGCGCGTCTGCATCGACCACCAGCGGGAGGCCGAGCCCACGCACCCGCTCGAAGAGCGCGCGGCCCCAGTCGCCCCGGCCCAGCCCAGGGCCCATGGCGACCACGTCGGCGCGCGCGAGCAGCGGATCGAGGTCCCCCGGCGCCGCGACACCGCGCACCATCAGCTCCGGGCGACCGAGGTTGAGGACGGCCGCATGGTCGGGGTCGGTCGCGAGGCTCACCAGCCCGGCTCCGGTCCGCAGCGCCCCCTCCCCGGCGAGGCGCGCCGCACCCGAGTAGCCGCGCGCCCCGCCGATGATGAGGACGTGCCCGAAGTCGCCCTTGTGCGCACTGCGACTGCGCCTGGGCAGGCCCGGGCAGACCCGCTCCCAGGCGAGCCGGCGGGCGGAGAGGATCTCCCGGCCATAGATCACCGCCGGGACTCCCAGGGCGTCGAAACGCACCTCGCCGCAGCACGCGCGCCCCTGCCCCGTGAACAGGCCGCGCTTGAGCCCGATGAAGCTGATGGTGGCCTCCGCGCGCACGGCCGTGCCGAGCACGGCCCCGGTATCGGCGTGCAGCCCGGAAGGGATGTCAATGGCGAGCACCGGCGCACGCCCGTCATTGACGGCCTCGATGGCCTGCGCCCAGCGACCCTCGACCAGACGCTCCAGGCCGGTCCCGAGCAGGGCATCGACCACCAGATCGCAGCGCGGCAGGAGCCCGCGGAAGGGCTCAGCCTCCCCACCTGCCTCGCGGAAGGACTCGGCGTGCTCCAGGGCCGCGCCGCGTAGCCGATCGTGATCGCCGAGCTGGAGCAACCGTACCCGCAGCCCGTCAGCCAGCGCGAGCCGGGCGACGACATAGCCGTCGCCGCCGTTGTTGCCTGCGCCGCAGAGGACGGCCAGCGCGCGGGCCTGCGGCCAGCGGCTGCGCAGCAGGCGATAGGCCGCCCGCCCGGCACGCTCCATCAGCTCGGCGCCCGGGATGCCGTGGTCCTCGATCGCACAGCGGTCGAGCTCGCGCACCTGCCCGGCCCGATAGAGGGCGTAGGGCAAACGCTCGGTGCTGGGCATCAGGCGGGTCATGGGCGCTCCTCGGCCGCGCGTGGCGCGTCGGCTAAAGTTAGCCCCCGCCAGCGCGGCGCGCCAGCCGCACACCCGATCCGAGCCTCGCATGCCCAAGTCGCCAACCCCCGATTACCGCGCAGTCGCCGAACGGATCAAGAGCTGGGGTCGGGAGCTCGGCTTCCAGCAGGTCGGCATCACTGACACCGACCTCGGCCAGGCCGAGGCCCGACTCGCGCGCTGGCTCGCTCTCGGCCGCCAGGGCCAGATCGACTACATGGCCCGCCACGGCAGCAAACGGGCCCGACCCGCGGAGCTGGTCCCAGGGACGCTGCGCGTCATCGCGGTGCGCATGGACTACCTGCCGGAACCGCAGGCACGGATGCAGGCGGCCCTGGATAACCCCACCGCCGCCTTCGTCTCGCGCTACGCCCTGGGCCGCGACTACCACAAGGTCCTGCGCCGGCGCCTGCAGCGGCTCGCCGAGCGGATCGAAGGGGAGATCGGTGCCTTCGGCTACCGCGTCTTCGTCGACTCCGCGCCGGTCCTGGAGAAGCCCCTGGCACAAAAGGCCGGGCTCGGCTGGATCGGCAAGCACACCAACCTGATCAACGCCCGTGCCGGGTCTTGGTTCTTCCTGGGCGAGCTCTACGTCGACCTCCCCGTACCGGTCGACGCGCCGGCGCAGGACCACTGCGGGACCTGCCACGCCTGCCTCGACGCCTGCCCTACCGGGGCCATCGTCGCGCCCTACGAGCTCGACGCGCGCCTGTGCATCTCCTATCTCACCATCGAGCTCAAGGGGCCGATCCCAGTGCCCCTGCGAGCGCTGATCGGCAACCGCATCTACGGATGCGACGACTGCCAGCTCGTCTGTCCCTGGAACCGCTTCGCCCGGCTCACCGCGGAGGCAGACTTCCGGCCGCGCAACGGGCTCGACACCGCGGCCCTGGTCGAGCTCTTCGCCTGGGACGAGGCACAGTTCCTGGCACGCACCCAGGGCTCGGCGATCCGCCGCATCGGCCACCTCGCCTGGCTGCGCAACCTGGCCGTCGCGCTCGGCAACGCCCCGCCCACCCCGGCCGTGATCGGCGCCCTGCGCGCCCGCCAAGACCACCCGAGCCCCCTGGTGCGTGAGCACATCACCTGGGCACTGGGACGCCACCTGGGCCGAGGGACGCAGACCTAGAACCGAAACAAATGCTCGCGGTAGAACCTCAGCTCGGCGATGGACTCGCGGATGTCCTCCAGCGCCTGATGGGTGCCGTCCTTCTTGAATGCCTCGGCGACCTCAGGCGCCCAGCGCTGGGCGAGGATCTTCACCGTGCTCACGTCGAGGTTGCGGTAGTGGAAGTAGGCCTCCAGCCGCGGCATGGCACGCGCGAGGAAGCGGCGGTCCTGACAGATGCTGTTGCCGCAGATCGGCGACTTGCCGGCGGGAACGCAACCGGCGACGAAGGCCAGGGTCTCGGCCTCGGCCCGGGCCTCGTCCTGGTCGCTGAGTCGCACCCGCTCGATCAGGCCGGAGGCCCCGTGGTGCTGCTGGTTCCACTCGTCCATGCCGGCCAGCACCTCCTCGCTCTGGCGGATGGCGATGACGGGGCCCTCGGCGAGCACCCGCAGGTCACTGTCGGTGATCAAGGTGGCGATCTCAAGGATGCGATCGCGGTCCGGGTCCAGCCCGGTCATCTCGAGATCCAACCAAATCAGGTGGTCATCATGTCGCATGGGGCGGTCCCTCCGGCTCGGCCGGGGAGTGTAACCCGCCGCATCACGGACTCGCCCGTACCGCGGGCACTTGGGCTGGGTTGCGCGGGCGCCATCTCTTAGAATCAAGCCCAACCAACGGCTCACGGAGTCCGACCATGTCCCATCCCTGGCTGCTCGCGATCACGCTGCTATCGCTCGTCCCGGCCGCCGCTGCTTCGCCCACCCCGGGCCAGCCGCTGTATGAGGCCCATTGCCTGGGCTGTCACGGCCCCGAGGTCTACACCCGAGAGGACCGCAAGGTGACCTCGCTCCCCGGTCTCCAACGCCAGGTCCAGCGCTGTGAGCTGGCCCTCGGGCTCAAGTGGTTCGACGATGAGATCGGCGCGGTCGCGGACTACCTCAACGAGAGCTACTACCGCTTCGAGCCCTAACGATCATGGCGATACGCGCCGCCCCGAACGATGAACATCGGTCGCGTATCGCCGTGATCCTTCCCTCACCCCATCCCTCTCTCTCGCGCGCGAGAGGGGGATTTCGAGCGCGTTGCGCGCGTTCTTCAGGCTAACCGTGCCGAGGCGGCGGCTCTCCGAGCGCCAGATAGAGCGCATCCGCACCATCCAGGAACGCCGCCGGCAACGTCTCGGGCAGCGCGCCGAGCGCGTGCTCGCCGAGATCGACGAGGTACACGCCGAGGAGGGGCTGGTCGTCGTCCGTCACGGGGCCAATCTCGCGGTCGAGGACGCGGCCGGCCGGGTCCATCACTGCCTGGCACGACAGAACATCGGCGATCCGGTCTGCGGAGACCGCGTGGTCTGGCAAGAGGCAGCACCCGGCCAGGGGGTGGTGACCGCCCTGCTGCCGCGCCACAGCGTGCTCAGCCGCCCCGACTACGGCGGTCAGGATAAGCCGCTCGCCGCCAACCTGACCCGCTTGATGGTGCTGCTCGCCCCGCGCCCCGAGCCGAGCGAGTACCTGCTCGATCAGTACCTGGTGGCTGCCGAGCTGATGGGCGTCGAGGCCCTGGTCGCATTCAACAAGCTTGACCTGCTCGACGGCGACGGGCTCGCGGCCTTTCGCGGGCGCTTCGCCCATTACGCGGCGATCGGCTACCCCGGGGTCTGGTTGAGCCTCAAGAGCGGCCGAGGACTCGCCGAGCTGACGGCCCTCTTGGAGGGCGAGACGAGCATCTTGGTCGGCCAGTCGGGGGTGGGCAAGTCGTCGCTCGTGAAGGCCCTGCTGCCCGATCGCGACGTGCAGATCGGGCGCCTATCGCGGGCGACGGGGCTCGGCCGCCACACCACCTCGGCGACAACCTGCTATCGGCTGCCCTGCGGCGGGCGGTTGATCGACTCCCCGGGGGTCCGGAGCTTCCGCCTCGGCGCGATCGGCCTCGCCGAGCTGGAGCGCGGCTTCCGCGAGCTCGCGGGCCTGAGCGCGGGCTGCCAGTTTGCCGACTGCCGGCACGACCAGGAGCCCGGCTGCGCGATCAAGCGAGCGGTGGAGGACGGCCGAGTGCACCCGCAGCGTCTCGCCAACTTCCACCACCTCGCGGCCCAGATCGAGAACACCGCGGCCCGCTACTGAGGGACGCGGTTCACAAGCAACAGCGAGGATCCGGCATGGCCTACTGGCTGATGAAATCCGAGCCCGATGTCTTTGGCATCGACCACCTCGCCGCCCGCCCGAACCAGACCGAGCCCTGGGACGGGGTGCGCAACTATCAAGCGCGCAACATGATGCGCGACGAGATGCGGGTCGGCGATCAGGTCATGTTCTACCACTCCAACACCGAGGAGCCGGGCATCGTCGGTATCATGGAGGTCGCCCGCGCGGCCTACCCCGACCCCACCGCCTTTGACCCCGAGGCCAAGTACTACGACCCCAAGAGCGACCCCGACGACCCGCGCTGGTTCATGGTCGACGTGCGCTACGTCCGCCACCTGCGGCGCAACATCCCGCTTACCGAGCTCAAGCAGTACGCCGACGGCCCGCTGGCCGGACTCCCGCTGGTGCGGAAGGGCAACCGGCTCTCGGTCCTGCCGGTCACGCCGGAGCAGTGGGACTTTATCTTGGGGCTCGAGTGAGTCGCTCGTGGCGGAGCGGTCTGGGTCTCGATGACGGCTGAACTGGGGAGCGTCTCGGCGGAGGACCGGCTCGGCCGCCTGCGGGCCCACCATCGAGCACTCGAGGGCTGCCGGCGCTGTCCCGCCATGCTCGGCCCGCCGGTGCACGGGGAGTCGGTGCTCTCGCCGGTGATGCTGATCGGCCAGGCCCCCGGGACCAAGGAGATCGAACAGGGCCGACCCTTCTGCTGGACCGCGGGCAAGACCTTGTTCCGCTGGCTCGCCTCCATCGGGCTCGACGAGCACCAGGTCCGGGCGCGGGTCCTGATGAGCGCTGTGTGCCGCTGCTTTCCGGGCAAGAACCCCAAGGGCGGCGACCGGGTCCCGGACGGACCCGAGGTCCTCGCCTGCTCAGGCTGGTGGGGCGGGGAGCTCGAGCTCTGCCGGCCCCGGCTCATCATCCCCGTCGGCAAGCTCGCCATCGCCCAGTTCCCGGACGAACTCGGCCGCGGCACGCGACTCAACGACCTGGTGGGCCGACGGTGGCCCTATCGGTCAGCCTCAGGGATCGTCGCCGATCTGATCCCCCTGCCCCACCCCTCCGGCGCCTCGACCTGGTTCAAGATGGAGCCGGGCAAGCGCCTCCTGCCCCAAGCGCTCGCCCTCATCGCCGAGCATCCGGCCTGGCGGGCACTTCGGGACTGACCCGCCCGCCGAGCCCTGCGCGGCCTTCTGGTTGCGTCAGGGCTTGCGGCCCACGAGTCGCACCACCGCCCCAACCCCGTTGTGGAAGACCCCCTCGTGGATCTCCCGCTCGGTTTCAGACAGCTCCAGAAATTCCAGCCCCGTCAGCTCTAACCGCAGCGTCTCCGCGTCCATCATCAGCTCCACCGAGGGTGGACCGCCGGTCCCGCGCCCCACCTGGTCGGGGGTGTAGGCCTCGAGCAGCATCACCCCGCCGGAGCGGAGCCCCGCCACGCAGCGTCGGTGCACCTGGGCGCGTAGCGCAGGCGGCAGGTGGCAAAAGATCGACACGATGCCGTCCCAGGACCCCGGCTCGATCACGAAAGCCGCGAGGTCCGCGTGGACGGTCGTGATCCGCACCCCGCGCTCTGCCGCCAGCGCCCGCGCCTTGTGCAGCCCGACCGCGGAGGCATCGACCGCCGTCACCTCAAAGCCCTGCTCCGCCAGCCAGACGGCATTGCGGCCCTCCCCCTCGGCGAGACAGAGAACCCTCCCCGCGGGAAGGAGCTCCGCCTTCGCTACCAGGAAGCCGTTGGGCTCGGTCCCGTAGACGTAGCCCTCGGCGCTGTAACGCTCATCCCACATCCCGTTTCACTCCTTCACGATCGTGACGACGCCCCCCGAGCCTCACAGGCCCCCCGAGCATGGGGTGGCGCGCAGCCGACCCCGGCCCCTTCGGCACAAACCCGGTCGGGGTTGCTGGCCCTGATTGCTGCCGTAATCGTGCACCTTGCTGTTGGTCTTCACCTGGCCCTCCCATGACCTTGCTTTTGCGCTGGCGGGTCCGGTCAGGCGCTCTTCGCGAGCGGCTCCGTCCCCGGCAGGAGCTCGGTGATGCGTCGCTGCGACTCCCCGAGGGCCTCATCCTCGCCCCGCGGCACCACCCGGTCGGCGGCGATGATCTCGACATCCTCGATCCCCAGGAAGCCGAGCAGATGCCACAGGTAGCCGGTCGCGAAGTCGAGGGCGCTGCCCACGGGGGTGCCGCCCGAGGCCACCGCGAGATAGGCCCGCTTGCCCGTCAGGAGACCGACCGTGCCGTTCTCCGTGTAGCGGAACGTCACCCGTGCCCGTGCCACCATGTCGAGCCAGGCCTTGAGGCTCGCCGGGATGCCGAAATTGTAAATGGGCACGCCAATCACCAGCACACCCGCGGCCTTGAGCTCCGCCACCAAGGCGTCGGACCCCGCCAGCACCGCGCGCTGGGCCGCGCTGCGCTCCTCAGCCGGCGTAAAGTTGGCGCCGATCCACTCGGCATCGAGCAGGCGCGGGGGCTCGCTCGCCAGGTCACGGACCCGCAGATCGATCGGACCCAGGCTGCGCCCCAGTTGGACGATCAAGACGTCCGCGACCCGCCGGGTCACCGACCCCTCGTGACGGACGCTGCTGTCGATGCGCAGCACCTTGAGGGTCTGAGTGCGCGGCTTGAATGCGTGAATGCGGTTCATCGGCTGCCTCCGAAATCTGTCTGCTCAGTGACCCGAGCGCCGCAGACCGCAGCGCTGTGGGGCAGAGTAGGAGTTGCCCGCTACGCAATAAAGGCTAAGCTATCGAAAATCGTTTACAGGATCGGAGAACAATGGACCGACTCGAAGAGATGCGCACCTTCGTCAAGCTGGTGGAGCGCGGGAGCATCACCGCGGCGGCGGAGCACCTCGGCATCGCCAAGTCGGCGGTCAGCCGGCGCCTCGCGGACCTGGAGGGACGCCTGGCCGTGCAGCTCTTCCGCCGCACCACCCGCAGCCTCAGCCTCACGGACACCGGGCGCAGCTTCTATGAGCGCTGTCTGCGCATCCTCGCCGATGTCGAGGAGGCGGAGCTCGCCGTGTCAGAGCAGCACGGAACCCTGCGCGGGCGGCTGCGCGTGGCCGTGCCGCTCTCCTTCGGCCTCGGGCACCTGGGGCCGGCCATCGATGCCTTCCTCGACGCGCACCCAGAGGTGGAGTTCGACCTCGACCTCAACGACCGCCAGGTCGACCTGCTCACCGAGGGCTTTGACCTCGCGGTGCGGATCGCGGAGCTACGCGACTCCACCCTGATCGCCCGCCGCCTGGCCCCGATTCGCCACCTGACCTGCGCCAGCCCTGACTACCTGGCCCGGAACGGCACCCCAGGCCGCGCGGCCGAGCTGGCAGACCACGCCTGCCTGGTCTACGCGAATGCCCCAACGCCCAGCGTCTGGGAGTACCTCGACCCCGCCGGCCGATCCGGCCGGGTGGCGGTCAAGCCGCGCATCCTCGCCAACAACGGCGACTGCCTGCGGCAGGCGGCCGAGGACGGCCATGGCATCGTCCTGGGCCCGAGCTTCATCCTCTACCAGGCGATCGAAGGGGCCAAGCTGACCCCGATCCTGCGTGACCACCAATGGCTCAGCCTCAATGCCTACGCCCTCTACCCCAGCACCCGCCACCTGTCCCAGCGTGTGCGTGCCTTCGTCGATTTTCTGGCTGATCGCTTCGCAGGGGTGCCCTATTGGGACCGTTGCCTCGAGCCGCGTGCGGGCCCGGCCTCCTGACGGCCCAGATCGGAGGGCTGAGCACGGCGCGAGCGTCCTGCCGCTTTCCCACCGGGGGTGAGCCCTCACCGGGCCTTTGCTGCGCCAGGCAGAGCCGCCCCCTTGGGTCCATCGGCGGATCGCCCGCCGAAGCGCGTCGGTCCGGGCAGCCGGGGCTCGGTCAGAGCCCAGGGTCGTCGCCCGGAGCGAAGCTGACCTTGTCGTAGACCTCGCGGAGCCGCAGCGTGCAGCCAATCGCTTCGAGCGGGATCTGGGCGTCCGCGTCGGTGTAAGCATCGAGCAGCCAGCGGTCGTCCGGCTGGCGGGTGAATAGGTCCAGGGCCAGTCGGTCCTGAGCGATCAGCAGATAGTGTTGGAGACCAGGCAGGCCGCGATAGAGCGCGAACTTCTCGCCGCGGTCGTAGCCCTCGGTGGACGGCGACAGGACCTCGGCCACCAGCGTGGCGTCAGTCAGGACGTCCTTGCGCGGATCGAGAAACGCCGGCTCACCGCACAGGACCACGACGTCCGGGTAGGCGCAGGCATCCGCGGTCTCGATGCGCAGACGCATGTCGCTCGCGAGCACGCTGCAGCGGCTGGACTCCAACTGGTTGCCCAACTTCCTGGCGAGGTTCGCGGCAATCAGGTTGTGGTGGTAGGTCGCCCCCACCATCGCGAACACCTGCCCCACGACGTACTCGTGCTTGGTGTCCGTGGCAGCTCGCTCCGCGGCCAGATAGTCCTCGAAGCTGTAGTAAGGCTTGGGTTGGGTCGACATGGTCGGTGTCCCGCTCAGACTCGTCCGAGTATAGCCCCTTGCGCTCCCTTCCCGGGGAGGCGGCGGCGAACACGGCTTGCTGACGCTGCGCCTCCGGAGTGTCGGGTCGGCCCGAGGTCATGACCCTCTAGGCGCTTCGGGGTCGATCGATTCCTGC
Source organism: Chromatiaceae bacterium (assembly GCA_025458165.1). Classification (GTDB taxonomy): domain Bacteria; phylum Pseudomonadota; class Gammaproteobacteria; order Chromatiales; family Chromatiaceae; genus JALOTB01. The sequence goes on along the minus strand of JALOTB010000003.1, from coordinate 86,924 downwards.
TCCGCCGGTCGCAACCGCTCCGAGATCCATTGCGCGGCCAGACGGGCCGCGGCCTCACCCCCCGAGGCCGCTCGGCGCAGTGATCGGCGTTCGTCGGGCGTCCAGTCGCGCGAGACACCGTCAGATCCGTTCATGAGGTGGGGCTGGACGCCGTGGGCAGGGCAGGCCTCCGCGACCTTCGAATAGATGCGGAGTCCGCCCAGATCCCGGTCGCCCCAATGGTAGAAGGGGCAGTCAGCGGGCAGGCGGCGGTCGAGTTTTGCAAGGATCCGCGCCAGTGCCGGGGCGGGAAAGCCGGCCGTGTAGATCACCAGCCCCGAGTCTTGGACCTCCCGCACGTGGCGCTGGAAACTCGCGAGGTTTTCGATGGTAAGCAGGTAGGGGACGTAGGCGGTAGACCGGATGTCTGTCACGGCGTCCGGGGACAGGGCCACATACGGGCGCAACGGCGTCATATCCCATTGGACACTGCCATAGTCCAGGACGAGGGGCCCCTTGATGAACAGGGGCGGCGGGAACTTCTCCAGGCCCAGCGCCTGGAAGAGCTCAGCGTCTGTATCCCATTGCGACCACTCCGGATTGCGGCGCAGGAGTCCGCCCAACCGGCCCAAGATGGACTCGACCGCCTTAGAGTCGCCGAGAAGCCGGACGCTGAAACGGCGTAGATCCAGCCCCTCCTGCTCACCGGCGGCCACGGCCCGGGCGACGCGAAAAAGCCTTACTGCAGAGGCGGTCTCCGCAGCGGGAGCGCGGAAGGGGCTGTCACCCAGCCGCCACTGCGCCAGGGCCTCCGCGTAGGCCTCGTGGAGCCAGGCCGGGGCATCAGCCATGACAGGCGCGAGCTGCTCCTCGATGGCGGCGGCATTGGCGCATGCCCGACGAACGCCCAGCCATGCGGCCAGCCGATCCGCATCCTTGACCCGGATCCGCTGCAGGTCCTGGGCGGCGGCCCCTCGGCCCCACTCCAGGGTCACCCCGCCGGCGGCCTCGGCGTTCTGGAGATACGCATGGATGGCATCGCGCCCGCCCAGGTCGGTGACCGCGAAATAGTCCCGGGCGGAGCGCTCCCCGATGGGCAGGGTATCCCTGCCGCCCCGATCGACTTGGCCGAGGAGCTTGAGCAGGAGGTCACGGGCGACCTGGCTCCTTGCGGAGGGGACGGCAGGACTCATGGGTCAGCGTAGGCGCCGTCGGGGCGGACCACCGGGTTGTCAGCGGCCAGCGCCTCGCGGGCCTCGGGCTTGATGTACTCGGCGTCGATGTGGACGCTGCCGCCGTCGCGGTAGACATTGACGATGGTGTCCACATGCTCGGCGATCTGGCCGTATTTCTCGTCGGGGGCGGCCAGCAGGACCTGCAGGCCAAGCTCGTCCAGAAAACCCAGGGCGCTTACTGTGTTCTGCAGATCCAGCTTGGAGAAGGCCTCGTCGAAGACGGCGAGCGCCATGCCGCCGCGGTAGGCGCCGTCCTGGTCACGCTCGATGCGATAGGCGGCGGCGAGCGCCGCGCCGATGGCGACGTAGAAGGGGGACTGGTGCTCGCCACCGGAGCCCTTGCCGAGCCGCCGGGACAGGAGCTCCGGGTTGCCGCCGCCCTCCTTGTCGTCGCTCATGCGCACGTCGAAGTGATAGTACTGGCGGTAGTCGGCCAGGCGCTCGTCCCAGGCCCCGACCCGATCCCCAGCGTGGCCCTCACCGCCGGCGGCCTCCATGAGGAGGTTGCGCACCCGGGCGATGGCCTCCCGGTGGGGGTGGTTGGGATCGTCGGCGGCGTCGAAGAGCCCGCCCACGTCGCTGCCCTGCTCGGGGGTCCAGGCCAGCACCCAGTCCAGCACCTGCTTGAGGTCCGGCTCGGGCTGCTTGATGAAGCTGTAATACTGCCCGTGGAAGGGGCGGTGCCGGAGGTTGCGGTTGAGCTCCTTGCGGCTCTCCTCCAGCAGCTGCAGGTTCTCCTGGAGCTTGCCGACGAAGTCGGCGCGGAAGGCGTGCTCCGCCTCCCGTAAGGCGTTGTCCGCCTCCGTGACATAGCGGGCCAGCTCCGTCTCGCGGACCTGGGTCAGCTCGCGGACCACCCAAGCGGCCAAGGTCAGGTGGTCGTCTGCCGAGCCGAGGGCAGGGCGGTGCTCGGACGACCGGGTGGCCCAATAGTCGGTGAGCCCGTCCCGGGCCTGGCCGCGCTGGTTAATTACGGTCCTCTCCTGAATGCCGGCCCGACGCCCGGCCTCGTCGCCCAGGGCCCGCCAGGTCGCGGTGGACTCCTCGGCGAACAGCTCCTGGGCCTGCAGCTCGTCCAGGCGCCCGGCGGCGAGGTGGGCGTTGAATCCAGCGGTGTGTTGGATGGCGCCGCGGCGCTCGGCCACGGCACGGGCCTCCGCGTCCTTCTGCTCCAGGACGTGGCGCTGGGCCAGGTCCCTATGGCCCCGCTCACGCAGGTCCTTGGCGGCCTGGTCCGACTGCGCCTTGATCTGCTCGCGCTCGGCGTGGCAGCGCTCCACCTCGGTCTGGAGACGCTGATAGTCCGCGTCGTTCTGGAGCGCCTGCTCCTCGGCCTTGAGGCGGGCGAGGCCGGCCTGCGCCTGCCGGCGCGCATCCGTCAGGGCCACCAGGTCCGGGAAGGCCCGCAGCCGGTCTTTGAGCGGCAACAACTGCCCTTCCCGCAAGTCATTGATGGCCGACTTCTCCTGTTGCTTGAGGTAGTGGGCCTGGCCGTCGCGGATGAACTGCTCCTGGAGCGCCGCAAGGCGCAGCCGGCGGGCCTCACGTCCCAGCATGGGCTCCTCGGGTTTAAGCCGAACCACCGCACCCCCGGTGACCAGCATGCCGTCCGCGGTGATGGCCCGCTCGTGGCGCAGCAGGGCGTCCTCGGTCTCCACCCGCAGGACGTTGCCGGCGCGCTGGTTGACGTAGGCCAGGGCATGGGGGTCGTCGCTGACCGCCATCTCCGCCAGGCTGCTCGGGCTGCGGCGGTCGTGCCACTCGGCGGTCTTGAGGGTATTGATGACGCGGCTGCCGTGGATGTTGAGCCGCTTGCCCTCCCGGCGGTAGAGCCCCACGGCCTCGCGCACCTGACCTGGGTCCACCAGCAGGGCCTCCCGATGACCGCCCAGGAAGGACTCAAGGGCGCCGCGCCAGTGCTCGTCCGCGACGTCCACCCGGTCGCACAGGGAGACGGCCGCGATGCCGTGCTCGGCGAGCAGGGCGATCAGGCGCCGGGTGGCGGGCTGCAGGTCGCTCTCGCCGCGCTCCAGGCGGGCGATGCGCCCGCGCAGGTCCTCCAGCGCCCGGGCCATCTGGCCCTCCTCCCGGACCAACTGCTCGAAACGGGTCAGCATCCGGTCCACCGCCTGCGAGACCCGCGGGGCGATGCGGGCCACGGCAGCCATGACCTCATCCGGTGACTGGGGCCAGGTGGAGGCCAGCAGCCCCTCGTCCCGGCGAAGCAGGGGCGGGAGGGCTTGGAGCGCCTGGAGCAGCTTGGGATCGTCGAGCCGCTCGGCGCTGTCCAGCAGCCGATGCACCGCCCCCAGGCCGATCCGCGCGTCCTCGATGGAACGGCTAGCCGCGTCCAGGTTGGCTTGGGCGGTGCGCATCTCGGCGCGGACGCGCTCGCGCTGCTGCTCGACGTTGGTGGCCGCCAGGCGCCGATTGGCCTCGGCCAGGGCCTGGTCGGCAAGCTGCCATTGGTGCTCCAGATCGGCGATGCGGGAGCCCAGGGCGCTGATCTCGGCGGCGAGCCGCTCCAGGTCCTGACGCAAGGGCTCCAGCTCCGACTCCAGGGCGTTGAAGCCGGCCTCCTGCTCCACCCAGCGCCAGGCCAGGCCCAGCCGTTCCGCCTGCTCGGCCCGCTGGTAATGGCCGTTGATGGCGGCCAGGGCCTCCTCGCGTGTCCGGGCCTCGCGGGTTCGGGTCTGGATGTCCCGGTAGTGCTGCAGGGCCTGTTGGAGGGAGCGGACCTGGATGGGGCGCTCCTCCAGGATGTGACTGCGCACGAAGTCGGAGACGTTGCGGATGGGCGCGAAGGTGATGGCGTTGCGGAAGGCGCGCAGGAAGCGGGGCGGGTCCAGGTAGCGCCGGCCGTCGGAGAGCAGGGCGCAGAGGTGGCGCTGGTACTCGCCCACCTGGGGGAAGAGCCGGAAGGGCTCGCCGAGGCGCTGCCGCAGGTCTTCCCGCAGCCGCCGCCAGGGTTTGGGCACCGGGCCCTCCGGGGTGCGATCCACCAGGTCCGACAAGACCAGCTCCAGCCCCGGGGCGACGAAGCGCCCGTCGATCACCTCCTGGGCCTCGTCGAGGCGGGCATGCAGGGCAAGGCCGACGCTGACTGGCTCCTGTGTCGCTTCGTCCCGGAACACCAGGGCGAGGTAGGTCAGGGCCTGGTCCCGCGGGCGGAGCTCCCGGGAGACCTCGGCGTTGCTGGGGTCCCGGACCACCCCGAGACAGTAGTCGCGGAGGCTGCGGGTGCTCTTCTCGCCGGCGCTGGCATTGGGGTTCCACCAGCGCTTGTCGCCGCCCACCAGCACCGCCTGGACGGCGTCCAGCAGGGACGACTTGCCGGAGGCGTTGGGACCGATAACCGCCGTGTGGCCGACGATGTCGATGCTCGCCTGCTCCAGGCGGTACCAGTTGATCAGCAGAAGCCGAACGAGTCGCTTCATGGGATGGACTCGTTCTGGTCCGCCGCCTGTCCGACGGCCGGGTCAGCCTCCGGGTCCGGGGTGCCCTGGTCCTCGCCGTCGGCCTCCAGGAAGGCCGCGATGCGCGTCTGGACCTGGTCCCCGGTCACCAGCCGCACCGTCGGCAGGATGCGCAGCACGGGCAGGCCATCGGCCGTCTCGTCGCCGATCTCGATCAGGGACCAGCGGCGCAGCCGGCGCAGGATCTCCCGGTAGTCCGAAATTGGTGGCAGCTTGCGCCCGAGCAGGGTCTCGTAGCGGCCGAGGAGGGCCTCCGAGGGCGTGAAGACGCTGCCCTCCCGGGCCTCGAAGCGCTCCATGCCCTCCTCGTAGAGGAGCCGCAGACAGAGCAGCATGAGGCTGTCGGCCAGGCGCAGGTGCCTGAAGCCCTCCGCGTCCCCCGGCAGCAGGCCGACGAGCCCGAGGGTGTCGTCTCGGTGCAGGGTCCAGCCCAGGGCGTCGAACAGGTTCGCAAAGTAGTCGAAGTGGTTGACGATCAGGCGGTAGGGGTCACGGTCCCCGGGCCGCTCCAAGAGCAGGAACTGGCGCTTCAGCACCAAGCGGGCGGCAGAGCGGAAGTCCTCGGGCTCGGCGGCCCGGGGGTGCTCGCAGACCTGGCGCAGGTCACGCAGCACGGGGGCCACCTCCACCGACGGGGCCAAGACCGGGCTGGAGGCGCTGCACGCTGAACGCGGGGCAGCGCACCCAGTCGTTGTCGATGAGCCCGTCCCGTTGCTCCACGCGATAGGCCTGCCGGAGGCGTCCGGCCCCGGGCAGGTAGCCCAGGTGGCGCACATGGGTGAAGGCGATGAAGTCCTCGACGCTCCCGATGGTCATGGCGGCCCCGTCGATCTGCCCTCGGCCTGCTAACTGGCGCTCCAGGTAGAGGGCAATGCGCCTAGGGTCGATCCGGCGGCGGTCCAGATAGGCCCGCAGCGCCAGTTGGCGAGCCTGCATTGCCGGGTCCACGGGACGGCTGACCAGGGGGCGCGGCTCCGGGGGATGGCGATGGCGGGGTGCCTCCTTCAGGCTCTGGGGTCCGACCGGCAGCACGTCGATGAGGGGCAGGTACAGGGGCGTCGCCTCGCCGTCCCCCAGCCCGGCGAGTCGCGGACCCAGCCTGCGCAGGAGTCCGGCGATGCGGGCCGCCATGCCGGGCTGGGTCCGATCCAGGTAGCGGACCGTATCGGCGACGCGGCGCTCCAGCCGGGCCCGAAAGCGGTCCACCCGCTCCAGGTGACCGTCGAGCCGCTCGAACGCACCACGCAGTTGGCGGATGTCGTCGTTGATGGACTGCCAGGCGGACTCGCTGTCGGACTCACCGGTTTGCTCCAGGTACCCCGCCACCAGGTCCTGCTTGCGCTGGAGGTCGTATTCCAGCTCCCGCACCCGCTGCAGGATCTGCTGGCGGTAGCGGAAGGGGTTGTTGCGGGTCTTGAGGCGCTTGTAGTCCTGGACCAGGATGCGCTCCACGAAGTCGTCGAAGAAGCGGCTGAGGATGCGGCGATGGTCGTCGCAGCCGCTGATCTCGCCCAGCAGACCCTTGAGGCCGTAGATCATTGTGTTCAGGTGCTGCAGGAAGCGGCGCGCCTCGCGCGCCGCCTGGCGGAGCGCAAGCACCTGGGCCCTCGGCTCCTCCCAGGCCCGCTGCACGTTGTTGAAGATGGAGAGGACCATGCCGCCGTAGAAGACCCGGTCCGGGCGCGCGACCTCCATTAGGCTCGTCCACAGGGTGCCCACCGCCGGAGGCACCGTGACTCGCACCCGGTAGCCCTCGATCTCCTCCTCGATCCAGCCGACCGCGAGGAGCCGGCGATAGGCCTGGGCCGCCGGGTTGGTCTCCGGCTCCATTGCGGGGGCCGGCGTCGATGCTGCGTCCGGCTCCTCCTGCCAGGCCGCCGCCATCACCGCCAGGCGCTCCTCGATCTCCTGGCGCACCGCGTCCCGGGAGGGGAAGACATCCGCGTGGATCTGGTCGAAGAACAGCGAGTAGAGGTCCAGTAGCAGGGCCCCATAGATCCGCCGATTGGGGCTGGCGAGCGGCGAGAAGAGGCGATCGGGTAACCGGTCGAACAGTGGGGTCATCAGGCTCGGAGGGAGCTCCGGGACAAGTGAGCGCAAAAGGGCACATGCAGCGGAAATCGAGGACGGGGATAAACGGGCCCCTGCCGGCTCAACTCAATGGCAGCGCACGTACCCGGGCCCCGCGGGCGTCGAGCGTCAGGATCGCGCCCGCCGCCACCTGATCGCTGTACTGACCAAAGACGCCTATCAGAACAGGAGCTAACGTCGCCGGGGCAAGGTCCTGGGCGCGGATTTGAACGACGCTTGGGCCTTCTGCCCGAGTTGCCGCGAGAATCGCGCTGAAATCCAGATCATTCGTCACGACACAGTAACGATTCGCCTTGGCCCAGGACATGATCTCCACGTCGGGCGCGCTCGACCCTCCAACCTCAGACCAGTGCACCGTGTCCCACCCCTTGGCTTTCAGGACATCGACCCAGGCCGGTGACAGATTCATATCGAGCAGAAGCCTCATTGCTGTCCGATCGCTGCTTCCACCTCCTCTGCGCGCCAGGCCGCGTAGCTCAGCGCTTGGCGAATATCGTCGGGCTCGAGATAGGGATAGAGGCGCAGAATCTCGGCAGTGTCGTGTCCGCTCGCGATCATGCCGACGATCATGCCGACCGTTACCCGCATACCACGGATGCACGGCTTCCCGCCCATGACCGCAGGATTGAACGTGATTCGATCGAGTTGCCTCAGCTCCACGTGCGGGCGCCTCCGACGCTTTAGCGGACCCTGCCGTTGCTGGATACTAGCGGGATTGGGGCCTCACAACAAAGCGGTAGAAGTCGCGGAAGGCCATGGCCAGCGCGCCAATGGATACGGCGCCCTCCCCGCCCGAGGTATCGCTAGAGAAGCCGCACCGGCTGCTCGCGCTGTAGCCCGAGCGCCTGGGCACCCAGCTTGAGGCCCTGCTCGGCGAAGGCGTCGAGGTCGCCCCATTGGTCGGCGGTGTCGACCACCTCGGACATGGCCTCGTTGATCACGCGCAGGCGGTAGCGGCCGTCGGCGGACTGCGCCGGCGGGGTGACCTCTGAGCAGACATAGAAGCTCGGCTCGCGGCTCCCCATGGGGACGAAGGCGAGGATGTAGCGGTAGGTGCGGGCATCGCCGCTTTCGATCTCGCCCAGCAGGGAGGCGGCGAAGTCCCCGATCTGGTAGCGGCGCTTGGGGATGGCGGTCTTGATGACGGGCTTGTCTTGCATGGGGTCCTCCGCTCTGACTCGCCCTCAATGTAATGGCGGCGACGCCGATCCGAAGGCCGCACCCCCTGGGGCATGGGTGAGCCTCAGGCGCCCGCCGCGGCCGGTTCCTTGCGTGGCCCCACTTCCGGAAGCTTGATCGAGAGCAGGGCCGCCGCGAGGACGAAGGCCGCGGACCACCAGAGGCAGCCCTCCAGCCCGTGCGTCTGGAAGACCCAGCCGGAGAGCAGGGTCCCGACCAGCCGGCCGCCGGCGTTGGCCATGTAGTAGAAGCCGACGTTGAGCGAGACCTTGTCGAAGTCGGAGTAGGCCAGGATGAGGTAGGAGTGCACCGCCGAGTTGATGGCGAACAGCACCCCGAACAGCACCAGCCCGCCGATCAGCACCGCCTCGGGGCTCCAGCCCTGCTTCAGCCCGAGCGCAATCCCCGCCGGCACCACCGCGAGCGCCAGCGCACCCAGGCGCGCCGCGCCCCCGCCCGGCCCGTGTCCGCCGCGGCTGCGGCGAAGGAGCTTAGGCGCGGCGGCCTGCACCACGCCGTACCCGATCACCCAGGCCGCCAGGAAACCACCGACCTGGCTGAAAGACCAGCCGAGCACTGAGTACAGAAACACCGGCAGCCCGACGACGAACCAGACGTCGCGCGCCCCGAAGAGGAAGAAACGCGCCGCCGACAGCCAGTTGATCGCCGGGGTGTTGGAGAAGACCTGGGTGAACTTCGGCTTGGCCTTCATCTTACCGACGCCCTCGGGGAGCGACAGGGCGGTGGCGATTAGCACCACCGTGAGCATCCCGGCCAGCACCGCCAGGGCCCCGCGGAACCCGATCGCCTCCAGCAGTGCGGCGCCGACGAAGAAGCCCGCGCCCTTGAGCGCGTTCTTCGAGCCCGTGAGCACCGCGACGTACTTGAAGAGCCGCGACTCCCCGCCGACCCCGGTCAGCGCCTTGACGCTCGCCTTGGCCGACATCTTGTTCAGGTCCTTGGCGATGCCCGAGAGGGCCTGGGCCGCCATCACATAGGCGACGGAGAGCCAGGCGTCCGGGACGGTGAGCATGGCGAGCGCGACGACCTGCAGGCCCATGCCGATGTGCATGGTGCGGTTGAGCCCGATGCGCGCCCCGAGCCAGCCGCCGACCAGGTTGGTAATGACGCCGAAGAGCTCGTAGAAGAGGAACAGCATCGCGACCTGAAAAGGCGAATAGCCCAACAGGTGGAAGTAAAGCACCACCAGCATACGGATGGCCCCGTCCGTGACGGTGAAGGCCCAGTACCCGCCGGTGACGATCAGATAGTTACGTGTGCTGACTTCCATTGATGGCCAGGAAGGATTAGCCAGTAGCGTAGCCGCCGGGGGTGACCGTCGGCTCTATTCTTGGGGACGTTGAAAAATCCCGTCCCGGGGATTTTTCGAGACGCGAAGCGAAAAGTGCGATTTCCGCTTCGCTTCATTTTCATGTGCTTGGGCACTTGAGAATGGCGGCACGTCCCTGTGCCGCACGGGCACCTTCAAGTTTTCGAGGTGCCCCCCACCGGACCAGCTCAGAGCAACCGGGCGATCTTGCGCACCAGCTCCATCATGCGGTTGACGTAGCCCCATTCGTTGTCGTACCAGGCCAAGACCTTGACCTGGGTGCCGTCGATGACCAGGGTTGAGAGGGCATCGACGATGGAGGAGCGCGGGTCGTTGCGGTAGTCGGCCGAGACCAGGGGGCGCTCCTCGTAGCCCAGGATGCCCTTGAGCTCGCCTTCGGCGGCGGCCTTGAAGTGGCCGTTGACCTCCGCGACGCTCACCGGCCGAGCCGCCTCGAAGACGAAGTCGGTGAGCGAGGCGTTGAGGAGCGGCACGCGCACCGCAAGCCCGTTCAGCTTGCCTTCCAGCTCGGGGAAGATCCTGGTGATCGCCTTGGCCGAGCCGGTGGTTGTCGGAATCAGCGACTGGCCGCAGGCGCGCGCGCGGCGCAGGTCCTTGTGCCCCTTGTCGACGATGGTCTGGGTATTGGTTATGTCGTGAATGGTCGTCATGCACCCATGGCGGATACCGATCCGCTCGTGCATCACCTTGACCACCGGGGCCAGGCAGTTGGTGGTACAGGAGGCGGCGGTCACCAGGTGATGGATCGCCGGGTCGTAGCGGTCGTCGTTGATGCCATAGACGATATTGAGCGCACCCTCGACCGGGGCGGCCACGACGACCTTCTTCACCCCTTGCTCGAAATAGCCCTGGAGCGTCTCCGGCCGCTTGTGGTGCTTGCCGGTGGCCTCGATGACGATATCGCAGTCCGACCAGTCGGTGTCCATCAGCGCCGGGTTGCGGCTGTAGCGGACAGGTTGCGCGCCAATAATCAGCGTGTCGTCCTCCCCGGCGCAGTCCACCTCCCAGGTCCCGTGCACCGAGTCGAACTTGAGGAGATGCGCCGAGCCCGCCGCGTCGCAGGCGATCTCGTTGACCTGCGCGAGCCCCAGACCTTCCCAACGCCAGGCGGCCCGGAGCCCGAGCCGTCCCATACGGCCGAAACCGTTGATTCCGAAACGTACTGCCATCTGTTGTCCTCGCGGAGCTGCAACCCCGGGGCTCAAACGGCCGCGGGCGCGTCGGTCGGATGATCCTCAAGCTGGATCTGGCCGATCTCATCGAGCCGCTTTTGCAGCTTCAGCCGGTCGAGCGAGCCGAAGGGTAGGTTGACGAAGATCGAGATGCGGTTCTGCAGCTCCGCGAAGGCGCGGCGGAAGGCCATCATGCGGTTGACCTCGTCGCCGACCACTGCGGCGGGATCGGCGACCCCCCAGTGCGCGGTCATCGGCTGACCAGGCCAGACCGGGCAGACCTCGGCGGCGGCGCGGTCGCACACGGTGAAGACGAAATCCATCTCCGGCGCTCCCGGCTCAGCGAATTCCGCCCAATCTTTGCTTCGCAGGCCGTCAGTCAGGTAGTTGTTGCGGCGCAGGATCTCGATCGCCAGCGGGTGCACCTCGCCCTTCGGGTGGCTGCCGGCGCTGAAGCCGCGGAAGCGCCCGCCGCCCCAGCGCTCAATCAGTCGCTCCGCCAGAATGCTGCGCGCCGAGTTGCCGGTGCAGAGGAACAGCACGTTGTAGACGCCTTCGGCCATCAATTGGTCCTCATGGTCTTGGAATGATTGGTTGCGTGAAGGAAACGGACGGCGCCGGAGATCGAGGCTCTCAGGCGCAGCGCGGCGCCCCAGGGCGGTTGGGCATCAGGGCGAGGGCGACCGCGTCCTCGCGGTGCGGGGCCTGCGCCCCTACCCCCTCGGCTACCGCCCGCAAGACGGCGTACACCCAGTCCGGAAGCTCCGGGTTGATACGGTAGTGGATCCACAGACCGGCCCGCCGGTCGACCACCAGCCCGAGCTCGCGCAGATGTCCGAGGTGCCGCGAGATGTGCGGCTGAGCAGCCCCAAGCGCGTGGGTCAGCTCGCAGACGCAAAGCTCCTCGTGGAGGAGCAGCAGAAGCAGGCTGCGCAGGCGCGTCTCATGCGCAAGGGCGGCGAAGAGGTCTTGAGGAACGATATTCACGCGGCGGAATATACGAACGACCGCATATACCACCAAATGAATCTTTTGTGACAGGCGGGGAAGCCGTTGCTGACCAGGGGTCTGCGCCCCCGAGCGCTCACTGGCGCGACACCCGAGGCGCCGCGGCGGCTGGGGACCGCGCGCCCGCCCCGCCGGCACGGAGGGGCGCGCTACCCTACTCAGTCGCTCCTGAACCCGACGTCCTTGTGGCTGCCGTCGCAGAAGGGCTTATTCTTCGAGGCCCCGCAGCGACAGAGCGCCGCCTGCGTCCCTTCCCAGGCGACCCGCCCGCTCGCGGCCTGGATGGTCAGGTTCCCGTTCACCAACAACGGACCGTCGGTCAGCGGCTTGACGCGGAGCTCTCCGCCTTGGTTCTCGAGCCCCGGCCCGCGCTCGCCGACCGAGCCGAAGTCCTGGAACCCGGCCTTGAGGTGGCTGTTGTCGCAAAACGGCTTGTTGGCCGACTGCCCGCAGCGGCAGAGCGCGGCGCGGAAGCGCACCCCCGGCATGTCCTCCGGCGCCCCTTCGATCGCCAGTTCGCCCTTGACGAACAACGGGCCGTCATAGGACACGAGCACCCTGTTGTCGGCGGGCGCCGCCTCCGGCGTCCCGTCCTTGTCTCGGTAGGTCAGCGCCCCGCTCGGGCAGCGCTCGACGATCTCGCGGACCTCCGCCTTGGTCGACGTGTCGGGCACGCACCAGGGGTCACGCCCGCCGACGAAAAGCTCGCCGGCCGCGTTGCCGCACTCGCCGATGTGGATGCAGAGCCGGCCGTCCCAGCTCACGTCGATCTCACCCCCTGGATACTCGGTCACCTTGGGATCGCTCACTTTGGCACCTCGATGGAAATGTTGGTGTAGACAGCGTGCGGACAGCGTGCCGACCATCGAGGCCCGGCCGGGGACCTTCGAAGTCCTGGACGACAGTCGCCGCTGGCGGTCGATATGCGCTTCCGGGAGCGCGAGATCAAGCACCGGTGGAGGGCGCCGACCGAGGCGGGGGTGACGAATGCAGATCGCGACTACAGACCTCCCCGCACACGAGCGGGCTTGTCCGTGAATCCCCGGGGACGTCCAGCGGGTGGCCGGATGTCCAACCGCGCACATCGACGGAAGACAGAGCGCTCCGACTCAGCCCCGCGGCGAAGCGAAAAGTGCGATATCCGCTTCGCTTCGTTTTCAACCTGCCTTACAGCAATGTGCCGGAAGTGTCGGCCGAAAGGGCGAGTGGACCGAAAGTCGCGCCCGTGTCCCCAGCCATGACGCGGGTGCCGAGACGCCCTGGAGGGCATAAGGCAGGCGAGCAAGGCCGAAACGCAACGCGCCGGACCATGCGCCAAGCGGTCTAGGGAGACGCCGCGGAATTCAGCGTCTACCGCGCGGGGCATCCCGCGGCCGCGGGAGTCGCTGAGCTCGTCCGCGCTTCCCTAAATCGTATGCTTGATGCCCCAGACCCCTGAGCGCCGATCCTTCCCCGAGCGTCGGTCGGTATTTTCTTGAAACCGCACCAGCTCACGACGATCGCCGTTCTTTCGCCGTTCGCCACGCCGCCGGTTCGGCCCGGTGTATGTCGCGTCTTCGTCTCGCGGCAGTAACTTCGCCCACCGCTTGTGGGGCGGCTCGGACTCCATCACGTCGTCGTCCTCGACCAGCTTGAGCTCACCGTCAAAGTCGATCTGCGTCAGCATCTCAGCCCGCCCCGTTTCAAAGTCCCGAGCAATGGACAACTGCGATCAACGACGCGATCAGCGCTGATCCTCAGCAAATGAGCCATCGATGATCGGCCTTGTTTCATGGCGATCGGCGTATACCCGATGCGCAAGCCCCGGGCCGAATCGTTCGCAGACACCCTGGCACCCCGCGTCTCTCTCGCCCTGGGGAAAGGGGCCAGGGTGAGCGAGGCGTCCATGGCGGGCAATGCCTTTCTGGATTCTGGGCGGCGCTGGTCGCCATGGTCCCTAGCGTAACGACGCTCGCCGAGCCAATCTGTGAGACCTATCGCGCTACCCGCAGCAGCCCCCCACGGCGTCCCGTGGCGTCCCGGCAGCGCTCACCCGGCCAGCGTGGGCACCCTGACGGACGCGCATCGGATGCCATCGCTGGAGCAAGGGCACCTTGGCAAGCGCTGGAATCTGCAGCGCTTACCGCGCGGGGCAGGACACCCAGCCAGTTTCGGTCGCCCCGGCGACTGAAGCGGGCGGCAGTCGGAGCCCGCGTTTTCGACTTCCGCGCTGGGAGCCACCGAGTCGGTGGACATTGAGCGGAATGCGACCGAGCACCCCCGATCTCGGCGAGCTGCGTCGCGGGCGAGCGACAAGCTCAGCCGCGGCGAGCGGCCGGTCCTGACGGGACGGGCTGGGGGTCGATGTGCACCGCGAGCCAAAGGCAGCGGGGAGCGGCGGACACGGACAGCACCCGGTGCGGGGTGTGGGCGGGCAGGAACAGGTGATCGCCCGCCGCGAGCCGCACCTCCTCGCCCGCGACCACAAGGCGCGCCTCGCCCCGGAGCAGTAGGACCCACTCGTCTTGCGGCTGGTCGTAGAGGATGGGCTCGGGAAGCGCGCTGCTGCTGATCCGCTCGATGCGGACGTTGCGGCAGTGCAGGAGCTCGGTAAAGTCCTCGCCCGACTCGAGGGGCGGGAGATCGGCGAAGAGATTGGGGATCGGCCGAGCCATGATCGCCTCGCGGGCGTGACTGCGGACAAGAAAAAGCCGGCGCTCGGCCGGCTCTTGGATGCCGCAGCAATGCGGGAGCTAGGCCATCGCGCGGATTCGGGCGTTCAGCCGGCTCTTGTGCCGCGCCGCCTTGTTGGGATGGATCAGACCCTTGCCGGCGGCCCGGTCGATGACCGGAACGGCTTCACGATAGGCGCTCACCGCCCCTTCTTTGTCCCCCGCGATGATGGCCTTGAGCACCTTCTTGAGGTAGGTGCGGGTCATGTTGCGCCGCGCCGCGTTGTGCTGGCGGTGCTTCTCGGCCTGACGGGCGCGCTTGCGGGCTTGGGCTGAGTTGGCCAAGGGGGTCTCCTGGAATCGGCTAAACGCTCTGCGAAATCGAAGATCGCGCATTTTGTCGACGCCCGGCAGTCGTGTCAACCATAGCGTGGCGCCCGGACATGTCCCCTGGCCCTTGCGAACCGCCCCGAGGCCGCAGTGGGGCTCGCACCGGTGCCCGAGGTCTGGCCGATATGAGCAACGGTCGCCGGTGCCGCGTGCAAAACCAGGGCCGCAACCCCACCTCACGCAGAGCAGCGACGCGGCTCGCCGAGGATACCCGTGAACTACGAGCACCATGCCCTAGTCGAGTCCGAGGCCGACGCGCGGCGACTGCGCCGGGCCTTTCTGCTCGCACTCGGTTTCGCGGGGTTTCTCTGGCTCATCCAGATCGTGAGTCTCGCCTTCGGCCTCGACTTTACGGGCTACGCCGTCTTTCCCGGCCGCGTACAGGCCCTGTCGGGCATCCTCTTCGCCCCGCTACTGCACGGCTCAGTCAGCCACCTGCTGGCCAACACCTCGGCGGTGCTCGTCCTCGGCACCGCCCTGCTCTACGGCTACCCCAAGGCGGCGCGCATCGCGCTGCCCGTGATCTGGCTTGGGGCCGGGCTGGCGGTCTGGCTGCTCGCCCGCCCGGCCTACCACCTGGGCGCGAGCGGACTCACCTTCGGCGCCCTATTCTTCGTCTTCACCCTCGGGGTGCTGCGCTGGGACCGCCGCGCGATCGCGCTAGCGCTGGTCGTCTTCCTGCTCTACGGCGGCATGATCTGGGGCGTGCTGCCCGGTGATCCCGGGGTGTCGTTCGAGTATCACCTCGCCGGCGCTGCGCTTGGGGTGCTCCTAGCCTTGCTGCTCAAGGACGCCGACCCGCCCCCCCCGGCGAGGGTCTACTCGTGGGAGCGCGGGGACGAGGAGGACGACTGGCCCTTCCCGGAGATACCGGGCGACCCTGAGCCCCCGCGCGAGCGTTGAGGCCGACCGAAGAGCGCACGCAGCTCGTCCTTCGCGGCCTCCAGACAGGCACGCCGATCCTCGGGGAGCTGACGCCCCGCGCGGTTGATGTAGAAATTGAGCATCGACATCGCCGAGCGAAAGGGGTCGGCCTTGCGCCGCTCGCTGCGCTCGGCCGAGCACTTGAGCGACAGCGCGATGCGCCTGGGGTCGTCCCAGGTGAACACCCCAGGCTCGAGATCCAGGGCGTCGCTGGTCTGGGACACGCGCTGCGACCAGCGTCGCGGCTCGCCCTTCGACTCGTCTTTGCTCAAGGTCCCCTGCCTCGCCGCACCCCATGGAGGGGGTCAGCGCATGCCGCTGCGACTGGACACCAGCCGATCACCGGGCGGCGCGCAGCCATCGTAACCTTGGCCGAGCCCACCGCTGGGGCATAATCGCGCCCACCGCGCCCGGCGGGCGACCCGCCAAGCGCGCACCACACCGAGGAGATTTGCGTTGCTCAAGACAACGGTCAAGCTCATCCGATGGGCGGGCGTGCTGCTCGCCGCCGTGCTCATCACGATCCTCGCGGTTCGCGCTTACGACGCGCAGCGCGGCCCCGCGCTGCGGGTCTGGCACAAGATCGTGCCGAGCGAGCTGGAAGCGGACGCCATCGCCGCATCGGACTGGGACGGCTACCTCGCGGCCGAGGAGCGCCTGTTCGCCGAGGTCCGCCGGGAGGTCGCCGAGGGGCTGGAGCCCGAGGACCAGATCCCCGCCAACCGCTACTTCGCCGGCGGACCGCTGGACCCGGCGCGATTCGAGACCGATTGGAACCGCTCCTTTGTTCTGGAGCCAGACAGCCCGCCGCTGGGCGCCGCCGTGCTGCTCCACGGTCTGACCGACGCCCCCTACAGCCAGCGTCACATCGCCCAGCGCTATCGCGAGCGCGGACACGTCGCGATCGGCATCCGGCTGCCGGCCCACGGCACGGTGCCGGGGGCGCTCACCCGGGTCCACTGGGAAGACTGGGCGGCCGCCACTCGCCTCGCGGTCCGCGAGGCCGAGCGCCGCGTCGGACCAGAACGCCCGATCGAGATCGTCGGCTACTCCAACGGCGGCGCGCTGGCGCTCCAGTATGCGCTGGATGCCCTCGAAGACCCCGGGCTGCGGCGGCCGGATCGGGTGGTCTTGATCTCCCCCATGATCGGGGTCACGGCGCTCGCGCGGTTCGCGGGGGTGGTCGGCTGGCCCGCCGTCTTCCCGGCCTTCGCCGGTGCCGCCTGGCTGAGCGTCATCCCAGAGTTCAACCCCTTCAAGTACAACTCCTTCCCGGTCAACGGCGCGCGCCAGTCCTCGCTGCTTAGCCGCGCCCTGCAGCATCAGGTGGTGCGGCTCGGACGCGCCAACCGGCTCGCCGAGCTGGCGCCGGTGCTCACCTTCCAGTCCGTGGTGGACTTCACCGTCAGCACGCCGGCGGTCGTCTCCGGGCTCTACGCCCATCTGCCGCCGAACGGCAGCGAGCTGGTGGTCTTCGACGTCAACCGCGACACCAAGGTCGGCTCGCTGGTGCGGCCCGACGTCGAGACCGCCCTCGAGCGCCTGCTGCCGCCCCCCCCGCGGCACTTCCGTACCACCAGCATCACCAACGCCAGCGCCGAGACCGACGCCATGGTGGAGCGCGTGGTCGCGGCGGGCGCCACCTCCGAGCAGGACAGGCCGCTCGGCCTGGCCTATCCGCGCCAGGTCTTCTCGCTCTCGCACATCGCCCTGCCCTTCCCGGTGCACGACGGGCTCTACGGCCTGGAGCCGGACCCGAACGACGACTTCGGCGTCAAGCTCGGGGCCCTGGCGCCGCGCGGCGAGGTGGGGGTGTTGATCCTGCCGCTCGACTCGCTGACCCGCGTCTCCTCCAATCCCTTCTTTCCGTACCTGCTGCAGCGGATCGACGAGGGCATTGATGGCGCCCCGCCGCTCGACGACACCGGGGCCGCGCTGCCCTAGCGCATGAGCGCAGACCTCCTGATCGTCCTCGCCCTGCTGGGGGCGGCGGTCGTGATGTTCGCGCTCAACAAGCCGCGGGTGGATGCCGTGGCCCTGTTGATGATGGTGCTCCTGCCCTTCACCGGCGTGATCACCGCCGAGGAGGCGATCGCCGGGTTCAGCAACCCGAACATCGTCCTAATCGGGGCCATGTTCGTGATCGGCGAGGCGCTGGCGCGCACCGGGGTCGCCCAGCGGATCGGGGACTGGCTGGCCACCCGTGGCGGCGACAGCCACTTGCGCTTGCTGGTGCTGCTGATGCTCGCGGTGGGCTTCCTCGGCTCGGTGATGAGCTCCACCGGGATCGTCGCCATCTTCATCCCGGTGGTGCTGCGGATCGCGAGCCGCACGCGCATCGCCCCGCGGCAGCTCATGATGCCGATGGCCTTCGCGGCACTCATCAGCGGGATGATGACCCTGGTCGCCACCTCGCCCAACCTGGTGATCAACTACGAGCTGATGCGCACCGGGGCTGAAGGGTTCAGGTTCTTCGACTTCACCCCCTTCGGCCTGCCGATCCTGCTGCTTGGCGTGCTGTACATGCTGTTCGCGCAGCGTTGGCTGCGACCGAAGACGGCGGCGGAGCGGCGGGTGCGGCTGCGGCCCAGTCTGTCGCACTGGGTCGAGCGCTACCGGCTCGCCGACCGTGAGTACCGCGTCCGGGTGCGGGCCAACTCGCCGCTGCTCGGACGCACGCTGGCCGAGATGGACCTCCCCCCCACGCTCGGCGCCAAGATCATCCTCATCGAGCGCGGCCGAGGCCGCGCCCGACGACTCCTGCCGCGCACCCCCGATACCTATCTCGAACCGGACGACGTCCTGCTCCTCGACGTCGATCAACCGCCGGAGGATATCGAGACCCTCGCCAAGACCTATGGCGTCGACCTTCTGCGGCGCTCCGGCGGTTATTTCGCCGACCGCTCCCAGCACGTCGGCATGGTCGAGGTGATGCTGCCCTACGAGTCGCAGTTCGTCGGCAAGACGATCGCCGAGGCCGAGGCCCTGGCCCAGTCGGAGCTCACCGCGGTGGGGCTGCGCCGCGGCCGATCGGCGCTGGAGCCAGGTGGGCTGCGCGAGCAGGTCCTCAAGGCCGGCGACACCATCCTGCTCGCCGGGCCCTGGAAGACCATCCGCCGGCTTCAGGCGGACGGCCGGGATCTCGTGATCCTCAACCTGCCCAAGGAGCTCGACGAGCTGGTGCCCGCCGCCAAGCGGGCCCCCTACGCCGTCTTCACGCTCGCCGTGGTCGTCGCGCTGATGGCGACGGGG
The DNA here is from genome assembly GCA_025458165.1 of Chromatiaceae bacterium. Lineage (GTDB taxonomy): Bacteria > Pseudomonadota > Gammaproteobacteria > Chromatiales > Chromatiaceae > JALOTB01. The sequence goes on along the minus strand of JALOTB010000003.1, from coordinate 68,216 downwards.
ATCGTCCCCACTGTGCACGCCGCGCTGATCGGGTGCCTGCTGATGGGGGCCTTCCGCTGCATCAAGCTGGACCAGGCCTACCAGGCAATCCAGTGGAAGGGGCTGATCCTGATCGTCGGCATGATGCCCTTCGCCATCGCGCTCGACCGCACCGGCGGGGTCGACCTCGCGGCCGCGGCCTTGGTCCGCCTGATCGGGGACGCCGGACCGCACGCCGTCCTCGCCGTGCTGTTTACGGTCACCGTGCTGCTCGGGCTCTTCATCGTCAACACGGCCAACGCGGTGCTCATGATCCCGATCGCCCTCGCCGTTGCCGAGTCCCTCGGGGCCTCGCCGTACCCCTTCGCCATGACCATCGCGCTGGCCTGCTCCGCCGCCTTCATGACGCCCATCTCGCCGGTCAACACCCTGGTGACCACGGCCGGCAGCTACAGCTTCGCGGAGTTCCTGCGCATCGGACTGCCGCTCACCCTGATCGTGATGGCCGTGAGCGTGCTGCTGGTGCCCTGGCTGATGCCGCTTTACTGAACCCCTACCGCTGGGGCGTCGCCTGACCCCGGCCCCGTCGCGGAGGGCGAAGGGAGAAGGGGCGCGCGAAGCGCACCTGTTGCGCCGATGGCTCCAGGCCGCGGCCGATATCGGGCAGTTAAGCCCCGCTCGCTGTCATGGGCGCCACGCCGCCCTGTGGCAGGTCGGCGCGAGCCCGCAGTCCCGCGGCCAAGTGCGTCAATGCCGGCGTGCCGAGCAGCGCCGGTTGGGTCGCGCCGCGCGGGGCTGCGGCTGTCCCTTCCCCCGTGTCTGGCCCGGCAACTCCCAGGCATTCCCCCGGCATTCCCTGCCGGGGCAGGCTGTGCCCGGTTTGGATCCGTCGGGATGACGACCCGGCCAAGGAGTACAGGGGATCGCTTGACCCACGGAACCAACCCCCGAGGCCGCGTCGGCTGCTGCGCATCAGCGACGGTCGCCGCCGGGGGCCTCAGCCAAGTCGCTGGATCAACCGGGTATCCTGGTCGATCTTGCGGGCGAAGTAGCTCGCCATGTTGACCAGCATCCTGGTGCGCAGTGCGTCCTGTAGGGCATCGAAGCGGATCTCGAGGCAGACGGCGTCGGTCGCAGCGGAGACGTTGGCGGTGCGCCGGTTCTGGTTGAGCAGCGCGACCTCGCCGAACACCATCCCCGGTCCCAGGGTGGTGACCCGCATGTGGTGCCCCGAGCCGCTGTCGATCCACACCTCCACCTCGCCGCTCAAGATGAAGTACAGGGACTCCGCAAGCTCCCCGGCGCGGAAGATCAGGGTACCCGCCGCGAACCGCCGCTCGCTGCCCCCCGCGTGTAGGGCGTCGAGCTCCTCTGGCGTCATCCCCGAGCAGAGGTATTGGTCCTTGAGGTCAGTCAGCGAGCGATCCACCCCCGCGGCGGTCTGGGCAGCGGCGATCAACTGGTCCTCGCACCATTCCACCGCGTGGTCAGTGTCCTCGAAGTGCAGCCAGCCAAACGGGTGCTGCCGCCCCTCCTGCTCCTTCTGTAGCTCCTTGCGGAAGCGGTAGAGCTGCCGGGTGTCGCCGAAGAAGAGCTGCTTGCCCTCGGCCGCGAGGCGCCGGCCGAGCTCCGCAAAGACCAGGTTGGAGGCATTGTCGGTGGCGACCACGCGCTTCATGTCGACGACCAGGTAGTCATAATCGGAAAGCCCGGAGAGCATCTCCAGCGCGACCGACTCCGCGCTGCCGAACAGCAGCTCGCCCTGCAGCTCGTAGACCCGGATGCGGCCGCCTTGGGCAGCGAGCAAGACGAGCTCGGCCGCGCTGCGACGGCGCCGGGAGGTGCATTGGGCGCAGTCGTAGGTCTGGCGGATCACCGAGGCCGAGGTCGAGCGGGCGACGTGGAAAAGGTGTAGCCCGAAGTCCCGCGAGAGGCGCTTGCACACCTCCAACCCGCGGACACTGTTGCCCTTCTCATCCAGCGGCGGCGAAAAGACGCCGAGCCCGAACTGCCCCGGCAGGACGGCCATGATCCCGCCGCCAACGCCGCTTTTGGCCGGCATCCCGACGTGGAAGACCCAGCCGCCCGAATAGTCGTACATGCCGCAGGTGCTCATCACGCTCAACACCTTCTCGACATAACGCGATTGCAGCGCCACGACACCGGTTATGGGATTGACCCCATTGTTCGCGAGGCAGGCCCCCATGACCGCGAGGTCGCGGGCCGTGACCAGGATCGAGCACTGGCGAAAGTAGAGGTCGACGATCTCCTCGGGCGGCCGATCGAGGATCCCATGTCCATAGAGCAGGTGGGCGATCGCGCGGTTGCGGTGCCCGGTATCACTCTCCGAACGATAGACACGCTCCTCGACATCCAGGGGCCGCCCGGTGTAGCGGGCGAAGGTCTCCATGATGCGCGTCATCGGGGTGGAGTCCGGCGCGGGCTCGATCAGACCGGTCGTGGCGATGGCGCCGGCGTTGATCATCGGGTTCAAAGGCCGACCAGTATCCGGCTCAAGACTGATCGAGTTGAACGCCTCGCCCGAGGGCTCGACCCCCACCTTAGCCAGCACGGCGTCGATGCCGCGGTCCTCAAGCGCCAGGCCGTAGGTGATCGCCTTCGAGATGGACTGGATGGTGAACGTCTGCCGCGAGTCGCCGGCCTGATAGACGTGACCGTCGACCGTCACCATGGCAATGCCAAGCCAGGCGGGGTCGGCGCGGGTGAGCTCGGGGATATAGCTCGCAACTTCGCCCCCGGTCATCCCGGCGAGCTCGGAATGCAACTGCTCCAGATACCGCTGAACCGGACAAAGCTGGACGGCCTTCTTATCCATTAACGACCCTCGGAGAACGACTCGGTTGATTGATCGCCACAAAGGCGCACTACTTGGCGTCCATGCGAATCACGTGCGGGTCTCCGTGCTCGCCCGGCGAGGACAAGAAACGATCGCAGCGGGCGAGGAAGAAACCGGCCGGGCCATCCTGCGGGAACTCGGCGAGGAACGCCTTGAGCCCCTCGGCGGCCTCCACCCAGCGTCCCTCCCAATAGGGCGCCATGACCTCGTCGAAGGCCTCGCACAACCGGAGCTGCCAGTCATCGGCGGATTCGCGCTTGGCAAGGACTTCGTGAATGGGAACGGCCTCGCTCTTGCCGACGAACTGGAAGGCGCCGAGGTAGCGCGTCACCAGGTTCTCGAAGCCCGCCACCACCGACCCCGTGGCGAGGATCTGGGTCCCGACGTGCTTGTTGAGCCCCTCAACGCGAGAGGCCGTGTTGGCGGAATCACCCACGATGCTGTAGACGAACCGCCCGCCCCCGCCGGCGTGGCCGACGTAGACCCAGCCCGCCTCCAGCCCGATCCGCAGCCGGGCGCCGGGCATGTCGTGGCGGGCCTGGAAGGCCTTGATCGCCTCACCCGCCTCCAGGGCCGCGAGCAGGGCCTGGCGGCGCGGATCGGCCGAGGGCTGGTCGCTGGTCCAGGCGCACATGATCGCGTCGGCGCGGAACTCGGTGACGTGGACCTTGTGCGCCTTGAGCGGGGCGGCGAGGGTCTCGAAGTAGTCATTCAGGAATGCCGCCAGCTCCCCCGGCGGGAGCTTCTCCGCGATGGTGGAAAAGCCGGCCATATCGGTCGCGAAACAGGTGCTGTAGACGACCTGGTTGAGCTTAGCGGGGTCGAGCCGGTTCTCCACCAGGTCGTGCACGATGGTCTCGGGGAGGTAGTAATTGATCGCGGCGCTGATGCGCTGGCCACGCCGGCGCTCCAAGAAGTACTGCCCAAGCAGCCCGAGGAAGAGGGCAAGCGGCCCCTGCACCAGCAAGGGCGTGGCGATCGGCAGGATCAACGCGCTCTCGACGAAGAGGTGCTGGGCCACCACCGCATAGCCGACCAAAAGGGCAATGGCAACCGGAACGCCGAACGCGGCCGGGAGCAGGTAGACCGTCATCCCGAGGATGAGGCCGAGCCCTAGCAGCAATGCGACCGCCGTCCAGAGGTCGACCGGATCGAGCGAACGATCTGTCAGCAGGTTGGCGAAGGCCGTGGCGGCGATCTCGACCCCGCTGAGGTCCACGCCGTCGTCACGCGTGAAGACGGTGTAAAAGCGGTCGGGCTGCCCGGGGTCGAACAGGTCCGAGTAGCCGACGAAGACCACCTTGCCGGCGAGGTCGAGGGCCTCGGGGGTGAGGTTGGGATCGCCCGCCTTGAGGATGGCGTGATAGGGAATGGTCTGGATCGTGCCGGGCGGACCGTAGAAGTTGAGGTAGCGGTGGGCCTCGCCGGCGTACAGGGCGAGCAGGACCTCCTCCAGCGGCAAGGCCGCGTCCCGTCCGCTGAACGCCCGGCCTGTCGTTTCGGCGGTTGCGTCGAAGCGGTCGCGCAATCCGCGCATCAGGAGGCGGAGTGCCAACGGGTCGGAAAAGTCGTCCTCCAGATCCGGGAGGGGCGCCGGCGTGCCGCCGGTCCTCTTCGGCGCCCGCTCGAGCAGACCGCTCACCGCGTCGCGGGCGTGGAGCTGCAAGGCGACCGCCGGGAGGGTCGCGGCCTGGTCGGTGCTCTCCTTGAAGACCCAGAACTGATGGACGGCGGCCGCCTCCTTCGGGAGCGGGAAGCTGGCGAGACCGGCGGCGGCCTCCGCCAGCCCCGGGAAGGGCGGGAGCGACTCCTCGGTCCAGACCATGCCGACATGACGTCCGGCCTGGTCGGTGATCGGCAGGCGTTTGCCGGTGAGCAGCTCCACCAGGACCACGTTGCCGGCGCGCACCACCGCGTCGACGAAGGCCTGGTCGGATGCGGCGTCCCTCGGGGTCCCGAAGTGCACATCGAAGGCGATGACCGACGCGCCGCGCTCGACCAGCATCTCGACGAGGGTGGCATGGACCGAGCGGGGCCAGTCGCGCGGCAGGAGGGGAAGACCGAGCTGGTCACCGGTTCGACCGTCCATCGCGACCACCACCACGTCCCGGGGCGGCTCGACGGGACCGCGCACCTTGAAGAGCCAGGTGAGCCCGACGTTGCGCTCGAAGGCCAAGCCGCGGGGCGACAAGTCGAGCACGAGCCCGGCTAGACCGACGAAGACGCCCACCAGCAGCCCGATGAGGGTGCGCCGCATGGGGCTAGGCCAGGATCTCAGCAGTGCGGACCAGCGGCGATCTCAAGGGCCGCGGGCGTTCGGCGGAGGCCAGTGTTGCTGGGGCACTGAGGTCAGGTGTCATAAGGTACGGACTGGGGTGAAGGGACCAGGGGACCCTAGGGTGATAGGGCACGGCCCGGTGCAAGCCCCGGTGAGAGTAGCAACCCGCGTGCCGAAGCGCGGCCACGGCTCCTCATCATGCCGACAGGACCGCGCCGCGCTTCCGACCAACGCGGGGAAAAGCGACCCCCACCGCGGATGCCCCCGGCCCGAGTGCGCGATGCGGAGGGTACGTGCCGCGTACCGGACTACAACGGACTGATCGCGTAAAGATTCCCGCACCAGGTTAGTGCGACGGCCGGCCTCGCGCGCCGGAACAGTGCTCGTGCCGCAGGTTACAGCAGCTCCGCCAGCAACGCCTGCGCTTCTCTCAGGTCCCGGGTCTGCCAGCCCTCGGTGAATGCCGCGTAGACCGGGGCGAGCAGGTCCCGCGCCGGCCCGCGTCGGCCCTGCTCGCACCAAAGCCGGGCCAGGCTGGTCGCCGCGCGCAGCGCCAACGCCCGCGCCTGCTGTTGCTGGGCGATGTCCAGGGCTTGCTGCAGCTCGGCCTCGACGGCCGCCAGCTCGATGCCGCCGCGCCGCCGCATCAGCTCGGCCCTGAGCCGATGCAGCTCGGCCTCGTACCACCGCTCGCCCGTGCGCTCCGCGGTCGCCAACGCCTCGCTGACGGTGTCGATGGCATCCTGCCACTGCCCCTGCCGGCCATACGCATCGGCCAGCAGCGCGAGGTGGTAGGGTCGAATCAGCGCCGTGCCGGCCGCCTCCCAGCCCCCAAGCCCCTGCTGGATCGCAGCGACCCCAGCCGCCCCCAGCCCCTCCGTCGCATGGGCCCAGCCCAGCAGGATGCGGCCCCCGTCCAGCCACATGGCGATGTCTTCTTGCTCACAGAGCGCAATCAGCTCCAGGGCGTGCGACTGCACCGCGGCCAGGTCCCCGCGGCCGTGGGCGACGAGCACCGCCGACCAGAAGATCTGGGCGACGCCAAACGGCTGGCCCAGCCCGCGGGCGAGCTTCAGCCCATCCTCGATGCGCCGCGCCGCCCTGTCGGGGTACCCGAGGAGCCAGTCCGCAAGGGCGGCGTACATGTGGCACACCACGCCCGGGTCCTCGCCGTACTGGCTCGCGAGCCCCCGATGCCGAACGCTGTAATAGCCCCCCAACACGGCGTCGATGTGGCCGAGCGCCTGGGAGGGCTCGCCCCCGAACAGGGCGGTTTGGCCAACGGCGTTGTGGGCGGGGAACAGCCCATCGCGCGTCCCCGCACGGGCGATCAGGGTCGAGAGCTCCGCCGCGAGCGAGCGGGCCTGCTCAAGGTCGGCGCGCGTCAGGAAGTAGTTCCACAGGCCGCAGAGCACCGACTGCAGGGTGAGCGTGCTGGGGAACTGCCGGCACAGCGCATGCGCTCGGCCGTAGGCGTAAGCCACGGCCGCCGAGCCGAATCCCTCGGTGGCGATGGCCGCCACGCCCATCAGGACCTGCAGATGCAGCTCTTCCTTCGCGCGCTCCGCATCCTGGGGCAATCGTGACAGCAGCTCGAGCCCGCGGCTGAGATGGGCCCGCGCCGCCTGAGCGGCATACCGCCGCAGCGCCGTCTCACCCGCCAGACAGTGATAGCGCACCGCGCGGCGGTCATCGCGGCCCTGCTCGAAGTGCTCGGCCAGCTCGACCGCGACCGCGTCCGCCTCGCTGCCGTAACCTCGGGCTAGCCGCTCACCGATCGCCCGATGGAGGTGGATTCGCCGGTTGCTGGCGATGCGCCGGTAAAGCACCTCCTGATAGAGCCCATGGCGAAACCTGTAGGACTCGCTCAGGGTCCCGTCGGGCCACTCGGCGAGCCCCTGGGCGGCGATCAGCGACTCGCGCCGGACCAGTCCGTCGCACACCTCCTCGACGCCACCCACGGCGAGGTCGAGCGCCGCCGCCACGGCCGCGGCGGCGAAGACCAGACCGACGACGCTCGCCGCCTCGAGTAACTGCTGCTCGGCCGTGCTAAGGCGCTCGACCTGCGCCTCGATGATCTGCTGCAGGCCGCTCGGCAAGGTTGCCGCCGCCGCGGCCAGCGCATCCGGGGTAGGCTGCGAAGCCAAGGTCGGGCTCTGCGTCATGTACTCGGTCAAGCTGACCATGAAGAGCGGCTGGCCGCCGGAACGTTGATACACGATGCCCGCGACCGCGGCGGCCGTCTCACTGGGCAGACGCTGGGCGACGTAGGTGCGCACCGCCACCTCGTTCAAGCCTTCCAGCGCCAGCTCCTGGCACTGGCCGTGGCAGGCGAGCTCCTGCTTGAGCGACCGCAAGGGGTGATCGCGCGCGGTCAGGTCCGTCCACCGATAGGTCCCGATGACCATGAGGCGGGCGGACTCCGGCCGCAGCACCACCGGCCGGATGACACTCAGCGCCTCGAGCGCGTCGGCCAGCTCGCGCTGGTAGTGGTGAGCCGTGACGGGGGCCTGCTGGTGCTGCAGCGCCTCGCGGTCCGCCGCGGCGAGCACCCCCGGCAACTGGGCGAGCCAGCCCGGCGCCTGCTGACGCAGCACGGCAATGACCGCCTCCCCCTGGGGGCCGCGGCACAGGCGGTTGAGGGCCTCCAACAGAACCAGATAGACCTCGCCCACCCCGCTGTGCTCGACGCATTGCCCGAGCCCCAGCCACACCTCCGCGTCGGCGAGCAAGGGCCGCACCCAGGCCGCCGCCAGGGTGCTCTTGCCGATCCCCACCTCGCCGGTGACGAACACGAACTGCCGCTGCCCCTGTCGGGCGCGACGGTAGCAGTCGTTCAGCCGCCGCAGCTCCGCCTCGCGCCCGAGGACCCAGTGGGGCGGGAGCACATCGGGCAGGTCACCCGCCGGCCCCACAGGTTGCACCGGGGCGATGAAGCGATACCCGTGACGATGGAGGGTCTGGATGTACCTCGGCGCCTTGCTGTCGTCGTCCAAGGCCAGGCGCAGCTCGCGAATCGAGACCGCGAGGACGCCCGCGGACACCACCCTGTCGGGCCAAACCGCGGCAAACAGGCGGCCCGGCTCGACGACCTCGCCCGCGTGTCGCGCAAGGTACCAGAGTACCTGAAGCGTCTTGCTGCGCAGCGCGACCTCCGCCCCGTCGCGCGTCAGAGGCCCCTTCGGACCCGCGAGGCGGTAGGGTCCGAAACACAGCGCCGCCGTGGGACTCATGTCTTCGCGGGCCTCATACGCGGGGTTGGAGGGAATCATTGGCGGCTCGCCGCCAAAGTCGAACGGGAGAACGACCGCGCCACGCCCCTTGGTCGCGGCAGATGTGCCGGCCGCGTTACAGATCGGCGCGCTGGCGCAGCGCGCTTCGACATTTAAGCGAAATTTAAGAACTTCTGAAAGATTTATCCGCGTGATGTCAGTTAGGCTCAAATCCGACAAAAAGGGTGGGTCTCGCGCACTCGGTCAGTCGAATTCCCCCCGGCGGCTCTCCGTCGCGCCGAGATCCGCAGTCAGCGCGGCAAGCTCGGGCTGACCGCAGTCGCCTCGTCGTTAAAGCACGTTTCATGTCAATCAGGCCGGCGTTGCCGGCCGAGAGTAAGACTTGGGAGTCTGGATGATCCGAAGGACGCAACTCGCTGGTCTGGCGCTACTGCTCGCCCTGCTGGGACAAAACGCGAGCGCCAGCAACGCCTGCCGCACGGAGGCCGGCCGCTTCGTCTCGATCCAGGGCGCGGTCGAGGTACAAACGGCCGCAGGGGGCCGCTGGCAGAGCACGACGCTGGAGTACCGGCTCTGTCAGGGCGACACCATCCGCGTCGGGATGCGCAGCCGTGCGGCGGTCGCGCTGATCAACGACGCCGTCCTGCGGCTCGACGAGAACACCACCATGCGCCTCGTCAACGTCAACGCCCAGGCCGAGGAGAAGTCCTGGCTGGACGTGGTCAGGGGCGGAATCATGTCCTTCAGCCGCAAGCCCAAACGGCTGGAGGTCAGCACCCCTTACCTCAACGGGTCGATCGAGGGCACCGAGTTCGCGGTGCGCGTCGACGAGCGGGAGTCGCAGCTCACCGTGTTCGAGGGCACCGTCATCGCCGCCAACGCGCAGGGCTCGCTCCCGGTGTCGGGCGGGCAGACCGCCGCGGCCGCAAAGGGCCAGGCGCCCCAGCCGCGAGTCCTCGTGCGTCCCCGCGACGCCGTGCACTGGTCCCTCTACTACCCCCCGGTCCTCGCGGGCGGCGACGCCAAGGGCTCCAAGCTTCAGGAGGCAGCGGAGCTCCTCGCTGTCGGCCGGGTCGACGAGGCCCTGGGGAGCGTCGACAAGGCCATCGCCCAAGGGACCGACGCCGGCCTCGCCTATGCCCTGAGGTCGATGATTCGGGTCACTCAGAACGACCGCCCAGCGGCGCTCGCGGACGCCGAGAAGGCCGTGAGCCTCACCGATGCCGCCGCGGCCAGGATCGCCCTGTCCTACGCCCAGCAGGCCGACTTCCAGATCGAGGCGGCGCGCGACACCATGCGGACCGCCGTCGAGCGCCATCCGGACGATGCACTGGCTTGGGCACGGTTGGCCGAGCTTTGGCTAATGCAGGGCAACCGTCGGGAGGCGAGGGCCGCCGCCGAGCGCGCCGCGGCGCTGCAACCGAATCTCGGTCGCACCCAGAGCGTCCTCGGCTTCGCCGCGCTCGCCGAGATCCGGGTGCAGCCCGCCCAGGAGGCGTTCGGCAAGGCCATCGCCCTCGACTCCGCCGACCCCATGCCCCACCTCGGTCTCGGCCTCGCCAAGATCCGGACCGGCAAGCTGGCCGAGGGGCGTGCCGACATCGAGGCCGCCGTCGCGCTCGACTCGAACGGCGCCCTCCTGCGGGCCTATCTCGGTAAGGCCTATTTCGAAGAGATCCGCAGCCCCCTCGACGCCGAGCAGCTCGCCATCGCGAAGGAGCTCGACCCGCTCGATCCGACGGCGTTCCTGTACAACGCGATCCGGCTGCAAACCGAGAACCGACCGGTCGAGGCCTTGCAGGATCTGCAAGCGTCCATTGAACAAAACGATAACCGGGCCGTCTTTCGCAGCCGGCTTCAGCTCGACCAGGACCGAGCCGCTCGGGGCGCGAGCCTCGCTCGCATCTACAGCGCCCTCGGGTTCACAGAGGCCGGGGTCGCCACTGCCACCCGTTCTCTGGTCCTGGACCCAGGCAATGCCTCGGCGCATCGATTCCTGTCCGACACCTACAGCACCATGCGTCGGCGCGAGGTCGCCCGGGTGAGCGAGCTGCTGCAAGCGCAGATGCTCCAGGACATCAACATTAACCCGGTTCAGCCGAGTGCAAGCGAGACCAACCTCAACACCATCACCTCGGGAGGGCCTTCCAGCGTCGGTTACAACGAGTTCACGCCCCTGTTCGAACGCAACCAGGCCCGGTTCGACATCACGGCGCTCGGCGGAAACAACGACACCCTGGGGGCCGAAGGCGTGGTCTCCGCGATCTATGATTGGCTGTCGCTCAGCGCCGGTTATTACCACTATGAGAGCGACGGCTGGCGACCCAACAACGGTTTGCAACAGGACATCTATAACTTCTATGCCCAGGCGGCCGTGACACCCGAGCTCAATGTTCAGGCCGAATTCCGTCGGCGAGAGTCGACGGAGGGGGACCTGGCCTTCAACTTCGACCCGGAGGACTTCGTCGCGAATAGAACCGTGGAGCGGGAGCAGGACAGCATCCGTTTTGGGGCCCGTTACTCCCCCTCACCGAAGTCGGATCTCCTGGTCTCTTATATCCACAGCGATCGAGAGGACCGGCTGCGCGAGACGGCCCCGCTGGAATTTCCCTTCGACACGGTGGCAACCGATCAGTCTTTCGAGTCCGAGGGCAATCAGTTCGAGGCGCAGTACATCTTCAGGCAAGAGGCGTTCAACCTGACTGGCGGACTCGGATACAGTGATGCGGACGTGCGTGATCGAACGACCCTGTTCTTCGATTCGCCACTGGACCCGCCCGTCCCGCTCGACTTTTCCGTCGACGCATCGACTGATCGAGAGATCACGCATGCCCGCGGGTATGTTTATGCCAACCTCGCCCTCTCTGCGGCCGCTGTGGTGACACTCGGCCTGTCTTACGATGACTACGAAGAGGCCCCGATCGAAGAGACGCGCGTCAATCCAAAGCTCGGACTGAGGTGGGCGGTCAGCGATGCCCTGCATCTGCGGGCCGCCGCTTTCAAGGTGTTGAAGCCGGCCCTGGTGAACAATCGCACCCTCGAGCCGACCCATATCGCGGGCTTTAACCAACTGTTCGATGATCCGAGCACGACCAAGTCGACGCGGTACGGCCTCGGCCTGGACTGGTTGCCGAGTCAGGGCCTCGTGCTCGGGGCGGAGCTGACCTGGCGGGATGTCGAGGAACCGCTCGTCGATTTCGCGGGCGGCGCAGTCTTTGAGGACCGCGACGAAGAGCGACACCGCGCTTACGTCTACTGGACCCCAACGGACCGAATGTCGCTCACTGGCGAAGTCATTTACGACCGCTACGAGTCAAGCGGTGAGATTACCAGCCAGACGAACATCCCGGAGCTGGTCGAGACGGTCAGCGTCCCCGTCGGGGTCAAGTATTTCCTTCCAAACGGTCTCTCTGCGGGCATCGCCGGGACCTACGTGGACCAGCGAGTGCGTAGATACGAATTCGCCACACAGGGGGCAGGGGATGACAGCTTCTTCGTCGTCGACGCCTCGCTGGCCTATCTCCTTCCCAGGCGCCTTGGGGTGCTCAGCGTGCAGGTCAGAAACCTGCTGGGCGAGGAGTTTCGCTATCAGGACGACAGCTATCGGGAGTTCAGAGACGAACCTTCTACCGGACCCTACTTCCCGGAGACGACGTTCTGGGCCGTTGCACGGCTGGCGTTTTAAGGGCACCTTGAAAGATTCAAGGTGCTCGTGCGGCACAGGGATGTACCCCCATTTTCAAGTGCCCAGGCACTTGAAGATGAAGCGAAGCGTGGAATCGCACTTTTCGCTTCGCGCCTAAAATGAGCCCAGGGATGGGATTCGTCAAGGTCACCCTAAGGAGCCGCCTGGAAGGCGAAGTCTCGCTCCCCTAGTCGCTCGCGAACTATGTCAATCGAACTGAACAAGCGGAGAGTCGCATGAATTTAAGGTGTTCTTCTGCGGTGGGGGGTCTTCTGGCCCTCGCCTCTTGGTTGCCCGCGCAGTCGTGGGCCTTCTGTAATTCCAACGCTGGCGAAACAGGGGCAGTGTCCGCCTACGCCTTGAGTGGGCAAGGGAACTTTAGCTGCACCGCACTCAGCATGGTCCCTGCCACGGTCCAGATCACGAATCCTTCGGTCCTTGGCGGAAACGCCATCGACTGGGTACGAACCGATCCCCTGGAGGTCGACGTGGTAGCCGTGGCGGACTCCAGCGGCAAGCGTTGCGTCTACAACTACGGCCCTGGAGCGACAGGAGGTAAGAAGCTCACCCCGAACAGCGCCAACGCTGTCTCCCAGGTCCTGGCCTGCAAGGACGGGCTTGTCATCCCGCCCCCGAATACGGTGCCGACGGTGGAAATTCTCACGCCGATGGAGGACGGCACAACGTACGCCGGAGGAGATGCGATCGACCTCAATGCCATCGCCGAGGATGCGCAAGACGGACTCATTGCCGCCATCGCTTGGAGCTCGTCGCTCGAAGGGTCGCTTGGAAACGGGGGTAGCTTGACCAAGGTCCTCCGTCCGGGAGTCCATACGATCACTGCGCAAGTCCAGGACTCTGGCGGACTCTTGGGTGCCGACAGCGTCACCGTGACCGTGGAAGCGGTCGTCGTCGCAGAGTGCGAGACGATCGACGGCGGTGGTGCCGTCCTCATCAACGGCACGGCGGTAAGCTGTCCCTCGGACGGCATGGGAGGGTTCCTGCCGCGCGTGGTGTGCAGCGCAGACCTGAGCGCGTCGGCCGACAAGTTTGCGTTGGCGAACCAGGGCTGTTGCGTCTGCGGCGTCAAGGCCGTCGAGTGCGACCCGAATCTGCCATCGTCGGCTGAGGTCGCGCCTGGCCAACCCGGGCCCTGCCCCGTGATCAAGCCGGGCTTCGACAATCTTCAGGTTCCGACGACCATCCTGTTCAATAACGATCCGTACTATTGCACGACCATCGGCGGTCGGAGGACTTGCTACGCGTACTGATTTCGCGGGATCGTGAGTGTGATGCCCTGATCCCCGTTCGGGATCAGGGTCTGCGTCGGCTGAACGCCGGGACGGTTCCGGTGCGCCGGGTTGACGAGGGTTGGCTCGATGCGTGAAGTCCTTGACTTGGCCACTGCCCTCCCCGAGCAGGACTTCGCGCCTGGCGGAGAGCTGCTGTCGGAAGGGGGACGCGACCGAACGCTCTACGTCCTCATCGAGGGCGAAGTCGAGGTCCTCAAGGGCGACACTCAGGTCAACACCCAATCGGAGCCGGGGTCGATCTTCGGGGAGCTGGCGGTGCTGCTCGACGTCCCGCACACGGCGACGGTGCGGGCGGTGACGCCCTGCCGGGCCTACGTCGTGGAGGACGGCGCCGCCTTCCTGCGGTTGCACCCAGAGCTCGCCTTCCACCTGGCGCGGCTGCTGGCGCGCAAGCTCAACAGCATCACCAGCTATCTGGTGGATCTGAAGCGCCAGTATCAGGATCAGGGCGACCACCTCGGGATGGTGGATGAGGTGCTGGAGAGCCTGCTCCACCAGCCGGCGGAGGAGCACGCGCCGGGGTCGGACCGCTACCCGGACAAGTCTATCTGAGCCAGGCGGGCAGCTCGGTCAGCTCCGGCACCGGACGCGTCAGGGGCTGATCGAGGGCTACGGCCTCGTTGCCCGCCAGCGAGAACCACAGGGCGCTCTGCCGCTCCGTGTCGAGGATGATGTGCGTGGGACAGGGGCCGATCTGGCGGCCCGGATTAAAGACCCAGGTATCTCCGATGCGATCGACCCAAGAGCCGCCCCGGAATGGGGACTGGTGGATGTGGCCGGTGAAGACCAGATCCGGGCCGTACCGACGGATCCATTCAACGAGCTGGGCGTCCCCGAAGTGCTGGCGCCCTCCCCAGCTTGTCGGCGACTCATCCGGCGGCGAGTGATAGACCCAGACCCAGCCGGTCCTGGATTTGCGGCTGTCCCGAGCGATCAGCTCGCCCACCCGCTCGCGGCTCTTCGGGCCGTCCCACCATGGGCAGATCGTGAAGAGCGCCCCGTCGATCGACGGGCTGTCCTCGTCGGTGGGCACCCCGTAGTCCCGTGCCCGCGTGATCCAGCGGGCATACTGCTCGTCGAAGCCATTGCGCGCATCGAGGTCGTGATTGCCCGAGCAGACGAAGATACGAGTCTTGGCGCGTAGCCGTTTGAGGTATGTCAGTACGACGACGATCTGGGCGTTGAGGTCGACCGCCGAGCTGATGTCGAGGTGATCGCCCGCAATAACGATCAAATCAAAGGCGTCCGCCTGGCTCAGCACCCAGTCGAACTGTTTGAGGGTGTAATGCAAGTCGGAGACCAGGAGACATCGCATTGGGGAAGGAAACCCTCGGAGGACGGCGTATTGAACACAGGTCGGCGACAGCGCGCCGGGCTCGCCGGCAATTGGATTGACGACGCCGTCCCAAAGCGACCGCACTACCCGGACTTTACTTAATAGTCGACTCAGATGAAAGTAGAGCGCGAAGGGCGGCCGTGACAAGAAGCCATTGCACGGCTCACCATGCGCTGCTGGGCGCGGTACGCAAGTTGCGCCACGTTGACCGATTTCGCGGTTACCGCGGTGCCGTGGCTGACGCCGCGTTCCATCACACGACACCAACAACGGAGGAGAAGGCCATGACGTCCGTGTTTCTTGACTTGCACGATGATGAGCTCCACAAGATCCGCCGCCTCGGTAGCCGGGTGCGGTTCAACGAGAGCGAGCAGATTTTCCAGGAAGGCGATGAGGCGGACTGCATGTACTTCGTCGATTCCGGGGGTGTCTCCCTCTACATCGAGAAGTTCAATACCAAGGTGCCGATCCGACAAGCCCACCAAGGGGACTGGTTCGGGGAGCTGGCCGTTTACAACGGTAGCCGCCGGACGGCGGCGGCGGTGGCCAGCGAGCCCGCGGGATTGTTACGGGTATCCAGGGAGGCCTTCCATCAGTTGCTCGCGGATGAGCCCGCGATCAACGACAAGATTCGCCGGATCGTCAACAGCCGCAATGAGAAGCTCGTCCTCGAGGAAAAAATGGTCAACATGGACAGCTTCCTCGGCCGCGACATGCACATCGGCATCAAGGGCGATCCCTCGCTGCGCGAGTCTGCGATGATGCGGCCGCGCTTTGAGAGCGTCGTCGACCGGTTCATGCCGGAGCTGGTTCCCTGTTTCGAGGATCTCCTCCTGAACCGCAATGTCCACCGCATCAACATCGGCTTCAACAACGGCGAGATCCGCCTTTCGACCCTGCTCGACCCGTTCTGTGAGGAATACCATCCGGCACTGCGCTTGCTCGACGCCTCGTATGTCGAGCGGCACTTTCCGAAAGTCGATTATCAACGCAAGGCGGAGTTCATCCGCGCGGTGTACGGCCTGATCCGCGGCAGTGCCTGCTTCGGCGAGCTCCCCAACCACCTGCACCACGGCTTCAACGAGTACTTCTCGCACTGGCAGCCGATGGCGCCCGAGGAGATTTCGAAAATCATCGCCCAACTCCCGGTCCTGCGTGAGATCCCAAATTTCTACGTCCGCAGCTTGACGATTTCCATCCTCAAGAATGCGATCCATATGCAGTTCAACTGTGACGGCACCCACATTGTCAGCAGCCGGGGGTTTGAGCGATTCCTCGAGGAGAACCTGTGAATCCGAGGGCCGATCGGGTCGCGCGTGCCTCGGCATCCGGTAGCCGAGGTCACCGCGTCGCGGGCACGGTCACCCCGGCTTCGTCGTCACCCGACATTTCCGGGTTCTCGTATCACAACCCTTGCTTCTCGACGGGCGCCGAAGGTGGTCGACGATCGGTCATCAATCCTTAATAGTCGGCCGGTAGAGTTCGCCCGTGACGAACTTCCCGCGTCAAAGCCAGCGTCCCGCGGCCGGCGCAGGCAGTCAAGAGGGCGGTTGTCGCAGCGCACAGCACGCTCCTTCGTCACCGTACCCCGCCGCTCTCCCAGAACCGGAGTCCAAGATGCACATTGATTCTGAGCTGCTCGACGGCAAAATTCTGAAGATCACCCTGGACGGACGTCTCGACGTCGAGGGCACTCAGGCGATCGACATGAAGTTCACCGCGCTCACGGCAACCAAGAAGGCGGCGGTGCTGGTCGACATGACCAACGTGAGCTTCCTCGCCTCCATCGGCATGCGAACCTTGCTGAGCTGCGCCAAGGCCGCATCCAACCGCGGTGGCAAGATGGTTCTCCTCAACCCGCAGCCAATGGTCAGAGAGGTGCTGGATCGCACCGGGGTGGCCTCTCTCATCCCCGTCTTTGATGACCTCGACGCTGCGAAGGCCGCATTGAGCGAAGTTCATCCGGCTTGAGCCGCAGAGCGCGCCGATTGCGCACCGAGGACTGAACAGGCTGTAGGCAGTGACTGCCGTTAGGAATCATACTCAGATCTCGCCCGGCGCGCGCGAAACGCTCGTCATCCAGAATCGTCTCCAAGAGTTGAGCCGCATGGAACGCTGGCTCGCCGATCGGTTTCACGCCTGGGACCTACCCGACCGAACCGCATTCGCTGTGGACCTCGTCATCAATGAGGCGCTGACCAATCTGATCAGCTATGCCTACAGCGACGCCGAGCCCCATGAGATCGTCCTCACGCTCACCGATAGCGCAGAGACCGTGACCGTCGAGATCGTTGACGACGCTCACCCGTTCAACCCCTTCGAGGCCCGCGCGGCGGCAGCGGCGCCGGACCTGGAGCATGCCTCGATCGGCGGACGCGGCCTTTTGTTGATCCAGGCCTACTCCCACGACTACCATTACAGTCGTGTTACGGACCGGAACCGCCTGACCCTGGTCGTTCGTAAAGACCACGGCGGTTAGTCGCCCCCGTCCCACCTCCTCGGTCGAGCCAGCGGCTCGGCCCATCGCCTGTCGCCCGGCGCGGTTCCCTTCGCCCAAGATTCGCGGTCGCAGGTCCGCCATCGGGGGGTGATGATTCCGCCCCCTTGGCAATCGTCGCGGCCGGTGCCGGCGCGACCAGACAGCTACGGCGGGGGAGCGGCAATCAACTGGAGTACTCAACCGCTGGGAGCCATGGGTGTGAGTGCGGTCGCTCAGCCCGTTGCGATGGAGACTTGACGAGTGCCCGAGAGCGAGACCGTCCATCCTGCCGGTTCGGCTGACTTCGATCTGATCTCCCGACACGCTTTGTTCCAAGGGGTCGCCCCCGAAACCCTCGGCCCGCTCGTACGCGGCTGCGAGCTACGCGTCTTGGCGCACGGTGATGTCCTTCTGACACCCGGCCAGAGGAATCGGAGTCTCTTCTTGCTGCTCGACGGTCAGCTCAAGGTCCGTCTCGATCGTGTCGATTCGGAGGAGGGATTCCTCATCGTCCCCGGGGAATGCGCGGGGGAAATCTCGGCCATCGACTGCGGCGTAGCGACCGCCTTCGTCGTTGCGGCGGCACCGAGCCGCCTCCTCGTGTTATCGGAATCTGACATCTGGGAGGGTTTGTTTCGGGTGCCGGAGATCGCCAGGAACTTCATGCGCCTTTTCGCCGACCGATTTCGCGCCCGCAACGAGGCTATCCAGAAGGCCCTGGAGCAGCAGCTCCGTTATGAGCACATCCAAAAGGAGCTCGCGATCGCACAGGAGATCCAGCTCGGCATGCTCCCGCATGAGCTCAACCTCTGGCCGGAGATTGAGGTGGCGGCGGAGATGACGCCCGCGCGCCAAGTCGGCGGCGACTTCTACGATGTCTTTCCCGTGGGGCCCAATGCCTGCTGTCTCGCGATCGGGGATGTGTCCGGCAAGGGTGTGCCGGCGGCCTTGTTCATGGTGCGCACGATGGCGCTGCTGCGCGCCGAGGTCCTGAAGGATCAGCCGGTGAATGTAGCCCTGGCGAAGCTCAACGAGCTACTCTGCGCGGATAACCCGACCTGTATGTTCGCGACCCTGATCGCGGGGATCATCGACCGGCGGAGCGGTGTTTTCACGTATGCGACGGCCGGCCACGACGCAGTGCTGGTCGGGGCCAGTGGCGGGCAGTTTCAACCACTGCCGCCACCTCGGGGCATCCTCGCCGGACTCGACAAAGACGCGACCTACGACCTCGCCTCAGTCTCGCTTGGGAGCGGGGACGTGCTCGTGATGTACACCGACGGGGTCACGGAAGCAATGAACGCCGATCACCGGATGTTCACCCTGGCACGCCTCATGGACTGCCTGAACACCAAGCCCGCATCCTCGGCCGATGGACTCGCTCGCCGCGTCTCCCTTGCAGTCAAGGACTTCACCGCGGGGACCATGCCGTCGGATGACCTTACGATGGTGATTCTGCGGTACCTTGGGGCGGAGTGAATCGGGGCGGCAGGACGGATTCACGTCAGGCGCGGGAAGGAGCAACCGCCAAGGCTTCGGCGTCGAGGGGTCATGTACCCGCGGGCCATCCAATCCGCCGTGCGACTGGACGGTAATCACCCGAAGATCACTTTTCGCCGCCCACAGCGCCCCGTCAGCAGGCGCGTTGGTCGATCAGGCCGAGCAGGCGCCCGATGTTCTCCCTTGCCTGATGCTCGTAGCGCGCATTGAACAGGTCCGTGAGAAAGATCCGCGGCCGGCGCAACATCGCCTCCAGAAACGCCCGCTTCTTTCCGTAATACTCCTCGGCGGAGCCCGGGAATTCGGCCTTGACCTTGTTCGTGTCGTCGAGATAGCACTCCCATGGACAGCCGAAGCTCGCGAGATCGATGTCGCAGATGAAGCGCTGATCGAGGTCCTCAGGCGGGTGACGGTGCGTCGTAACACGGATGAGCTCGGCCACAGCGGTCACGAAGTCGTCGGGCATAACCCCGCTCGCGAGATCAAGAAACAGGTCCGCGCTTCGGGCCTCGTTGTCCGGCTTACCCGGCTCGTTGACGACGTCGTGAAACCACAGGGCCATCTCCACCCGATCCGGGTGCGGTATGGCTCCATGCGCCCTATCGAGCTCGTCGAGGCAATGACTGAGGTGCTGCTTGTCGTGGTAATGGCGGTGGGGCTCGGCATAAGAGCGATCGATGATCGCCCACGCCGTGACGGGATTCCCATCCGACCCTAAGCTGGAGCAGCGCCGCCACAGGTCTGAGAAGCGCGCCGCGAGCGTCTCATCGGAAACAGGCTTACGCTCTGAGCCCGACGCGGCTAGATCGTTCGGCATGAGGGTCGCCTTGTGTCAGCGGTCGCGATCATCATGTGGCGTCGCTCAGGCCACCGGCAAGCCCCCGCTTAGGCCACCCTGGGAGCGGCCAGTGGAGGGCGACTCGGAGGGAATTTGATCTGCCAGGCTCAATATTGCAATAGGGGCCGATCGGGGCGGGCTTGAGGGGACGGGGAACATCGTTTCCTCGGTAGTGTTCCGGACGCGAGGCAAAGCGTGTGATTTCCCCCGCTTCGGACACCTTCAGTCGTTGACGCTGCCCCAACCATAGGCGATTTCGGTAACGCCGCGTGGATCATGGGGCGCAGCGACTCGGCCTTACCCGCCGGATTTAATCGAAATTTAATCTGGATTTAAGGACTTCCTGGGCATTGACCCCTCAGCTTAAGGGCACCTTGAGAAACTCAAGGTGCCCGTGCGGCACATCCCTGTGAGACCCGAAACGCTGAATGGATCAGCGCTTCCTGAATGGCAACACGCCCGATCCAATCGAATCACCGGCAGCCGCATCAACTGGGGGACCCATGACGCATGATGTCACGCTGATCGCCACGATCGCTTTGGGGCTCGGGCTTGCCTTTGTGCTCGGGTTCCTGGCCCAACGCCTGCGAGTGCCGCCCCTGGTCGGCTACCTGGTCGCCGGGGTGGTGGTGGGGCCGGTGACAACCGGCCTCCTCGCGGACGGCGAACTGGCCGGTCAGTTGGCCGAGATCGGCATCATGCTGATGATGTTCGGGGTCGGCCTGCATTTCTCGGTGGCCGACCTCATGGCGGTGCGGCGGCTGGCGATTCCAGGCGCCATCGGGCAGATCGCGATCGCGACGGCCATAGGGCTCGGCCTCACCCATACCTGGGGATGGAGCCTCGGGGCCGGACTGGTGCTCGGGCTCAGCCTGTCGGTGGCGAGCACCGTAGTCCTCATCAAGGCCCTCGAGGATCGCAACGCCCTCACCTCGTCTAATGGTCGCATCGCCGTCGGCTGGCTGATTGTCGAGGACCTGGCAATGGTGTTGGCCCTAGTCCTGCTGCCGACCCTCGTCGAGGTCCTCGGGGGCGCGTCGGGGGGCGGCACCCATGCCGCCTCCGACCAGGGCTTGCTGATCACGCTCGCCATGACCCTGGCGAAGGTCTCTGCCTTCGTGGCCGTCGCCTTGGTCCTCGGACCGCGCGTGCTGCCCTGGCTGCTGCGGGAGGTGGCCCGCACCGGCTCGCGGGAGCTGTTCACGCTCGCCGTGCTGGCGATCGCGCTGGGGATCGCCTTCGCCGCCGCCAAGCTCTTCGGCGTCTCGTTCGCACTTGGCGCCTTCTTCGCCGGGGTAGTGCTGAGCAACTCCGAGCTCAGCCACAAGGCGGCCACCAACTCCCTACCGTTGCAGGATGCCTTCGGGGTGCTGTTTTTCGTCTCGGTTGGGATGCTGTTCGACCCCTCGATCCTGATTCGCGAGCCCGTCATGGTCGCCGCCGTCGTCGGCCTGATCCTGATTGGCAAGTCGCTAGTAGCGCTCGCCATCGTCCTGCTCCTCCGCTACCCGCTGAGCACGGCCTTGACGGTCGCCGCGGCCCTCGCCCAGATTGGGGAGTTCTCGTTCATCCTGGGCGGGCTTGGGCTTCATTTCGGCCTGCTGGACGCCACGGGCTTCGACCTGCTGCTCGCCGGCGCCTTGCTTTCGATCACGCTGAACCCATTGATGTTTGCCGGCGCGGATCGGCTGAACGCCTGGGTCCGGACCAGACCGCGACTGCGTCTTCACCTCGAAGACGGCCGTAAAGCGGCGCAGATGCGGCTCCAGGCGGAGCTGGATGCGGCGCGCGAGCAGGCCGAGCAGCTCGCCGAGGCCCACAGAACGTTCTCGCCGGAGGAGCTCGCGGCCCGCTTCCCGCTCTTCGCGGGACTCACGCCCGAGCAGCGGGAGGTCCTGGTCCTGCACTTCCACCCTCAAACCGCCGCGCCGGGGGACCGCATCTTTCGGGCTGGTGACATCGCCGATGCCCTCTACCTGATCTCCGCGGGCGAGGTGGAGGTCACCATCGGCGGCCGGCGCATCGATATTCGGGGCCCCGGCGAGCTGTTCGGCGAGATGGCCCTGCTGAGTGGGGAGCGCCGCTCGGCGGACATCACTGCCCTCAACTACTGCCGGTTTGCAATGTTGAGCGGGCGTGACTTTCACCGCTTCCTGCGCCGCTACCCTGAGATCCGGGCCCGGATCGCCACGCTCGCCGCAGAG
The DNA here is from genome assembly GCA_025458165.1 of Chromatiaceae bacterium. Taxonomy (GTDB): domain Bacteria; phylum Pseudomonadota; class Gammaproteobacteria; order Chromatiales; family Chromatiaceae; genus JALOTB01. The sequence continues at coordinate 46,514 of JALOTB010000003.1, read as the reverse complement.
CGCGGCCGCCAGACCGTGGAGCAGACACAACCAGCCTGAGGTACAAGCATCGGGGTTGGAGTAGTCCGCCGATCGAGCCCGTCCGGTTGAGCATCCCTGGGGCTCAATTTCCCTCGCGCCGCCGGCTGCGGCAGCCCTCGATGAGAGTGCGGGCTCCAGCGCGGCGGCACGCTTGGGGTTGTTTCCCGAATCGGTCGCCGGCAACTTCAGCCTTATCGAGTTACGACATCCAGTCGCCAGATGGTCCAGCACAAACCCTTCTCGCAAGCGTGCGAGGAAAACAAGATCCCGATCCTGGGGGTGCTGCGGGGATATCTCGCTAACGCGCGCACCGTCCTGGAGATCGGCAGCGGCACGGGCCAGCACGCGGTGTTCTTCGCCGCCGCCTTTCCCCACCTGGTCTGGCAGGCGAGCGATGTGCCCGGCTATCTTCCGGGCATTCGCGCCTGGATCGAGGAGGCGGGTCTTCCGAATCTGTCCCCGCCGTTCGCGCTAGAAGTGACGGGGGGACCTTGGCCCGAAGACCGCTTCGACGCCATATTCAGCGCCAACACCGCCCACATCATGTCCGAGACAGAGGTCGCCGCGATGCTCCGCGGCCTGCCCAAGGTCCTCACGCCGGGCGGGATGTTTGCGCTCTACGGACCCTTCAACTACGGTGGACGCTACACCAGCGAGAGCAATGCCCGCTTCGACACCTGGCTCAAGGCCAACGACCCGCGTAGCGGCATCAAGGACTTCGAGTGGCTCGACGAGCTCGCCCGCGAGGGCGGTCTGCGACTACTCGCGGATCACGAGATGCCGGTCAACAACCGTACCCTGGTCTGGCGGCTCGAAGCCTGATTCAGCGGAGCATCTGGCCCTCTCGAAACATTCGCTGGTACATCAACCATGGGTACGAAGAAGGAGCCGGTCACCCCAGCGATCCGTGCGCTGCGCGCCGCGGGGGTCGCATTCGAAGGGCATCTCTACGACTACCAGGAGCACGGCGGCACCGCGCACTCAGCACGTGCGCTCGGGGTGGACGAGCACTTGGTGATCAAGACCCTAATCATGGAGGACGAGGCGGGCAACCCGCTGATCGTGCTCATGCACGGCGACCGTGAGGTGGCGACCGGGCTGCTCGCGCGCTCGATCGGGGTCAAGCGGGTGGACCCCTGCGAGCCCAAGACCGCCGAGCGTCACTCGGGCTACCAGGTCGGCGGCACCTCGCCGTTCGGCACGCGCCGGGCAATGCCGGTGTACTGCGAGGAGGGTGTTGCCGCCCTCCCCCGCATCTACATCAATGGGGGCAAGCGCGGGTACCTGGTCTCGCTGGCCACCGAAGACGCCCTGCGCTTGCTCGCACCCCGGCTGGTGTGCGTTGCCCGCTGACGGGCGGCTCGCAGACCTCGGCACGCTGCCCAGGAGCAACCATCTGGATGAAGCAAGCACCTGAGCGTCCCGCCGTGGCCAGGCCGTCGGTGGTATCGCCGAGACCGGCCTCGCAACCGGCGCCACCGGCATCGCCAGGGTGCTCAGACCAACCCGCGCTGCCGAGCCCGGCGTGCGGTGAATGTGCGAGCAGCGCCAGGCGATGCGAGTCCGACCTGACCGCACCCTAGGCGAGTCGGGAGGACCCGCGGGACGGGGCGCAGGCGCCGTCCCGCAACCTAAGTCCCAAGCACCGCTCGGAATCGCACATGGCCGCTGCCCGTTCCATGCGCTGCGTGCCGCGCTAGCCCAGTGCGGGACCCTGGGAGCTCCCTCAGCCGCTAGGGCTGGGTTAACGGAGGCGTCACCTGGATCTTGATGGGTAGGCCGCTATCCTTCCAACTCGACCTGGATCCTTTGTTAGCGGCCGGCGACTGTGTATTCCAGGAACTTGCCCTCGTGGATCAGCCGGACCCGGCCATCGTCTGGCTTGATCGCTGCGGCCTTCCCTTGGACGACGATCTCGCTGACCTTGGCCGCCGTTCCAACCCAGTAGTACTCGGCGCGGCTGCGCACGTCGACCAGCGCGACCTTGGCCGGCTGCCCGGTCAGCGGGTCGGTCTGGGTCGCTGCCGCATCGAACGCTTCGTCGGCGCTGACGGGTATCGGCTCGAGGGCAAACGCCGGTGTCAGGGCTAGCGCCGTGACCACGGCCAGGAGGAAAGGCAGACAACGACTTCGCTTCATTCTCAATGTCCTCTTCGACAGTCATAGAAGCCGGTCGGTCGATGCCCGGCGCGAACGCCGCCCCGACGCCGAGCCGAGGCCTCGGCCTGGCGCGAAGCGCCGCGGCCTGACTCTAGGGGGCACCTTCCGCTAGTCCGTGACCGCGGTCGCACGCCGAGCGCAGTCAACCGTTGGCGTCACAGATACCCGAAAGCACTTCGTGAAGGTGCGCTGGCTCAGCTTCCCGGCCACCGGATGCGAGAGGCGCCCTGGTCATCGACCCCTGTCGCACGGCCAGGAGCCCCGAATGATCCTGGTGTAGCGTCGACGGCCGGCCGGGTACCAGAACTCGGGCTCGCCGTCACCCGTGCCTCAATTCGACCCATAGTTGTCAAGCGACATCGAGAATTGCCCCCCGGGGACGTCTGGTGATCCTTAGGTTACTTATCGGGGCTCGCTTGGTCCGTGTCCGCCGTACCCGGGTGCGCGGTAGCAATGACCTGGGTGTGTCTCCCAGGGCTGGCCGCTGTCCTCGGCGGCGCGCAACGAAGCGGGGGACCGTCCAACCGGCGGCGGCGACAGGCTTCGCCGCTGCCCGTGCGGCCGGCACGGATGAGCCCCGATCGGCGCTTCTCGCACAGCCGGTAGCTCTCCCCGCGGATGGTGAGCACGTGGCTGTGGTGCAGCAGGCGGTCGAGGATGGCGGTGGCCACGATCGGATCGCCGAACACCTCACCCCAGTCGCCCACGGAGCGGTTGCTGGTGATCAGGAGGCTGCCGCGCTCGTAGCGACGCGAGACGAGCTGGAAGAGCAGATGCGCGGCGCTGGTCTCGAAAGGTAGGTAGCCGAGCTCGTCGATGATCAAGAGCTTCGGACAAGGCGTAAGTGCACCAGGCGCTCCTCCAGGCGACCCTCGCTGCGGCCCTTGACCAGGGCGGTCATTAGCGCCGCGGCGGAGCTGGACAGCACGGGGCAGCCCCGGGCGATGGCCTCGCGCCCGAGGGCGACGGCCAGATGCGTTTTGCCCACCCCGGGCGGGCCGAGCAGCAGCAGCGCCTCGCGCAAGGTGAGCTCGCGTCGGGCAGCCGCATCGAGCAGGCTGTCGGGGCGCTCGCGCACGGTGGTGAGCTTCAGGCGTGTGAGCAGGGCGTTGAGCCGCTCGCGTTGGGCGTCCATCACCAGGCCCCTCCCGCCACCGCTTCGTAGGCGCTCAAGGGCCGCAGGAGCTCGGGCATCTCGACGCTGTCCGGGACCGCCGCCGCCCGGCTGACGATGCCCTGCCGATGCCCGGGATCGACCTGTCGCAGCCCCCGTCCGAGCGGCTCGTGGTGGCCGGCCACCCGCTCGTTGCCCGAGAAGATGGGCACCTCCCCGTCCTGTACCTCAACGCGCCGCTCCAAGCCGATCAGCCGCCAGGGGACCCTGAAGTTTCTGACCTGGGAGCGCAATGGCTTCTGCTGTGGCAGAAACCGCTGGAGACGAAGCGCTTCCGATGGCCACGGTACTGCGAGGAGGCGGTGATCAACCTCACGGGCTAAGAGCTAGAGGGGCTGTTCGACGGCTCTGGTCTGCGCCACTGGAAATCCCATTACAGAGCCTGAAATACGAGCGCGTTCTATCCTTTCCTCAGCAACTTAAGCTGTATCGATGGGGTGCCATCCGGTAGGCTGTCCCCGCGCCTGCTCGGGCCCCGTCTCTCGCCGGGCTGCCCGATGAGGTCGCGGACCTGTAACGGCTGCTGATGGCTCCGACCGCGCACTACGAAGCCGAGCTCGCGCGCCGGCGCAAACCGCTCGATCTGCTGCTCGCTAAACGCTAGGGTCCCTCCAGCGAGCGGGTCTCGCCCAATCAGCCGGGGCTGTTCAATCAGGCGGAAACAGGGGCCGAGACCGGGGCGTGCGAGCCGACCGACACCATCCCCATCGCCGCCCACGCCCGCCCGCGCGGCGGCCGGATGGCTCAGGCGGGTCGCTGGGCGATCAGCATGGCGAGGTCTCGCACGCCTCGGCTGAGGTCGCCGAGGCGGCCCTCCTCGCGATAGGACCGGATCATCAGCCCCGGGTACAGGTGCAGCAGCTCGTTCGGGCCGAGTCGATGCTCCGGGTTGGTCGGACCCCGCTCGCTCACCGCCTCGCGGGTGAAGGTCTGGTAGAACAGCAGCCCGCCAGGGCGCAGCCCTGCGGCGATGGCCGGGGCGAGCGCGCGGTCCAAAAAGTGCGCCACCAGGATGAGATCGAAGGTCTCGCGCTCGGGCGGCTGGGCCTGAATATCGCGCACCTCGGCCGACAGCCCCAGCCCCCGCTCGGACGCGGCACGCCTGAGACGCTCGATCGCCACCGGCGAGCAGTCCCAGGCCGAGACATCGAGCCCCCGCTCGGCGAGGAGCAGTGCGTTCTCCCCAAGGCCACAGGCGAGGTCCAGGGCCTGCCCCGCGCTCGGCAACAGGTGAAGGTTCTCCGTCAAGGCCAAGGCCGGCGGCGGGATGCGATTGGCCTCGCGGTAGCGGGCGTCCCACTTCGCCCGAAGCGCCGCGCGTTGGCCCCTTAGCGAAGACTGGCCCTCAACCGTCACGTGAATCTAGCCGCAAGTAAACGCAATCGAACACAAGTCAATGAGCTACTCGATGTGCACTTCCAGCGTTGAAACAACGTCCAGGCCTAGGCGCGCCAAGCGCTCGACGTGCAGCGGCACCCAAAGCAGCAGGAAAAACAGTTTATTATTTGCATTTATTAGCGCTCATTTGCGGCTAATTCCCCAAGCCCAGGGCCAGGTCGGCCTGGATGTCCGACGAGTCTTCCAGGCCGACGGCGATGCGGATCAGGCCCTCGCCGATGCCGGCCGCGGCGCGCTCCTCGGGGGTGAGGCGGCCGTGGGTGGTGCTCGCCGGATGGGTGATGGTGGTCTTGGTATCGCCCAGGTTGGCGGTGATCGAGATCATCCGCGTAGCGTCGATGACCCGCCAGGCCGCCTCGCGCCCGCCCGCGACCTCGAATGAGACGATGCCGCCGCCGGTGCGCTGCTGCTTGCCGACCAACCGGTGCTGGGCATGGCTCTCGAGCCCGGGGTAGTAGACCCGGGTGACGCCGGGCTGTCCCTGGAGCCAGAGGGCGAGGGCCTGTGCGCCGCGCGCATGGGCGAGCATGCGCAGCTCCAGGGTCTCCAGGCCCTTCAGGAAGACCCAGGCGTTGAAGGGGCTCAGACTCGGCCCGGCGGTGCGGATCACGCCGAAGACCTCCTCGCCGACCAGCTTGCGGTCGCCGACCACCGCCCCGCCCACGCAGCGGCCCTGACCGTCCAGATACTTAGTCGCCGAGTGGATCACCAGATCCGCCCCGAGCGCGAGGGGGCGCTGAAGGGCCGGGGTGCAGAAGCAGTTGTCGACGGCGAGCAGGCAACCGCGCGCATGGGCCAGGTCGGCCAGGGCGCGGATGTCGGCCATCTCGGTCAGCGGGTTCGAGGGGGTCTCGAGGAACAGCAGCCGGGTGCTCGGCCGAATCGCGGTCGCCCAGCCCTCGGGGTCGGCGAGGGACACATAGCTCGTCTCCACCCCGAAGCGGGCCAGGTACTTGTTGAGCAGGACGGTGGTAGTGCCGAAGACACTCCGCGAGCAGACCAGATGATCGCCCGCCTTGAGCAAGGCGAGACAGACGGCGAGGATCGCCGACATCCCCGAGGCGGTCGCCACGCAGGACTCGCCCCCCTCCAGGGCCGCGAGGCGCTCCTCGAAGGCCCGGACCGTGGGATTGGTGAAGCGGGAGTAGATGTTCCCAGGGACCTCGCCCGCGAAACGGGCCGCCGCCTCGGCGGCGCTCGCGAAGACGTAGCTCGAGGTCGCAAAGATGGGCTCACTGTGCTCGCTCTCGCCGGTGCGCCGGTGGCCCGTGCGGATGGCGAGGGTGGCGAATCCGGGTCGGTCACTCTGCGTCATCGGAATCCGGATATCGACTCTCAGTCCGTGTTGTAGAGCTCGATCACGCTCTCGCTGTGGCGCGCCTTGGCCTCCTTGGCCGCATCGTTGCGCTGCTGCTCGAGCAGTCTCAGGTACTCCTGGGTGACGTCGCCGGTCACGTAGTCGCCGTCGAACACCGAGCAATCGAAGCGGTCGACGTCGCTCTTGCCCTTCTTCTGAACCGCCTGGATGAGGTCGTCGAGGTCCTGGAAGATCAGCCCGTCGGCCCCGAGCAGCCGGCAGATCTCCGCCTCGGTCCGCCCGTGGGCAACCAGCTCGTTGGCGGTGGGCATGTCGATCCCGTAGACATTGGGGTAGCGCACCGGGGGCGCGGCCGAGGCGAAGTAGACCCGGCGCGCCCCCGCATCGCGCGCCATCTGGATGATCTGCTGGGAGGTGGTCCCGCGCACAATGGAGTCATCCACGAGGAGCACGCTCTTCTTGCGAAACTCCAGGTCGATGGCGTTGAGCTTCTGGCGCACCGACTTCTTGCGCACCTTCTGCCCGGGCATGATGAAGGTACGCCCGATGTAGCGGTTTTTGATGAAGCCCTCCGCGTAGCCGACGTTGAGCGCGTTGGCAAGCTGCAACGCCGCAGTGCGGCTCGTGTCGGGCACCGGGATGACGACATCGATGTCGTGGTCGGACCACTCCCGCTTGATCTTGGCCGCGAGCTTGCGGCCCATGCGCGAGCGTGCCTTGTGCACCGAGATGTTGTCGATGATCGAGTCGGGTCGCGCGAAGTAGACGAACTCGAAGATGCAGGGCGAAAGCACCGGCTGCTCGGCACACTGGCGGGTGTGGAGGTTGCCGGCGACGTCGATGAACACCGCCTCGCCCGGGGCGACGTCCGCGATCATCCGGAAGCCCAGGGTATCGAGGGCGACGCTCTCGGAGGCGATCATGTACTCGGCGCCCTCATCGGTCTCGCGCCGGCCGTAGACGATCGGGCGGATGCCGTTGGGGTCGCGAAAGCCGAATATGCCGAAGCCAGGGATCATCGCGACCGCGGCATAGCCGCCGCGGCAACGCCGGTGTACCCCCGCGACGGCGCGGAAAACATCCTGCTCGTCGATGCGCAGCTTGCCCTGGATCTGCAGCTCGTGGGCAAAGACGTTGAGCAGGATCTCGGAGTCGGAGTCGGTGTTGAGGTGGCGCAGATCCTCGACGAAGAGGTCGCGCTTGAGGTCCTCAGCGTTGGTCAGATTGCCGTTGTGCGCGAGGACGATGCCGTAGGGCGAGTTGACATAGAACGGCTGGGCCTCGGCCGAGCTCGATGCCCCCGCGGTCGGGTAGCGGACGTGCCCCAGGCCCGTGTTGCCGCGAAGCTGGAGCATGTGGCGGGTGCGAAAGACGTCGCGCACCAGACCATTGTCCTTGCGCAGATGGAGCTTCTCGCCCTCGCAGGTGACGATCCCCGCCGCATCCTGGCCGCGGTGCTGCAGGACGAGCAAGGCGTCGTACAGGGACTGGTTGACCGGACCCTTACCGACGATGCCTACGATGCCGCACATAAAGCACCTCGTTGCAGGGGGACAGGGTCAGGCAAACGGCGCCCTGGCAGCGTAGCCAAAGGCGGTGGTGGCAGCAACCGGGGGGCATCACAGGGCCTTGAGCCGCTCGGTTACCTCGGGGGGGAGCTCCCCGAGGACGCGCTCCGCGAGGACCTGGAAGCGGCCGACCAGGGCGGACTCCTGCCACCAGGGGTCGTCCGGCAACGGCGTGAGGCCGGCGAGGTACACCAGCATCGCCACCAGCACGGCCCCGCGGGCCGCACCGAAGACCACCCCCAGCAGCCGATCGGTACCGGTCAGGCCGGTCTTCTCCACCAGCAGGGTGATGAGATAGCCGACGATGGCCCCGGCGATCAGCACGACGAAGACAAGGATCAGAAAGGCCGCCCCGAGCCGCACGGTCGGCGTGCTGATCCAGGGTGTGAGGTGCTCGGCCAACGGCTGATAGAACCACCAGGCCACCAAGGCCGCCCCGATCCAGATTGCGAGCGAGAGGACCTCGCGGACCAGGCCGCGGAAGAGGCCGATCAGCGCGGAGAGGGCGACGATGCCGAGGATGAGATAGTCGACCCAGATCATTCGGGACCCATCGGTGAGAGAGACGGCAGGGGAAGGCGTGACCTCGCGCCGCAGGCGGCGGCGCTCGGCCGCTCGCGGGACGAATCAGGGGTAACGCAGGATCTGCGCCTGGTGACCCTGCTGCTTGAGCGACGCGGCCATGGCCTCGGCGCGCCTGCGGTCCGACTCGGGGCCGACGCGAACGCGGTGGAAGGTCTTGCTGTCGATGCTCACCGTCTCGATGAAGGCCGGCAGACCCTTGGCGCGCAGCTCCCGCTCCAGGGCCTCAGCCCTCGGCTGCTCCGTGAGCGCCGCGACCTGAACCACCCAACCAGAGGGGGCACCCGGCTTGGGGCGGGGCGCCGCTGGCTGAGCGGAAGGGGGCGCAGGGGTCTTGGTCTCCGCCAGTGGCGCCTTGGGCTCCGTCTGGGGCGCGACGATGGGGACCGGAATCCAAGACTCCTCCTCGACCGGGGACGACTCGTCGTCGGTGGGCGGGATGTAGAGCGGCGGCGGGGCAAGCTCTGCCGTCCCGACCGGGGCCTCGATCCGCTCCTCCTCCTCGGTGAGGCCGGTGGGCGGGGCGGGTTGCGGCCTGGGCTCGATCGCCGGCCGCGGCGGGACGACGAGAGCCGCCTCCGGGACCGGAGACTCCTCGCGCTCCTCCACCAGCATGGGCAGAAAGATCACCAGCAGGGCCACGAACACCGCGGCCCCGACCAAGCGCCGCTTTGCGCCTTCCTCCATTGGAGCTCCCGAACGACTGATTCACTCAGCGAGGGCGTGAAGTATACCCGCCACTCACGGGTTTTGCGGTAAGCCCCACGCGCCGGTCATCCGGAGGCACCAAGACGCTCGGATCGCCAAGCCGCCGCAGCGCGGCCGCCACGGTCGTAAACGAGCCGAAGACTAGGATGGCATCGCCGGGAGCGGCCGCCGCGGCGGCACTGGCGAGCGCGGCCTCCAGCGTCGGACAGGCGGTGAGCGGCGGGCCGATGCCGGCCTGGATCAGACAGGCCCGCAGCGCCTCGGCTGGCAGGGCGCGCTCGCCGGGTGCCTGCCCGAGGTGCCAGCTCGCCACCCGCGGGGCAACGGGGCGAGCGATGGCGGCGGCGTCCTTGTCGCGCATAACGCCCAGCACCGCGTGGAGGCGGCCGGCACAGGGAAAGGCGGCCAGGTTATCGGCCAGGACCTCGGCGGCGGGGGCGTTGTGGGCCACGTCGAGGAGCCAGACCGGGTCCCCGGGGACGACCTGGAAGCGCCCCGCCACCCGCGCGCGCCGCAGCCCGAGGCGCAGGGCCGACGCCGGCACCGGTAGGCGCGCACGCAGGCGCTCGGTCACCATCAAGACGGCGGCCGCGTTATCGAGCTGGTAGGCCCCCCGCATCCCTGGCAGTGGCAGCCTCAAGCGGCGACCGTCGGGAGCGAGCCAGCGCCAGCCGGCGGCGCCGCGCTCCCAGTCGAACTCCCGCCCGAGCAGCGCGAGCGGGCTCCCGAGGGCCTCGGCCCGCTCGGTGATCGACCGCGCCGGATCACGATGGCCGATCACCGCCGGCCGCCCGGCCCGCAGGATCCCCGCCTTCTCGGCCGCGATCGCCTCCAGCGAGTCGCCGAGCCAAGCCATGTGGTCCCAGCCGATGGTGGTGACCAGTGCGACGTCTGGGTCAATGATGTTCACCGCGTCCAGCCGCCCGCCGAGCCCCACCTCCAGGATCGCGACGTCGGGCCGCGCGCGGGCGAAGAGATCGAGCGCCGCGAGGGTCCCAAACTCGAAGTAGGTGAGGCTGGTCTCGCCGCGCGCCGCGTCCACCCGGGCGAAGGCGGCGCAGAGGTCGGCATCGCCGACCTCCGCCCCGTCGATGCGGATGCGCTCGTTGTAGCGCAAGAGATGGGGCGAGGTGTAGCAGGCGGTGCGGTAACCGGCGGCCGCGTAGATCGCCTCCAGCATGGCCGCGCAGGACCCCTTGCCGTTGGTCCCCGCGATGGTGATGACGGGGGGGGCCGGCCAGCCGGCGGCGAGCCGCGCCCAGACCCCGGCGACGCGCCCGAGCCCAAGCTCGATGGCGCTCGGGTGCAGGGTCTCCTGCCAGCTCAGCCAGTCGGGCAGGTTGTCGAAGCGCATGTCCGACGGCCGCGCGGCGGTCCCGGACCGGGCTCAGGGCCGGGGGCGATGGGTCAGGATGGCGATAAGGTCGGCGATGCGGTCGCGCAGATCGCGCCGGTCGAGGATCATGTCGAGCGCCCCGTGCTCGAGCAGGAACTCGCTGCGCTGGAAGCCCTCCGGCAGCTTCTCGCGCACCGTCTGCTCGATCACCCGCGGTCCAGCGAAGCCGATCAGTGCATTGGGCTCGGCGATGTTCACGTCCCCGAGCATCGACAGGCTCGCCGAGACCCCGCCCATGGTCGGGTCGGTCATCACCGAGACGAAAGGCAGCCCGCGCTGGCGCATGCGCCCGAGTGCGGCGCTGGTCTTGGCCATCTGCATCAGCGAGAAGAGCGATTCCTGCATGCGCGCCCCGCCGCTCGCGGCGAAGCACACCAGGGCACTGCCCTGCTCCAGGGCGGCATTCACCCCACGCACGAAGCGCTCACCGACCACCGAGCCCATCGAGCCGCCGAGGAACTCGAACTCGAAGGCGGCGGCCACCAGATCGATGCCTTTGACCCGCCCCCGCATCACGACCAATGCCTCCTTTTCCCCGGTCTGCTTCTGAGCGGCGACGATGCGATCCTTGTACTTCTTCAAGTCCTTGAACTTGAGCGGATCGACCGACTCCAGCTCCGCGGCGAGCTCCTCGCGGGGCTCGGGGTCGAGGAAGCCGTCGAGCCGGCGCCGCGCGCCGATGCGGTTGTGGTGACCGCACTTGGGGCAGACTTCCAGGTTCCGCTCCAGCTCGGCACGGTAGAGGATCGCGCTGCAGCCCGGGCACTTCGCCCAGATCCCCTCCGGCACCGCGCGCTTGCTGCTCGCCTCGGTGCGGATGCGGCTCGGCATCAGCTTCTCAAACCAGCTCATGGTCCCCTCCCCCACTCGGCTTACCCCTGGCGCCCGCCGTCGATGGCCGCCCGCAGCTCGCCCAGGAAGGCGGCCACCGCCTCCAAGAGCCTCTCGGGGGCATCGGCGAGTGCCTCGATCCGCCCGACGATGGCGCTGCCGACGATGACCGCATCGGCCAGGGCCGCGACCGACGCCGCGGTGGCCGCATCCTTGATGCCGAAGCCCACCCCAACCGGTAGCGAAATCCTCCGGCGGATCTCGGCGAGCTTGGCCTCGACCGAGGCCAGATCCAGATGACCCGCGCCCGTCACGCCCTTGACCGAGACATAGTAGACGAAGCCCGAGGCGACCTCGGCGATCTTGCCGATGCGCGCCTCGGTGGACGTTGGCGCGAGGAGATAGACCAGGTCGAGCGCCGACTGCCGAAGCGTTGCGACCAAGTCATGGCTCTCCTCCGGCGGAACGTCGACGACCAGCGCCCCGTCGACCCCCGCCTCCAGGGCGCGGTCGGCGAACACCTGGTAGCCCATCACCTCGATGGGATTGAGATAGCCCATGAGCACCACCGGGGTGTCCGGGTCCTCGGAGCGGAAGCGGCGGACCATCTCCAGCACGTCGCCGAGGCTGGTGTGGTGGGCGAGCGCCCGCTCGCTCGCCCGCTGGATCACCGGGCCGTCGGCGATCGGGTCGGAGAAGGGCACGCCGAGCTCGATCAAGTCGGCGCCCGCGGCGACCATCCGGTGCATTAGCGGGACGGTCAGCTCGCGGCTCGGGTCCCCCGCGGTGACGAAGGGGATCAGGGCCTTGCGGCCTTGGGCGCGGAGCGCCGCGAAGCGCTGGGCGATACGGCTCACAGGCGCAGCCCCTCGCGCGCGGCGACCGTGTGCATGTCCTTGTCGCCCCGCCCGGAGAGATTGATCAGGATGCTCCGGTCGCGGCCCAGGGTCGGCGCCAGCTTGGCGGCGTAGGCGAGCGCGTGGCTCGACTCCAGCGCCGGGATGATCCCCTCGACCCGGGTCAGGGTGTGGAAGGCGGCCAGGGCCTCCTCATCGGTCACCGCGTCGTAGCGGGCGCGCCCGCTGTCCTTGAGCCAAGCGTGCTCGGGGCCGACCCCGGGATAGTCGAGACCAGCGGAGATCGAGTGGGTCTCGATGATCTGCCCGTCGCGGTCCTCCATGAGATAGGTCCGGTTGCCGTGCAGCACACCCGGAGCGCCGGCGCAGAGCGGCGCGGCATGCCGCCCGGTGGCGATCCCGTCGCCCGCCGCCTCGACCCCGTAGATCGCCACCTCCGGGTCGTTCAAGAAGGGATAGAAGAGCCCGATGGCGTTGGAGCCACCACCGACGCAGGCGACCAGGGCGTCGGGCAGGCGGCCGGTGCGCTCGAGCATCTGGGCACGGGCCTCGCGCCCGATCACCGACTGGAAGTCGCGCACCATGGCCGGATAGGGGTGGGGGCCGGCGACCGTGCCGATGATGTAGAAGGTGTGGTCCACGTTGGTGACCCAGTCGCGCATCGCCTCGTTCAAGGCGTCCTTCAGGGTGCGCGATCCGGACTTGACCGAGACCACCTCGGCGCCGAGGAGACGCATGCGGTAGACGTTGGCCTCCTGGCGCGCGACGTCGACCTCGCCCATGTAGACCACGCACTCCAGGCCCAGGCGGGCGGCGACCGTGGCAGTCGCCACGCCGTGCTGCCCCGCGCCAGTCTCAGCGATGATCCGGGCCTTGCCCATGCGCCGCGCGAGCAGGGCCTGGCCGACGGTGTTGTTCACCTTGTGCGCGCCGGTGTGATTGAGGTCCTCGCGCTTCAGGAAGATCTGCGCCCCGCCGAGCTGCCGGCTCCAGCGCTCGGCGTGATAGATCGGCGAGGGGCGGCCGACGTAGTCGCGCAGATCGGCGTCGAGCTCGACGCGGAACTCCGGGTCCTTCAGGTAGCGCTCGTAGGCGAGACGCAGCTCCTCCAGCGGGTGCATCAGCGTCTCGGGGACGAACATCCCGCCGTAGGGACCGAAGTGCCCGCCCGCGTCCGGCCAGTGATAAAGCTCAGTCGGATTGGTCGCCATCTCTTACCCCTTGCAGGAAGGCCTCCATCTTGGCCGGATCTTTCACGCCCTTGGCAGACTCCACGCCCCCGCTCACGTCCACCCCCCAGGGGCGCACCCGGCGAATGGCCTCGGCCACGTTGGCCGGCTCCAGACCGCCCGCGAGCACGATCCGCGAGGCGAGCCGCGCCGGAATGAGCCCCCAGTCGAAGCGCCGCCCCGTACCCCCGGGTGCGGCTGGATCGTAGGTGTCGAGCAGCAGGCCCGCGGCGCCCCCATACAACCGCGCGAGTCGCTCCGCATCCACCCCGGGCCGCATCCGGATCGCCTTGAGCCAGGGCCGCCCGAAGGCGGCGCAGTACTCTGGCGGCTCCTCGCCATGGAACTGGAGCAGGTCGAGCGGGACCTGGGCCAGGACCGCTCGCACCGCATCGGGCTCCGCATCGACGAAGAGCCCGACGCTGGTGACGAAAGGGGGCAACGAGGCGAGCAGCGATCGGGCCCGCTCGACACTCACCACGCGCGGGCTCGCCGCGTAGAACACCAGACCGATCGCATCGACGCCGAGGCCCGCGGCCGCCGCCAAATCGGCGCCGCAAGTCAGACCACAGATCTTAACCCGGGTTCGCCGCATCGACGTAGGACCGGCTCGCAGCAGGGATGGCGTAGGGTGCCGGGCACTGGGGCAGCGGGAGCCCCGCCGGATAATCGGCACGGACGAAGTACAGCCCGTGCGCCGCGGCGGTGACCCCCCCCCGGGTGCGGTCGCGCAGGGCGAGCAGCTCGCGCACCCAGCCCACCTCGGCCTCGCCGCGACCAATGGTGATCAGGACCCCGGCGATGTTGCGCACCATGTGGTGGAGAAAACCATTCGCCCCGATCCGCAGCTCGATGAGGTCGCCCTCGCGCACCAGCTCGACATAGTGCACCCGCCGTACGGGGCTCTTGGCTTGGCAGGCGAGGGCGCGAAAGCTCGAGAAATCATGCTCGCCGACCAGGTCGGCGGCGGCCAGGCGCATCCGTGCCAGGTCGAGATCCTGGCGCACCCAGACCGCGCGGTCGCAGAGCAGCGCCGAGCGGGTATCCCGGCACAGAATGAGGTAGCGGTAATGCCGCGCCTGGGCACGGTAGCGCGCGTGAAAGTCCGCTCCAACCCGCTGTGCCCAGAGCACCGCGACGTCGGCGGGAAGATGGACATTGGTGCCCAGCACCCAGGCCCGCTCGCTGCGCGGGGCTGGGCTGTCGAAGTGGATCACTTGCTCTAGGGCGTGCACCCCGGCATCGGTGCGCCCCGCGCAGTGGACCCTGACGGGGTGGTCGGCGACCGCCGCGATTGCAGTCTCCAGACTCGCCTGCACGGTGCGCGCCTCGGCCTGGGCCTGCCAACCGTGAAAACCGCTGCCGTTGTATTCGATCCCCATGGCGACGCGCTGCCCGGCCAAGGCGGCCGTCGGCCGGGACACGACGATTAGCCGAGCCGTGCGAGCATTTCCCTCGCTTCGGCCTGCTGGCCGGCGCTCCCCTCGGCGACGACCTCTTGAAGGATGAGCCGCGCGGCCTCGGGGTCCTCCATCTCGATGTAGGCACGCGCCAGATCGATCTTGGTGGTCACCTCGTCCCAGAGGCCAGAGTCGCTCTGCCACTGCGACGAGGCAGGCTCGCTGCCCTCGGTCTCCTTGCTCAGCGGCATCAGGAGATCGAAGGAATCGCCCAGGGCGGATGCACTGCCCTCCGTCGCGGGGGCCGGCGTCGGCCGCGCCGGAGGCTCTTCGAACACCTCGCTGTCGCCGAAGTCGATCTCGCTGAATCGGTCGAGCTCCTCGCGTTGGAGATCAAGGTCGGTCGTGGTCGCCGGGGCCTGCGGCTTGGCGGCCGGCGCGGTGGGTGTGCTGCCCAGGAAGTCGAGGGCGTCCAGATCGAGGGCGAGGTCATCCGCCCCCGCCGCGGAGGCGGCACCCACCGCGAGCTTCGGCTCGGCGCGCGAGGTCGACGCGCCAGAAGCCGCCAACGGCCCTGGCCCGATCGCGGGGGCGGCATCCCTGGCGGGGGTCGCCTCCAGGCCCTTGAGCGCGCCCTCCAGGCGATCCCACTGATCGGGGTAGAGCCGATGCACCCCGGTACGCTCCATGTCGCTCATCAGGTACTTGAGCGCCGGGAGGTTCTTTGCGCCCGAGTAGGCCTCGGCCAGCTTGAGCTTAAGATCGACCCGCCCCGGAGACCGCCGCAGCTCGTCTTCGAGCAGGGCCTGGGCCTCACGGTAGCGGCCGTACGCGATGTAGACGTCGGCCTCGGAGACGACGTCCGCCTCCTCGGTCTCGCCCTCTGCCGGCGCAAGCGCGCTGTCGCCGCTCAGGCGCGAGTCGGCCCATGAGGGCTTGGTCGCCGCGGTGTCGCCGATCAGGCCATCGCCAGGCATGGCACCCGCCCCGGCCAGCCCTTGCGCCCCCACCAAGCCGCCCGCGGGGAGCATCTCACCCAAGTGCCGGCGCCGGCGCACGACGATCAGTCCGAGCAGGGCCGCGAGCGCGGCCAGGCCACCGCCGATTGCCATCGGCGAGCCGCTGAATGATTCCGCCCAGACCGGGACCCAAGACCCTTCGGACTCGGGGGCCGATCCCGGCATCGTCTGCGACCTGGACACGGCGGCAAGCTCCGGTCCGGCCGGGACAGCCATCGGCGCCTCGGGCTCGTCGGCCGCGGCGACCTCCGTCTCGGCGGCCGGCTCTGTAGCAGGCACCGCGACCTCAGGCTCCGATGCGGCGACTTCGGGCGTCGGCTCGGGCTCGGCGACTGGCTCGACCTCCGGCTCCGCGACCACGGAGTCGGCCTCGACCAGCGTCGTAGTCTCTTCGGCGAGCGGCTCGGCCACCTCTTGGGGTATCGTCGGCTCGGCCGGCGGTGAGAGCGGCTCGAGCTCGGTCGCCTCGGCGACGGCCGCGGGCTGCTCTTCACGCTGCGCCGCCTGGACCATCGCGAGCTGCTCGTTGCGCAACTGCAACAAGCGTTGAATGTCGGCGAGCTGCGTCTCCAGCTCGCGGATGCGGCTGCGCAGCTCCTCGGTCTCCTGGCGGGTGCTCTCGCCGGCCTCCTGGACCAAGAGCAGCTCCTGCTGCAAGGTCCCCAGCTCGGGGGGGACCGCACCCGCCGGCGGTGCTGGGGATGGCGCGACTGCGGGACTCGCCGGTGCGGCGAGGGTCTGTGGCGCGGTTGCGATGCGCAGCCGATCCTCGGTCGGCGCGGCATCCGCCACCTGGACAAGGGGAGTGACGGTAACCCGACCACCACGCAAAGCGGCGCGGTACTCGCGCTCCGCGTCGGCGGCGTTGAGCGCGAAGAGCTCGGCCGCCGAGGGGACCTCAAGCACCACACCCTGCCGTAGCCGGTTGATGTCGCCCCGGATGAAGGCGCCCTGGTTGCTCCGATAGAGTGCCATTGCGGTCTGCGCGACCGTGGCGCCAGGCGGCGCGAGGTTGCGCGCCACCCGCCAGAGCCCTGCCCCGCTCTCGACCGGGCCGTACCTTAGCGGGTAAGCCCCGGCGCCAGCACCGGCCGGGATCTGAGCGACTCCCCCGACGGGACGCTGAGCCCCGGCAGCCGGGGCCGCCGACGTCAGGCTGCCGGCGGCCGGACGCTCGACGCGTGGGGCGCGCCGGTCCAGAGTCACCGGTGGGTCGAGGAGCACGGTGTAGCCCTTGACCATGCGCCCCTGCGGCCAATTCAGCTCGATGAGAAAGTCGAGGAAGGGCTCGCGCACCGGCTCCGAGCTGGTCACGACGATCACCGGCCGGCCCTGGGGCGAGATCTGCGGTTGGAAACGCAGGCGGGTGAGGAAGTGGGGGCGCGGCGCGCCGGCGCGTTGGAAGTCCTCGGCAGGTGCGAGCAGGACCTTGATCGCGTCAAGCTCGTCGGGTCGAGCATCGACCAGGTCGATCTCGGCGAAGAAGGGCTCGTTGAGCGCCGACTGTGTCCGGATGCCGCCAAGCCCTAGGGCGGCGGCAACCCCCGGCAGCAAGGCGAGTGAAACCGCGGACGCTAGGATTAGCTTTCGAGACATCCCGCTCCCCCGTACTCCAAGGTTACTCCGGGCAAGGATCTCGGGTCGCGACAGGACCCCTCCCGGCAGTCGAGACAACAAGACCGGCCTGGCGCGAGCGATCGCGCGACTCCAACGCGGCAGGAGCACTACGGCCTGATCCCCCGCCCGACAACCGCCCTGACCAGCGCGCCCGGTGGGCGGCCCCAGCGACGCCGGATTGTCGCCACCGGTCCGCTGCACTCCGGCTCGGGGAACGCGTGTCGGCGATCATACAGTGGCGGCAATGTTTAATAATCGCTCGAACTATATCCGAAACCCCGAAGCACACCAAGGAGTTCCGCGGCACGGCGCACCCTCTCGCCGAGGTTTTCGAGTGGCCACGCCGGCCTGATCGAACGGCGGGGTCACCCGGGCTCGGAGCACCCGCCGCGGGGCTAGGGGCCGGCTCGTCGGCGGGGTGTGACCAGCCGCACACTACGAGATCTGAAGACCGCGTTTTGAGAACCGGTGCAAGTTTCCGTCACGCGAGGCCCGCTCACGACACGGCAGACCCCCCTCCGGCGCTGGCGTGCCATGCCAGCCTCCGCCCGACAGTGCACTTCAACCAAGCGCGAAGCGAAGATCCCTCGCGACGCACCCTGCTGGGAGCGACCCCGCGACGACCGCTACCGAGACCAAGCCGCTAGCGGCGCTGCAGGAGCAGCCGCAGCATGCGCCGCAGCGGCTCGGCGGCGCCCCACAGGAGCTGATCGCCGACGGTGAAGGCGTTGAGGTACTCCGCACCCAGGTTCATCTTGCGCAGCCGCCCGACGGGGATGTCGAGGGTCCCCGTGACCGCCGCCGGCGAGAGCCCGCGCACGGTCGCCTCGCGGTCGTTGGGGATCACCCGCACCCAGTCGTTGGCCGAGGCGATGATCGCCTCGACCTCGTCGAGCGGGACGTCGCGGCGGAGCTTGATGGTCAAGCCCTGGCTGTGGCAACGCATGGCGCCGACCCGCACGCAGGTCCCGTCGATCGGGATCGGCCGGTCCTCGCGCCCGAGGATCTTGTTCGCCTCGGCCATCCCCTTCCATTCCTCACGGCTCTGGCCGTTGGGGAGCTGGGCGTCGATCCAGGGGATCAGGCTGCCCGCCAGTGGGACGCCAAACTGGGCGACCGGGAAGTCTGCCCCGCGCATGGTCTCGATCGCTAGGCGGTCGATCTCCAGGATCGCAGATGCTGGGTCCGCCAGGAGCTCTGCCGTGCCACGGTGCAGGGCCCCCATCTGGGTGAGGAGCTCGCGCATGTTCTTCGCCCCCGCTCCGGAGGCGGCCTGATAGGTCATGGCCGTGACCCACTCGACCAGGTCCTCGCGGAAGAGCCCGCCCACGGCCATGAGCATCAGGCTCACGGTGCAGTTGCCGCCGACGAAGTCGCGCCGCCCGGCCGCCAGCGCCGCCTCGATCACCCCCAGGTTGACCGGGTCGAGGATGATGACCGCGTCCCGCTCCATCCGGAGCGCCGAGGCCGCATCGACCCAGTAGCCGGTCCAGCCCCGCGCGCGCAGCTTGGGGTAGACCTGCTTGGTGTAGTCGCCGCCCTGGCAGGTCAGGATGACGTCCATCGCGGCCAGGGCATCGAGGTCGTGGGCGTCCTTGAGCGCCGTCGCACCCCGCCCGACGTCAGGCCCCACCTCCCCGACCTGCGAGGTGGTGAAGAATACCGGCTCCTCGATCTGGGCGAAGTCGCCCTCCTCGCGCATCCGGCCCATGAGGACCGAGCCCACCATCCCGCGCCAACCGACGAAACCGACCCGATTCATGGCACCGCTCCGCAGAAGAAAATTAAGCCGCAACTGAACGCAACTGAACGTAAATGTAAAGGGGGGAGCCGCGGGGGCGCCGCTCTGGCCTCCGGCCCCCGCCTGGCATCAAGCTGGCCTCACCCGAGGGCGGCAACCACCGCGTCGCCCATCTCGGCGGTGCCGACCTGGCGCATGCCCGGGGATAGGATATCCGCGGTGCGCAGCCCCGCGTCGAGCACAGCGCTCACCGCGCGCTCGACGCGCTCGGCGGTCTCGGGGGCGCCGAGCGAGTAGCGCAGCATCATCGCCACCGAGAGGATGGTCGCCAACGGGTTGGCGACCCCTTTGCCCGCGATGTCCGGGGCCGAGCCGTGGATCGGCTCGTACATCCCCTTGCCGTGCGCGTCGAGCGAGGCCGAGGGCAGCATGCCGATCGAGCCGGTGAGCATGGCGGCGGCGTCCGAAAGGATGTCGCCGAACATGTTGTCGGTAACGATGACGTCGAACTGCTTGGGCCGGCGCACGAGCTGCATGGCGGCGTTGTCGACGTACATGTGGCTGAGCTCGACGTCGGGGAACTCGGAGCCAACCTCGATCGCCACCGCGCGCCAGAGCTCGGTGCATTCGAGGACATTGGCCTTGTCCACCGAGCAGACCCGCCGCCCGCGCTGGCGCGCGACCTCGAAGGCGACGCGGCAGATCCGGCGGATCTCCGACTCGCTGTAGATCAACGTGTTGACCCCGACCCGCTCGCCGTCCTCGCGCCGGTGCACGCCGCGCGGCTGGCCGAAGTAGATCCCGCCGGTGAGCTCGCGCACGATCAGGATGTCGAGCCCCGCGACCACCTCGGGCCTGAGCGTGGAGGCATCGGCGAGCTGCGGATAGAGGAGCGCTGGGCGCAGGTTGGCAAAGAGACCGAGCCCCGAGCGCAGGCCCAGGAGCCCCTTCTCGGGGCGCCGCTCGATCGGCAACGGCTCCCACTTGGGCCCGCCGACGGCCCCGAGCAGGACGGCGTCGGCCTCGCGCGCCAGGTTTAGGGTCGCCTCCGGGAGCGGGACGCCGGTCGCATCAATCGCCTCGCCGCCGACCAGGGCCTCGTCCATCGCGATGTCGAGCCCGAAGCCGTCGCGCAGCCGCGCGAGGACCTTGACCGCCTCGTTGACGATCTCCGGCCCGATGCCGTCGCCGGCCAGGATCAGGATGTTCTTGCTCAAGCTTGGAATCTCCGTCGCGGCCGCCGCTGATCAGGAAAACAGCCAAGGCGCCTCGACGCGCCGGCGCGACTCGTAGGCACGGATGGCGTCGAGGTGCTGGAGGGTCAGGCCAATGTCGTCCAGCCCCTCGATCAGACAATGCTTGCGGAAGGGGTCGACCTCGAACGGGATGGGCGCCCCGACCGAAGGGGTCAAGATCTGGTTGGGCAGGTCGACCGCGATGCGCAGGGCCGCGGGTCCACCGGACGCGGCGAAGAGGCGGTCGACCACCTCGGCCGGGAGCACGATCGGGAGCAGCCCGTTCTTGAAGCAGTTATTGAAGAAGATGTCGGCGAAGCTCGGCGCGATCAGGACACGGAGGCCATAGTCCGCGAGCGCCCAGGGCGCGTGCTCGCGCGACGAGCCGCAACCGAAGTTCTCGCGGGTGAGCAGGATGCTCGCCCCGGTGTAGCGCGGGTCATTGAGCACGAAGTCGGGGTTCAGCGGCCGGCCGCTGTTGTCCTGGCCGGGCTCGCCGCGGTCGAGGTAGCGCCACTCGTCGAACAGGTTCGGCCCGAAGCCGGTGCGCTGGATGCTCTTCAAGAACTGCTTGGGGATGATCGCGTCGGTGTCGACGTTGGCGCGATCGAGCGGGCAGACCACCCCGGTGAAGTCGGTGAACTTCTCCATCGCTAAAGACCCCTCACGTCGACGAAGTGACCCGTCACCGCGGCCGCCGCGGCCATGGCTGGGCTCACCAGATGGGAGCGCCCGCCCTGGCCCTGGCGCCCCTCGAAGTTGCGGTTGGAGGTCGATGCGCAGCGCTCCCCGGGCTCCAGGCGGTCGGCGTTCATCGCGAGGCACATGGAGCAGCCCGCCTCGCGCCACTCGAAGCCGGCCTCGAGGAAGACCCGGTCGAGGCCCTCGGCCTCGGCCTGCTCCTTCACCAGCCCCGAGCCCGGGACCACCATCGCGAGCTTGATCCCGTCGGCGACCCGCCGGCCCTTCACCACCTCAGCGGCGGCGCGCAGGTCCTCGATGCGCGCATTGGTGCAGGAGCCGATGAAGACCTTGTCGGGTCGGATCTCGGTGATCGGTGTCCCCGGCTTGAGCCCCATGTAGTCGAGCGCCCGGCGCATGCCGGCCGCCTTCACCGGATCCGCCTCGGCCGCCGGATCGGGGACTCGCGCACCCACCGGGACCACCATCTCCGGGGAGGTCCCCCAGGTCACCTGGGGCTGGATCTCGGCCGCCGCGATGCGCACCACGCGATCGAAGCTGGCGCCCTCGTCGCTCTTCAGGGTGCGCCAGTGCGCCGCACCCTGCTCGAAGAGCGCGCCCGTGGGGGCGAAGGGCCGCCCGCGCAGATAGTCGATGGTCGTCTCGTCGACCGCGATCAGACCGGCGCGGGCCCCCGCCTCGATGGTCATGTTGCAGACGGTCATCCGCCCTTCCATCGACAGGGAATGGATGGCGTCGCCACCGAACTCAATCACGTATCCGGTCCCACCCGCAGTGCCGATGGCCCCGATGATCGCGAGCACCAGGTCCTTGGCCGTCACCCCGCGCCCGAGCTCGCCATCGACGCTCACCAGCATGGCGCGCGACTTGCGCTGGATCAGGCACTGGGTGGCGAGCACGTGCTCCACCTCGGAGGTCCCCACACCGAAGGCGAGCGCCCCGAAGGCGCCGTGGGTCGAGGTGTGGGAGTCGCCGCAAACCAGGGTCATGCCGGGGAGGGTGAAGCCCTCCTCGGGCCCGACGATGTGGACAATCCCCTGGCGGCGGTCGTCCATGCCGAAATAGGTGATGCCGAACTCGGCACAGTTGGCCTCCAGGGTCTCGACCTGGATGCGCGAGACCGGATCGGCGATACCCAGGCGGCGGTTCAGGGTCGGGACATTGTGGTCCGGGACGGCCAGGTTGGCCTCGGGCCGCCAGGGGCGGCGGCCGTGGAGGCGCAGGCCCTCGAAGGCCTGCGGCGAGGTCACCTCATGGACGAGCTGGCGGTCGATGTAGAGTAGTGCGGTGCCGTTCTCGTCTTCACGGACCAGGTGCTCGTCCCAGAGCTTGTCGTAGAGGGTTCGGGCGGCCATCGCAGAGCCTCGGCGCGAAACAAAGCACGCAAGCATAGACGGGGGTCAGTGGCGACGCAATTGCCGCCCGGAGGTTCTGCCGCCCGGAGGTTCCATTCGCGGCGCAGCCGATCACTCGCGAAAACGCTCCGCAGCCGCCCGCAGCCCACGCGCCTTGACCGCAATCTCCTCCGCCTCGGCCGCACACTCGGAGTCGGCGACCAGACCGCCCCCAGCCCAGAGGCTGAGCACCCCCCGCGCGTGGACCAGGGTGCGGATGACGATGTTGGTGTCGCAGCGGCCGTCCCAGCCGAGATAGCCGATGCTGCCGCAGTAGACGCCGCGCCGCTCGCCCTCCAGCTCCTCAATGATCTCCATCGCCCGGATCTTGGGCGCCCCCGTGATCGAGCCGCCGGGGAAGCAGGACCGGAGCAGGTCGAGATTGGTCGCGCCCGGCGCGAGCCGGCCGGTCACCGTGCTCACCAGGTGGTGCACCCCGGCGTAGGACTCCAGGGCAAAGAGCCTCGGGACCTGCACGCTGCCCGTCGCGCAGACCCGCCCGAGGTCGTTACGCAGGAGATCGACGATCATCAGGTTCTCCGCCCGGTCCTTGGGGCTGGCGAGGAGCTCGTCGGCCAGCCGCCGGTCGTCCTCGGGCGTCTCACCGCGCGGCCGGGTCCCCTTGATCGGGTGGGTCTCGACCGTCCCCCCGCGTACCCGCAGGAAGCGCTCGGGCGAGGCGCAGAGCACCCAGGCGTCCGGGGTGTTGAGCCAGGCCGCGAAGGGGGCCGGGCTCAGCGCCCTGAGCTGCAAGTACAGCGGCCAGGGATCGCCGCGCCCCGCCACCGAGAAGCGCCGGGCGAGGTTGATCTGATAGCAGTCGCCCGCGTGGATATAGCGCTGGACACGGGCGAAGCGCTCGGCATAGCCCGCCTCGTCCATGTTGGAGCGCCAGGGGCCGCCGAGGCGAAAGGACCCGACTCGCGCCCCCAGCGCGTCACGGGCGGCCCGCAGCAACAGGTCGCGGGCCTGCGGCGAGCGACGCGGATCGCCCACCAGGAGGCAGGACCTCTCGGCATGATCGACGAGCAGGACCCAGTCGTAGACCCCGATCGCCATTTCGGGCAGCCGCAGCGGATTGCGGGCGGTCGCGGGCAGGCGCTCGATACGCCGCGCCAGGTCATAGCCGAGATAGCCGATGGCCCCGCCGCCGAAAGGGAGCTCGGCCGGGACATCCAGCCCATCGCCGAGAGAACGGGCCACCAGTGCGAAGGGGTCCTCCGGCGAGCGGATCACCCCGTCGGCGGCCTGGATCTCGGTCAGCGCCCCCCGGGTCAGGAGTCGGACCCGCGGCTCGCAGGCGATCAGGTCATAGCGCCCGCCGCGCGCTCCCTGCGGGCAACTGTCGAGAAAGACGGACCAGGGCCGTGCCGCAAGCGGCGTGAACAGCGCCGCGCTGTCCGGCCGATACGGCAGCTCCTCGACCGCCGCACCCACGCCGCGGCTCAGGCGCGCATGCGCTGATAGATGTCGAGGTAGCGCTCGGCAGGGCGAGCCCAGGAGTAGTCGACGCGCATGCCGTTCAGGCGCAGCTCGCGGAAGTACTCCGGGTGCTGAAACCAGAGCCCGACGGCGCGGGAGAGCGCGGACTCCAGCCCCTCTGGGGTGAGATGGTCGAAGACGTAGCCGTTGCGCTCGCCGAAAGGCTTGTCGGAGAAATTGGCGTCGAAGACGGTGTCGGCGAGCCCCCCGACCCGCCGGACCACGGGCACCACGCCGTACTTCATGGCAATCATTTGGGTCAGGCCGCAGGGCTCGTAGACGCTGGGAATGAGGATGATGTCGGCGCCGGCGTAGATCTGGTGCGCGAGCTCCTCGTCGTAGGCGAGCTCCAGGTGACAGTCCGGATTGCCCTCGTTCTCGTGCTTGAAGCGGCGAAAGGCCGCGTCCACCGCCGGGTCCTGGGCGCTGCCGAGGAGCACCGCCTGGCACCCCTGAGCCAGGGCATAGGACAGCCCGTGGCGCAGCAGATCGAGCCCCTTCTGCCCGTCGAGCCGGCTGACCACCGCCACCAGCGGCTTGGCCGCCTCCCGCAGCCCCAGGCGGCGGCGGAGCTCCGCCTTGTTCCGGGCCTTGCCCGGGAGGCTCTCCGGCCCGTAGGACTGCGCGATGTGGCGGTCCAACGCGGGGTTCCAGGTCGCGTAATCGATCCCGTTGAGTACCCCAGAGAACTTGCCGGCATGGCTGCGCAGCACGGCCTGCAGACCCATGCCCTGGGCGCTGTCCTGGATCTCCCAGGCGTAGCGCGGCGAGACGGTGGTGACGAAGTTGGCGTAGACGATACCGCCCTTCATCAGGTTGACCGCGCGCGGGTTGGCGGGATCGCTCAGGCGGTCTGGCGTCATCAGGCGGCGCGGATCGAGGCCGACCTGGTGCAGCACGCCGATGTCGGTGACACCCTGGTAACCCAGGTTGTGCAGCGTGTAGCAGACGCGCGGGTGGGTGAGTCCGAGCCCCTGGTACATCTCCCACAGCAGCACCGGGACCAGCCCGGTCTGCCAGTCATGGCAGTGAATCAGGTCGGGCTGGCGCCCGGACTTGACGAGAAACTCGAGCGCCGCCCGGCAGAAGAAGGCGAACCGTACGGCGTCGTCGGGCTCGCCATAGATCGCCCCGCGGGCAAAGAAGCTCTGCGGTGAATGCGGATCGACGAACCAGCAGCGGATGCCGTCGACTTCACCGCACTCGACGTCGCAGTGCAGCCACTCTGCGTGAAACGGGACCCAGAGGTCGCGGACCTCCTTGCGCAGACCCTCGATTTGCCCGTAACGCAGCACGTCGTATTTGGGGAGGATCACCTCCACCTCGTGCCCGCGCGCGAGCAGCTCCCGCGCCAGACCATGGACGAAATCCCCAAGACCGCCAGCCTTGGCGACGGGCGCGCACTCGGCGCTTACCATCGTGATGTACATCGACTCTTCCTTTCCCCGCGGCGTCAGGCGAAATGCTTGAGATCGAGGCGAGCAAATAAATTGTCCATCGCCTCTAGGGCGGACACCCGGCGCTCCTCGCGTGGCCCGCGCTCGACCGCGGTGGTGAGGAAGCGAAAGCGCGCGAGCTGATCGCGCAGGCGGGCCTCGGCGTACTGCGCGCCACCACCCCGCCCGAGATGAAAGGTCCAATCGGACGACTGCGCAAGCATCAGCGACCGCGCCGCCTGGCGCAAGACCCGATGGGTCCAGGGATCGGCGGCCTCCCCGGAGGATCGGCGTATCCGGTCCTTGAGCTCCGCCGCCGCCTGATGGAGCTCCAGGCAGGCCCAGCCGGTCTCGGGCCGCAGCCAGGTCGCATTATGGCCCGCCTCCCCCCAGCTCGACGCGGCCGGACGCAGCTCACCGGCCACCCCCGACCGAGCCAGGTGCTCGCCGAGGCCGACCGCCTGGATGTCGGGCGCCGCATCGATCGCGCGGATCACCGCGGCGAGGAAGGCCGGTCCCTCGTACCACCAGTGCCCGAAGAGCTCGGCGTCGTAGGGTGCGACCAGGATCGGTGCGCCGACCTGCCCCGCCAGCTCGGCGAGGTGGCGGCGGCGCCGGACAACGAAGGACGCAGCATCGCGTCCCGCCTGGCCCAAGGCCGCGAGGGCGTCGTAGGGCTGCTTCGGACCCTCGCCACCTGTCACGCGGTGGTATTTGATCCCGGTCGGGGCGGCCGTGACCCCGGGGGGCAGGAAGTCGCCCAGCCGCTGGGCGTCCGCCTCGAACCCGAGGTCCCGGTGGTACTCGCGATAGAGGGGATGCCCGGGATAGCCCTGGTCGCGGCTCCAGACCTCCTGGGCCGATCGGCGGTCGCGCCCGAAGACCGCGAGCCCGGCCGCCTCCGACGGGGCGTAGACCCCGGCGCGCGGCCTGGGCTCGCCCTGCTCCAGGGCGTGCGTATCGAGGACGACCCAGCGGTAGCCCGCCGCTAGCACGTCCACCTCCAGTCCGGGGTAGTAGCCGCACTCCGGGAGCCAGAGCCCGCGCGGCGCAAAACCGAAGACCTCGGCGAAGGCGTCCCTCGCCACCCGGAGCTGCGCACGCACGGCGGCCGGCTCGCTGCGCAGCAGCGGCAGGTAGCCGTGGGTCGCGGCGGTGGTCATAAGCTCCAGGGTCCCTGCGGCGGCGAGCCCCGCGAAGGCCGCGATCAGGTCACCGTCCAGTTCCTCCTGGTAGAGCGCGCTCACCGACTCGACCCGCTCCCGGTAGTAGCGGGCGAGCGCGCGGCGCCCCTCATCAACCGGGCGGTCGGCCTCGCGCTCGCAGAGGTGCCGCAGGCGCCCGAGATAGTCGCGGTACCGGGCCCCGAGCAGGGGATCGGCGAGCATCGCGATCAGGGTCGGTGACAGCGAGAGCGTGATCCGGGACCGCGACCCGCGCTCGGCCGCCTCCCGCAGCACCCGATAGAGGGGCAGGTAGCAGCCGGTGATCGCCTCGAACAGCCAGTGCTCCTCCAGCGGACGCGGCTGCTCCGGGTGGCGCACGTAGGGCAGGTGCGCATGCAGCACCAGCGCCAGGTGGCCGGCGGGATTCACTCGCCGCCCGGCCCGGGCGGCTCGCCCTTGGCCAGGGCCTGCGCGAGGACCTCGGGGTCGCGCAGCGCCAGGCGCACGGAGAAGCGCCCGTCAGGACCGACCCGAATCGGCCGGCCAAAGACGGCGACCAGGCTGCCGGGGCCAGCGCGTCCCCACAAATGGAGCTCGGCGTGGATCTCAATGTCGGCGGAGAGGTCGCGGGCGTGCAGGTCGACGCTCGAGAGCGCGGCGCCGGGGGCATAAGGCGGCCGGGGCTCGGCCGCAACGCCGGCCGCGCTGGACGGCAGCATCGGCGGCGGCAGCTCGGCCCAGGCCCCGGGGTCGCTCGAGGTAGGCGGGGCCGCCACGGGCTCTGACCAGGGCGCATCGAGGTCGGACAGCGGGGGCGCGACCGGCCCGGCCTCGGTGGGACTGGATTGGGCGATCAGGCGCAAATAGCGGCCAGCCACGGCGGGATCGGACCAGCAGAGCGGAAACTCGGGAGCGAGCGGCGGGCCGGTCGCGGCGAGCGCCGGCTCGACCTCTGCGTCGTCGGCCGGCTCGGCCGTGGTGGGGGACGGCGGCCGCGAATCCGACTCGGGCATAGGCTCCCCCGGCTGGCCCTCGCCTGGGGATGCGGCCGCCCCGGTCGCTGTCCCGCCTGCGCCGACTGCTTTCTCAGCGGCCGGCGACGCGACGGCGGCCTGTCCGGGCGCGGCCTTGCCAAGCCCCGTGATCGCCGGCGTCGCTGCCACTGGGGCGAGGCCGGGTGGCTGCGGCGCGAGGGGGAGTCGCACCCGGTTGGAACGGGCGAGGAGCAGCCAGCCGCCCTCTCCGCTCGCGAGCCCGAGCTCGGCCTCCAGCTCGCCGCCAGGCTCGGCGACCCGCAAGCGCGCGACGCCGTCCAAGCCCCCCGCCGTTGCCGGCTGCGCCAGCGCGGCGAGCTCGCGCGAGGAGCCGTCATCCGCGATCCGCCGCAACCGCAGCAGCGGACGCACCTGGCTCGCCCCGGCCGGGAAGGCACCGATGGCGCTCGCCAGCGCAGCATCGGTGATCTGCCACTGGGCCTGGACCTGGTTGGGGTCGACGTCGAACAGGACCAGCGCGGAGCGGGTGGCCACCAGCGGGAACTCGCGGCGGATGTCCTCGGCCGCCGCGCGGAGATCCGCGGGGGTGAGATCGGGCGCCACGGGTGGCGCCGGCGCTGGCGGGGCCGCCTGAGAGTCCGCGCTACCGGCGCGCCGGCGACTGCCCTTCATCGCTGACTCCTCAGACACCGCGCGTGGCCGCCGCACGCCCATGGCACTCGGCCTCGGCGAGGTCGAGCGCGCGCTCGGCGGGCTCGGTGCGCTCGTAGAGCCGCGGCAGCCAGGCGTCGCCCCAGAACAGATAGCAGCTCGTCTCGGCCTCCAAAATCAGGGCTCGCGCCCGCGCGAGCGCCTCGCCCCCGGCCGTACCGAGCTGGTCCGAGGCGTGCCGGAGGTCCCAGTAGCGCTGGCTCAGCCCCCGCACCAGGCCCACCGCCGCCCGTTGCCGCTCCGAGCCGGCCCACTGGGAGAAGTCCTCACCCGAGGTCGAGCCCACGTTCCAGGCACCGGTCTGGACCTCTGCGCGGTCCACCGGCGGATGCTCGCGCAGGTAGTCCGACAGGTTCACCGGGACCAACGGATAATCGCCAGCGACCACGCGCTCGATGTAGGGCGCGAAGAAAAAACCAAAGAAGCCCGACGGCTCGTGGGTCTGGCGAAACCAGCCGCCGTTCTCCCCGTCGGACCAGGTGGTGATCAGCCGAGGCTCGCCGGGGCGGGGTGAGGCGGCCGCGTGGGCGCACGCCTCGTTGGCGAGCCACTCGGGGTTGAAGCCGCTCTCCTGGCCATTTGAGATGGCCCGGTCGCGCGGTACGACGGTGATGCAGGCCCCGTCATGGCAGGCGAGGTAGGGTCGGTAGATGTCGGCGAGCCCGTCCTGCGGCCGCACGTGGACCCCGTCGACCACCAGGTAGTCGTAGCCCGCGCGCACCAACGCCGGGATCAGGTCCATGGAGAAGGCCATCTCCGGTGGCCAAAACCCCCGCGGGGCGCGTCCGAATGCGCGCTCGATGATCGCGCGCCCGCGCTCGAGCTGCTCGTCCCAGTCCGCCGGCGGGATCAGGGGAAAGATCGGGTGATAGTAGCCCATCCCGATTAGCTCGATGTTGTCGGCCTCGGCGTAGCAAGCCAGCATCTCGGGGATGTCCACCAGGTGGCGGTAACGGGCGACGATCCCGGGGTCGAGGAGCTGCTCCAGCAGCACCCCCGAGAATCCGACGTGCGGCCGGGCGGTGTCGCGATAGCGCAGGGCATAGCGCGCCGGGCGCTCGTAGCAGCGGATGATCTGCTCGGCCTCCCAAGGGTTGGCGCGCAGCAGCAGGTCGAGATTCCCCGGGGGCTGATGCATGTGCAGCCCCAATGCGTGGTAAAGGTTGGTTCCGCTCATGACCCCCGCCTGTGCGCCGCCCCGAGGCCGCGCCCCCCAACCTGTCCGCCCCCGAGCCCCGCTCGCGCCGCGGCGCAGGGCCTACAGTAAACAATGGTCGCGAGAGGGTAAAGCGCGCGGCTCGCGCGACCGTCTCAACGACCCTCCAGCACCACCAGGCTGCGCGCTACGGCCGGGTAGGTCACGCCATCGACCGCCGGCTGGTCCCCGGGGGCGATCGTATCCTCTGGGCTCGGTTGGGCGGTGTCCACGGCTAGGTGCCAGGTCCGCCCCGCCAGCGCCGGCAGCGCGAAGATCCGCGGCTGATCGTCCATGTTGAGCAGGACGTGCAGGTCGGCCTCGCCCGCGCCGCAGGGGGCGAGGGTGAACGCCAGGGTGCGGCAGTCGGGGTCGTCCCAGCCAGGCTCGCCGAGCCGCGTGCCGTGCCAGGCGATGTCGGGGCGCGCCGCGCCGTTGCGGGCCAGGCCAGTCAGGAAGCGCCGGCGCTGCAGGCTGGGATGGCGCTTGCGCAGCGCGATCAGCTCGCGCACGAAACGCAGCATGTCGGCGTTCCGATGCACGAGCGACCAGTCCAGCCAGCCGGTCGGGTTGTTCTGGCACCAGGCGTTGTTGTTTCCGCCCTGGCTGCGCAGGACCTCGTCACCAGCCAGCAGCATAGGCACGCCCTGGCTTAGGAACAGCATGCCCAGCAGGTTGCGCGCCTGTCGCCGGCGCAGTGCCAGGATCTGCGGGTCGTCGGTCTCGCCCTCGACCCCGCAGCCCCAGCTCAGGTTGTCATCGGAGCCGTCGCGGTTCGCCTCGCCGTTGGCCTCGTTGTGCTTGCGCTCGTGACTCACGAGGTCCCAAAGGGTGAAACCATCGTGGCAGGTCACGAAGTTGACGCTGTTGATCGGCAGGCGGAGATTCGCCTGATAGAGATCGCTGCTGCCCGCGATGCGGCGGGCGAGCTCGCCCACCATGCCCGGGTCGCCGCGCACGAACCGGCGCACGCTGTCGCGATAGCGGCCGTTCCACTCCATCCAGCGGTAGCCGGGGAAGGTCCCGACCTGGTACAGACCCGCGGCGTCCCAGGCCTCGGCGATGATCTCGCTGTTGGCGAGGACGTCAGAGAGCTCGATCCCCCACAGGAGCGGCGGATTGTGCATCGGCGCCCCGTACTCGTCGCGCGCCAGGGCGCTGGCGAGGTCGAAGCGGAAGCCGTCGACGTGCATCTCGCGCACCCAGTACTCCAGGCAGTCGAGCACGAAGCGCGCGACGAACGGGTGATTGGCGTTGAGGGTGTTGCCGCAGCCGGTGAACTCCAGATAGATGTCCTTATCGATCTGGTCGAGCATGTAGAAGGTCTCGTTGCCGAACCCCTTGAAGCTCAGCGTCGGCCCGCCGCGACCGCCCTCGGCGGTGTGGTTGAAGACCACGTCGAGGATCACCCCCATGCCGGCCCGGTGCAGGGCCTTGACCATGTCGCGGAACTCGGTGCGGTGGCTGCCCTCGCGCGGCGCCACACAGTAGCCGGGATGAGGCGAGAAGAAGCTGTGGGTGCTGTAGCCCCAGAAGTTCGAGAGCCCCGCCTCCCACACCGCCTCAGGGACGTCCTGCTCGTCGAAAGCCATCACCGGCATCAGCTCCACATGGGTAATGCCGAGCGAGCGCAGGTAGGGGATCTTGGCGATCACCCCGGCGAAGCTGCCAGGGAAGCGCACACCCGAGGACGGGTGGCGGGTGAAGCCCCCCACATGCATCTCGTAGATGATCATCGACTCGGGCGGGATCTGCAGCGGCCTGTCGCCCTCCCAGTCGTACTCGTCGGCGAGCACCACGGCGCGGGGCGAGTCGTGGGGTCGCACCCCGCTGCGCTGCCGCTCCCAGCGGTCCCACCGGCAGTTGTTCACCGCCCGCGCCCAGGGATCGATCAGCTCGACCCTTGGGTCGAACCGCCACCCGTGGCCGGTCGGGTCGCAGGGTCCGTGCATCCGCCAGGTGTAATGGGTCCCAGGCGGCAGGTCGACGACCAGCACGTGCCAGGAAAAGAAGGTGTGGTTCACCTCCGGGTCAAGGGTGATGACCTGGAAGGGCTCGGGGCTGTCCCCGCGCTCGTAGAGCAGGAGCTCGGCCCCGGTCGCGTGGCGGCTGTAGACCGAGAAGTTGACCCCCTCGTCCTCGACGCTGGCCCCGGAGGGGTAGCGGCGACCGGGGCGGATCTCGTAAGGGCCGATGGTGGGCGAAGCGGCTCGGGCGGCTTTGGCTGGCATCGTGTCGTTGGGATTCGCGACCCGGGCCGACATGGCGGGCACCGGGGGTGCGGCATCAAGCCGCTCAGGCGGTGAAGCGCCCTTCCCGCAGCATCTGGGCCTCCATGATCTCCAACTCGCGGGCACCCGAGATCACCACCTCGGGGTCGGGGACGAAGTCGAGCGCCGGGCTCAGCCGCTCATAGGGGACGGCGTTGAGGATCACCCGGATTGCGTTCAGGCGCGCCCGGTCCTTGTTGTTGGAGCGGATCACCGTCCACGGGGCGTGGGTGGTATGGGTGCGCCTGAGCATCTCGTACTTCTGACGCGTGAAGTCGTCCCAGCGGTCCTGTGCCTGGACATCGATCTCCGAGAGCTTCCACTGGCGCAGCGGGTCGGTCTTGCGCCGCTCGAAGCGGCGTGCCTGCTCGTCCTTGGTGACGCTGAAGTAGAGCTTCACCAGGATGGTGCCCTGGCGCACGATGTCCTTCTCGAAGCCGACCACCCCCTGCATAAAGTTCTGATATTCCTGCGGGGTGCAAAAGCCGAACACCGGCTCGACCATTGCCCGGTTGTACCAACTGCGGTCGAAGAGGACGACCTCGCCGCCGGTGGGGAAGCTGGTGACATAGCGCTGGAAGAACCACTGGGTGCGCTGCTCCTCGGTAGGCTTGCCCAGCGCCACCACCCGGTAGTGCTTCTCGTTCATGTAGCGGGTGACGCGGCGGATCGTCCCGCCTTTGCCCGCCGCGTCCCGGCCCTCGAAGAGGATGATCATCCGGGTGTGGGTCTCCTCCAGATACTTCTGCATCCGGATGAGCTCCGCCTGATACGGCTGCAGCCCCTTCTCCAGGCGCCGGCGCTGGATCGCGCGTCGGTTGTCGCGCTTGAGCTGGGCGAGCCGGTGGCGCAAATCGGCACGCTCGCTGATCAGATCCTCCAGCCGCGCCTGCTCACCCAGATCGGCCACCGGCACCGTCTCGTCCATCCCGATTCCCCCCAGAGGCGTTGTTGATTTGGAAGTGGTCGGCCAGTCTACCACGCCTCAGAGGACCGCTCCTGGCCGGATTCCGGGCCTCGCCGGTGGGGCTCAGAAACGATGCGCGCGGTCCACCCAGCGCCAGGCCGTCAGCCAACCGAGGCCGGCGGCCAGCGCCGCCAGGGCGAAGGTGGCCGAGGCCCCAGCGGCGGTCCAGAGCCCGCCACTGCTCAAGGCGCCGAGCGCGCCGCCGACACCGAAGCTCAGGCTGTTGTAGAGGGCCTGGCCGCGCCCCTGGGTGCGTCCGACGAAGTAGTGATGCGCGAGATGCACGGCCGAGGCATGAAAGGCCCCGAAGGTCGCGGCGTGTAGTGCCTGGGCAAGGACCTGGACCCCGAGGTGCTCGACGAAGCCACCGATCAGCAGCCAGCGAAGGATCGCGAGCGCCAGGCTCGCCAGCAGGACGCGGCGCGCGCCGAAGCGCTCGAGCAGCCAGTGCATCCGCAGGAATACCAGCACCTCCACCGTCACCCCCCAGGCCCAAAGCGCCCCCACTGCCCCAGTGCTATAGCCCGCCCCTGTGAGATGGATGGAGTAGAAGGCGTAATAGGCCCCGTGGCTCATCTGCATCAGGGCACCGCTGGCGAGGAAGGCGACGACCTCCGGCCGGCGCAGCAGGACCCGCACCGAGGCGTCGTCTTGACGGGCGCGCGCGCCCGCCCGCTCGGGGACCAGCAGACTGCTGACCCAGACCCCAACGAACAGGACGAGCACCACCTCCGGCACCAGCCCGGTGCCGGTGCGCTCCAGCACCGCGCCGAGGGCGAGCACGGCGAGGATGAAGCCGATCGAACCCCACAGCCGAATGGTCGAATAACGTCGCATCCTTGCCCCCAGGTGATTGAAGGTCACCGCCTCCATCTGAGGGAGCGAGGCGTTCCAGAAGAAGCTGAAGAACGTCATGACCAGGGCGATGCCCCAGAATCCGTGCACCGCGAAGATCCCCGTGAAGGCGATCAGGGCGAGCAGCGAGGCGAGTCGCACGATGGGCAGGCGTGCCCCCCGCTGATCGGCGATCCAGCCCCAGACGTTCGGCGCGACGATCTTGGTCGCCATCAGGATGGCCATCAACTGGCCGATGGCGAGTGGGGTCAGACCCTGATCCTGAAGGTACAGCCCCCAATAGGGCACCAGGGCGCCCAGGGCCGCGAAATAAAAGAAATAGAAGGCCGAGAGGCGCCAGTACGGCATCTAGGGGGGTCCCGGTCAGCGCCCGGGCACCGGCTCCGCGGCTGGGCTGGGCCGGCTCAGACGCCGGGCCGGGGCGCGATCCGCGGGGCGCCGGGGATCACATCGGCGTTCTGACCGCGCTGGCGCAGCCAGTGGTCCATCAGCACGAGCGCGAGCATGGCCTCGGCGATCGGGGTCGCGCGGATGCCCACGCAGGGGTCGTGGCGGCCGGTGGTGACGATCTCGGTAGGCTGGCCCTGGGCATCGATGGTGCGGCCCGGCAGGCGGATGCTGGACGTCGGCTTCAGGGCGATGCGCGCGAGGATGTCCTGACCGCTGGAGATCCCCCCGAGTATCCCGCCCGCGTTGTTGCTCAAGAACCCCTCGGGGGTTAGCTCATCGCGGTGCTCGGTCCCCTTCTGGCTCACACAGGCGAATCCGGCGCCGATCTCGACCCCTTTGACCGCATTGATGCTCATCAGGGCATGGGCGATGTCGGCGTCGAGCCGGTCGAAGATGGGCTCGCCGAGCCCTGGGGGCACGCCCTCGGCGACCACGGTCACCTCCGCGCCGATCGAGTCCCCCGACTTGCGCAGGGCGTCCATGTAGGCCTCGAGCTCCGGCACCGCCGCGGCATCGGCGCAGAAGAAGGTATTGCGCTCGACCTCGTCCCAGTCGAAGCCCTGGGGCCGGATCGGGCCGAGCTGGGAGAGATAGCCGCGCACCCGCACCCCCAGAAGCTCGCGCAGGTACTTCTTGGCGATACCCCCGGCGGCGACCCGGATCGCGGTCTCGCGCGCCGACGAGCGCCCGCCGCCGCGGTAGTCGCGCACCCCGTACTTCATCGAATACGTGTAGTCGGCGTGGCCGGGGCGGAACTTGGCCGCGATCTCGGAGTAGTCCTTGGAGCGCTGGTCCTCGTTGTGGATCAGGAGGGCGATCGGGGTCCCGGTGGTGACGCCCTCGAAGACCCCCGAGAGGATCTCCACCCGGTCCGACTCGCGCCGCTGGGTGGTGTGGCGGGACTTGCCCGGGCGGCGCCGGTCGAGGTCCTGCTGGAGGTCCTCCG
Source organism: Chromatiaceae bacterium (assembly GCA_025458165.1). GTDB lineage: Bacteria > Pseudomonadota > Gammaproteobacteria > Chromatiales > Chromatiaceae > JALOTB01. The sequence continues at coordinate 11,691 of JALOTB010000003.1, read as the reverse complement.
CACCGAGCGCGAGCCCAGGCGGACAACCGTCGACGATCCCGCCGATCGCCGGCCCGTGACTCTCACCAAAGGTCGTGGTGACGAAGAGCTTGCCGAAGCTGTTGCCGGACATGGTGATCCCTAGCGGGACAGGCGCTGCCTGGACGGGCCGATCGGGGCAAGCCCTGGATCAGCTCCCGGGCGGAGGGACCGCATCCTTAGGGGACAGCCAGGCATTACCCCGCACCAGCACATCGCGCGTCAGGGTGCTGGTCGCCTGATGCAGACGAACCCCATTGATGATGTAGTCGTAGCGGGCGCTCAGGTACTCGAACTCCGCCTGAAAGAGGTTTCGCTGGGCATTGAGCACATCGACCTGGGTACGCGTCCCGACCTCGAGCCCGGCCTGGGTCGACTCCAGGGCGCTGCGGGCGGAGACGACCGCGGCCTGACGCGCCTCGATGTCGCTGATGCTGGAGATCACGCCGCGGAAGGCGTCCTTGACGCTGTTGTTGACCAAGCGGCGCTGCTGGTCGAGCCGCTCCTGGGCCGCCCCCAGATCGAAGCCGGCCTGGCGCGTGCGCGAGGTCACGGCGCCGCCCTGGTAGATCGGCAGCGTCATGTTGAGGCTCACGAAGGCGCTGTTCCGATCATTGGCGAAGTCGGACTCGGTGCGGAAGACGTCGTAGCCGGCCTGCACGTCGAAGCTCGGGTAGTGGCCCGAGCGCTCGACCTCGATCTGCTTCTTCGCCGCCTCGGCCGCCTGCTGGGCCGCGATGACGCCGAAGTTGTTGGTCAGCGCGGTCTGTGCCCACTGGTCGATGTCGTTGGGCTCAGGCGGTGAGAGCGGCAGCTTGTCCCCAAGTCGGGCGAGCGGGACGCTGATCGGTCCAACGATGCGCCTCAGGGCCTCCCAGGCATTGTCGAGCCGGTTCATCGCGCTGATCACATCGGCGCGGGAGCGGTCATAGGCGGCCTGGCTCTCGTTGACGTCGGTGATAGCGACCAGACCGACCTCGAAGCGCTGCTTGGACTGCTCGAGCTGTCGCTCGTTGGCGCGCAGCAGCGACTCCTGTACCCGCACCAGGTCAGACGCCCGCAGCACCGCGAAGTAGGCCTCGGTGGTGCGCACCATGAGGTCGATCTCGGCGCCCCGGTACTGGGCCTCGGCCTGGGCGATGGTGTTCTTGGTCTGCGACAGCCGCATCCAGTCCCCGCGGTTGTAGACCGACTGGTTGACCACCGCCCGTGCGCCGGTTTGCGAGTAGCTCTCCCGACGATTGATCAGCGGGCCGTCGATGTCGTCATCGCGGTAGTCGGCATTCGCCGTGACGGCGAAGCTCGGCAGCAACAGGGCGCGGGCCTGGGGCTCGACCTCCCGGGTCGCGTAGAGGGTCTGCTCGGCCTCACGCAGCACCGGGTCGCTCTTCACGGCGAGGTCGTAGATCCCGATGAGGTCCTCGGCGGGGCTGGCGGCGGCGAACCCAAGGCCGATCACACCGAGAAGGAGGAGAGTCTTGGTCCGCATCTGCCTGAGCCCCTCTGTGACCGGGGGGACCCCCGGCCTTGCGGCGCGATTATAGGCGAGCGCATTTCCGGCGCTCAATCGACATCCCGGGCGCGGCTGACGACCTATCGCTTTGAGCCGAGAAGCTCGAGGGGCCGCCATACCGGCATGGATCGCCGGTATCCAGACCATAGGCAAGTGCCGCGGACAGCCACCCATGGCGACCGCATTCCGGCAATCCCCCGGCATGCCCTGCCGGAACGACGGGTTGGAAGGAACTGATCAGGTGGCGATCGGGGCACGGACGACCCCCCTTGCCGTCCGGCGAGGGCCTTCGTGATAAGCTGCTGGCCTCTCTTCGACCCTACCCGATGCGACCAGCCTCCCCCAGCGACCGCGCGCCCCTGCGCGAGACGCCTTACACCTGGCGAGATCTGCTCGACCGCGTGCTGCGCCACCGCCGCGAGCTGGTCCTCGCCAATCTGGTCACCGTCCTCGCTACCCTGGCGAGTGTGCCGGTGCCCCTCCTCATGCCGCTGCTGGTCGACGAGGTCCTGCTCGACCGGCCAGGGACCCTGGTCGGGCTCATGGACCAGGTCTATCCGGCGTCCTGGCAGGGCCCGATCGCCTACGTCCTGGCGGTGCTCGCGATCACGCTCGGGCTGCGCCTGCTCGCGCTGGCCCTGGAGGTCTGGCAGACACGCCAGTTCACCCGAGTCTCCAAGGACATCATCTTCCAGATGCGCCGCGACCTGCTCATGCGCCTGCAGCGGGTCTCGATGGCGGAGTACGAGACCCTCGGCAGCGGGCGGGTCGCCTCGCACCTGGTCACCGACCTCGACGCTATCGACCAGTTCATCGGTGGGGCCATCGCCAAGTCCCTGGTGGCGGTGCTCGCCATCCTCGGCACGGCGGTGGTGCTGCTCTGGATGCACTGGCCGCTCGCGCTCTTCATCCTGCTCTTGAACCCGGCGGTGATCTATCTCACCACCGTCTTCGGGCGCCGGGTCAAGGCCCTCAAGCGGCGGGAGAACGCCGCCTTCGAGGCCTTCCAGGAGTCGCTCGCCGAGACCCTGGAGGCCATCCAGCAGATCCGCGCCGCCAACCGCGAGCGCCATTACATCGCGCGCATGGTCGATCGCTCCCGTGCCATCCGCGACCGCTCCGCCCGCTACGCCTGGCGCAGCGAGGCGGGGGCGCGCACCGCCTCGACCGTCTTCCTTTTCGGGGTCGACGTCTTTCGCGCGCTGAGCATGCTGATGGTCGTCTTCTCGGATCTCAGCATCGGGCAGATGCTGGCGGTCTTCTCCTATCTCTGGTTCATGCTGGGCCCGGTGCAAGAGCTGCTCGGGGTACAGTACGCCTTCCACAGCGCGGATGCGGCCCTCGCACGGATCAATCGGCTGGTGGACATCCGCCTCGAGCCCGAATGGCCCCACCTGCGCGACCCCTTCGCCGGCAAGCGCACGGTCGCGGTCGAGGTGGCCGATCTCTGCTTTGCCTACGGCGGGGGCCCGCTCGTGCTCGACGGCGTCTCGCTCGCGATCGCGCCGGGGGAGAAGGTCGCCCTGGTCGGCGCGAGCGGCGGGGGCAAGACCACCCTGGTGCAGGTCCTGATCGGGCTCTACCCAGCCCGCTCCGGGCGCGTGCTCTACGATGGCGTCCCGGTGGAGGAGATCGGCCTCGACCGGGTGCGCGCGAACGTCGCCACCGTGCTCCAGCACCCGGCCATCTTCAACGACAGCCTAAGGGCCAATCTGACGCTCGGGCAGGAGTTGCCCGAGGCGGCGCTCTGGCAGGCCCTGGAGGTCGCCCAGCTCCGCGAGGTCGCCGAGGCCCTGCCCCAGGGGCTCGACACGCTCATGGGTCGGGGCGGCGTACGCCTCTCCGGTGGGCAGCGCCAACGACTCGCGGTCGCCCGCATGGCGCTCGCCGATCCCAAGGTCGTCATCCTCGACGAGGCCACCTCGGCGCTCGACACCGAGACCGAGGAGCGTCTGCACCGGGCGCTCAACGCCTTCCTGGCGGGGCGCACGACGATCATCGTCGCCCACCGCCTGAGCGCCGTGCGCCAGGCCGACCGGGTGCTGGTGTTCGAAAACGGGCGGATCGCCGAGCAGGGCCGCCACGAGGAGCTCATCACCGGCGATGGGCTCTACGCCGCCCTCTACCGCCGGCAGGCACAATGAACGGGCCATGGGGATCATCCGGGAAAGCGCCTTCCGACCCGCCTGGTGGGCACCGGGGCCGCACCTTCAAACCCTGTGGCCAACCTTCTTCGCCCGCCGCCCGCCCCTGGCGCTGCGACGTTTGCGCCTCGAGCTCGACGACGGCGACTTTCTCGACCTCGCGGTGGGCGATGGGCACGGACCGACGGTCCTGGTGATCCACGGGCTTGAAGGGGACCTGCGCTCGCACTACGCCGCCGCGACCCTGAGCGCGCTCGCGCGAGGCGGCTACCGGCCCGCCTTCCTGTATCTGCGCGGCCGCAGCGGCGAGCCCAATCGCCTCCCCCGCAGCTACCACTCGGGGGCTAGCGAGGACCTCGCCGCCGTGCTCGATCACCTCTCGGCCGAAGGGGGCGCGCCGATCCACGCCGCCATCGGCTTCTCGCTCGGCGGCAACCTGCTGCTCAAGCATCTCGGGGAGACGCGCGAGCCGCGCCTACGCATGGCAGTCGCAGTATCCGTCCCCTTTGTACTGCGCGATGCCATGCTGCGCTTGAACCTCGGGGTCTCGCGCCTCTACCGGCGCCACCTCCTCGACCGGCTCAAGGCCTCCTACCGCGCCAAATTCGCGCGCATCCCCTCCCCGCTCACGGTCGATCTCGACCAAATCCGCGATCTCTTCGACTACGACGAGCGGATCACCGCACCCCTCCATGGCTTCGCCGGGGCCGAGGACTACTACGCCCGATCCAGCTCACGGCCGTACCTGCGCCACATCGTCACGCCGACCCTGATCCTGCACGCGGCCGACGACCCCTTCATGTTCCCGCACACGGTACCACGCGTCGGCGAGCTCGGGCCGGGGGTCAGCCTGGAGCTGTCCGCTCGGGGTGGTCACGTCGGATTCGTCAGCGGGCCCCTGCCCGGCCGGCCCAGGCCTTGGCTGCAGGAACGCATCCTTGCCCACCTGCGGGGTCCTCAGGGGGCCGCCGCGTCCTCAGCCAATCGTCGCAAGATAGAGGGCGACGCCGTCCATCAGCATCTGCACCGCCATCATGATCAGCAGCATCCCGGAGAGCCGCACTAGGGCGCGCAGGGTGCGCTGCCCGAGCATCTCCATCAGCAGCCCCGAGCCCAGCAGGACCGCGGCGCTCGCGACCCAGGCGATGGTCACCGCCCCCCACCAGTCGAGCATCCGCGCCGGCTCGTTGCTGACCAGCAAGAGGATCGCGGCGATCGCCGACGGGCCCGCGATCATCGGCACCGCCAGCGGCACGATGAAGGGCTCCTCGTCGCCGCGCTCGGCGGCGGCCTGCGCCCCGAGCTCCGGGAACACCATCCGCAGCGCAATCAGAAAGAGCACCACCCCGCCGGCCACCCCCAACGCCGGCTGCTCAAGCCCGAGGTGCCGCAGGATCGCCTCCCCCGCAACGAGGAACAGCACCAGGACGCCGTAGGCGATCAGCAGCTCACGCGCGATGATCCCGAGACGCTGGCGCCTGGGATAGCGCTCCAGCAAGGCATGGAACAACGGGATGTTCCCCAGCGGGTCCATGATAATGAAGAGCAGGATGACGGCCGAGAGGAAGTCCATGGGCGCGGTCGCCTCGGGACGGATGCGGCGCAAACGATAAGGCCGCGCAGTGCGCGGCCTTACGTCTTTAATCTGGAGCGGGAAACGAGACTCGAACTCGCGACCCCAACCTTGGCAAGGTTGTGCTCTACCAACTGAGCTATTCCCGCCTGCGAGAGTCGCGATTCTACAGGTGCGGCCCTCGCTGTCAATCCCCGACCGGCTCGTCGCCCTCCTAGCCTTTGCCCGGCTGCTCGGCGGTCAGGCTCGGCCAGGCCGCCCGCAGGTACAGCACCATGGACCAGAGGGTCAGGAAAGCGGCGATGTAGAGCAGGACCAACCCCAGCTCATAGAGCGGCAGGTCCAGGATCGGGGTCTCGAGGATCAGCAGGATGATCGCGACCATCTGAGCGATGGTCTTGAACTTTCCGGCCATCGAGACAGCGACGCGGGTGCGGGCGCCGAGCTCCGCCATCCACTCGCGCAGCGCCGACACGGCGATCTCCCGCCCGATGATGACGGCCGCGGGCAGCGCGAGCGCGGCACGCGGGTCGGCCTGGACCAGCAGCACCAGGGCCACGGCCACCATCAGCTTGTCGGCGACCGGGTCAAGAAAGGCCCCGAGCGCGGAGGTCTGGCCCCAGCGCCGGGCCAGCCAACCGTCGAGCCAGTCGGTGATCGCCGCGGCGGTGAACACCAGGGTAGCGGCCAACCGGGCCCAGGGCACGGGGGCGTAAAACACACCCACGAAGACCGGGATCAATAGGATGCGAAGCAGCGTCAGCAGGTTGGGGGTGGTCCACATGCCCGTCAGGCTCGCTGCCCCTGCCCGTGGAGGGCGTCGTAGATGTGCTCCGCCAGCTTGCGGCTGATGCCGTCCACGCGGGCGATGTCCTCGACACCGGCACGCTCTAACCCCTGCAAACCGCCAAAGGCGCGAAGGAGGGTCTGGCGACGCTTGGGGCCGATGCCGGCGATCTCCTCCAACGGGGAGCGGGTGCGCGCCTTGGCCCGGCGCTGACGGTGGCCGGTGATGGCGAATCGGTGGGCCTCGTCCCGGATCTGCTCCACCAGGTGCATGGCCGGTGAGTCGGCCGAGAGTATAACGGCGGTGTTGCGGCCGGACAACCAGAGCTGCTCAGTGCCTGGGCGTCTGTCTGGCCCCTTGGAAACACCGACTAGGGTGAGCCCGGAGACGGCGAGCTCCTGCAGGGCCGCCTCCACCGCCGCGAGCTGGCCGCGCCCGCCGTCGATGAAGAGTAGATCCGGGAGCGGGTACTCGCCTTGCTTGACGCGGGTGTAGCGTCGGGTGAGCGCCTGGTGCATAGCGGCGTAGTCGTCGCCGGAGGTGATCCCTTCGATGTTGAAGCGCCGGTAGTCGGACTTGCGCGGACCCTCGGCGTCGAACACCACGCAGGAGGCCACCGTGCGCTCGCCGCCCGTATGGCTGATGTCGAAGCACTCCATACGATCGGGCAGCTCGTCGAGCTCCAAGGCGTCGCGCAGGGCCTCCAGCCGCTGGGTAAAGCCGGCCTGGCTCGCCAGGCGGGACTTGAGGGCGAGCACCGCGTTGCCCCGTGCCATCTCCAGCCAACGCGCCCGGTCGGCGCGCACGCGCGGTTTGATCACCACCCGGCGGCCGGCCTGCTCGCCCAGCGCACGCTCCAGGAGCTCGCGCTCCTCCGGCTCTGCACTCACGATGATCTCGGCCGGGACCTGCTTGCCCGCGTAGAACTGGGTCAGAAAGGCCGCGAGCACCCCGCCCTCGTCGGTATCCTCTGGGACCTGCGGGAAGAACGCCTTGTTGCCAAGGTTGCGCCCGGCCCGGATGAAGAAGACTTGCACGCAGGTCACCCCGCCCTCCTGGGCGCAGGCGATGATGTCGAGGTCCCCGCTCTCCCCGCTCACGTACTGGCGCTGCTGGATGCGGCGCAGGGTCGCGACCTGATCGCGGAGCACCGCGGCGCGCTCGAACTCTAGGGCCGCGGCCGCCGCCTCCATGCGCGCGAGGAGCTCGCCGATCACCTCGTCGGTGCGCCCCTCCAGGAACTTGATCGTGTGGTCGACGTCCACCGCGTAGTCCTCGGGGCTCACCAGACGGACGCAGGGTCCGCTGCAGCGTTTGATCTGGTACTGGAGACAGGGCCGCGAGCGGTTGCGGAAGAAGCCGTCCTCGCACTGGCGCACCGGAAAGAGCTTCTGCAGGAGCTGCAGCGTCTCGCGCACCGCCCAGGCGCTGGGATAAGGGCCGAAGAAGCGGTCCGGCCCCTTGGTCGAGCCGCGGTGGAAGGCGAGTCGAGGGAAGGTCTCGGAGACCGTGAGGCGGATGTACGGGTAGCTCTTGTCGTCCCGCAGCACCACGTTGAAGCGCGGGCGCAGCGACTTGATCAGGTTGCTCTCCAGCAGCAGGGCCTCGCCCTCGGTGCGGGTCACGGTGACCTCGACGTCCGCGATCTGCCCGACCATCACCTGGAGGCGCCGGTTGAGTGAGCGGCTGAAATAGCTCCCGACCCGCCGCCGCAGGTCCTTGGCCTTGCCGACGTATAGGACTTGTCCGGCCCCGTCGATCATGCGGTAGACACCCGGACGCGGCGGGATCTGTTTGAGGAGCGCGCGGGGATCGAGAGGCGCCATGGGGAGGGTGGAGATCGGAGACGACGGGTACGGGTGTAGCCAGGCGGATGGGGCCGACGGCGGTGACTGGACGCCGAGACCGGGCGACCATCGGCCGCGTCAGAGCCTAGCGGGGTTTGAGCCGGTCAGGCAATCGCCCGCCCGAGTCTGGGCGGGGTGAACCAAACCGAGGGCGACGCTGCCTCACCGGCAGGTCTGCAGCGAGCCGTCCCGAAGGAGGGCAACATGCAATTCGAAGCCCGAATGCTCCCCACCCTGGCGCTGGCCGGTGCCGCGCTGGCCCTCGTACTCGGCGGGTGCGGACCAAGCCCCGAGGCCGTCGCCGCGCCGGCCGACGCCGTCGAGCAGCGCGACTGCCCCCGCGCCGGCGATGTCCAGCGCTGGCAGCGCCCGACCGAGGCCGAGCTCAAGCAGCGGCTCACCCCGGAGCAGTACCACATCACCCAAAAGGACGGCACCGAGCCGCCCTTCCGCAACGCCTACTGGGATCACCACGAGGATGGGATCTACGTCGACGTCGTCTCCGGCGAGCCCCTGTTCAGCTCGCGCGACAAGTTCGACTCCGACACCGGCTGGCCGAGCTTCCACTCCCCGCTCGAGCCCGATCTCATCGTCGAGCGCGAGGACCGCAAGCTCTGGATGACGCGCACCGAGGTCCGCTCGCGCTTCGGCGACTCCCACCTCGGGCACGTCTTCGACGACGGGCCGGCGCCGACCGGGCTGCGCTACTGCATCAACTCCGCGGCCCTGCGCTTCATCCCCGCGGCCGATCTGGAACGGGAGGGCTACGGCGAGTACGCCCGGCTCTTCACCAACCCCCCCGCCGTGTCGGCGGCCGCCAAGGCATCCGCCACCGAGCTCGCCACCTTCGGCATGGGCTGCTTTTGGGGCGCCGAGGCGGACTTCTGCGCGCTCGACGGCGTGCTGAGCACCCGGGTGGGCTATGCCGGCGGGGGCACGCCGGACCCGACCTACCACCAGGTATCGAGCGGCCGCACCGGCCACGCCGAGGTGGTTCAGGTCGAGTACGACCCGGCGCGGATCAGCTACGAGGACCTGCTCGCGGTGTTCTGGCGCGAGCACGACCCGACCACCCCCAACCGCCAGGGTCCCGACGTCGGCACCCAGTACCGCAGCCTGATCCTGACGCACTCGCCCCAGCAGGCCGCCGCCGCCCGCGCCTCGCTGGACCGGCACGCCCAAACGCTGGCGCGTCCAATCGTGACGGAGATCACCCCGGCCAGCGCCTTCTATCCCGCCGAGGAGTACCACCAGCGGTACTTGGAGAAGCTCGGGAAGGCCCGGTGCAGCCGGTGAGCCGGTCAGGTCCTGGGCCTGCAGTCGATGCGAGGAGGGGTCGGTCGCCTGGCCGGCCCAAGGGATATCCGTGGGTTGGCAACCCGGAGCCAAGGAGACCTCCCCCGATGCCGCGAGTAGTCCCAGAGCACAAGGCCAAAGCAGCAGTCGAGGGGCTGTTTTGGGCTGGTGCGGAGGATGCCGGTGATCCGCGCAGCACCCTTTGCGCCTGGGCCCGCAACCATCGTCGAGGAGGCCCGCGGTCCGCTGCGGCGCGAGTACGACCGGCCTGGCGAGGGCCGGCGGGTACCGCAGCGACTCTCGCCCCGGTCGGCTGACGACGGCCGAGGTCGAGGACCTGGGTAAGCGGTTCGAGCACCAGGCACCAACCGCGCGGCCCTGCCCCTAGGAGGGTCTCCAGGGCGGCATTGCCCAACGGCCGCTGCCCCTCAGCCCGCGGGGTGTGGCTCACGCCACCCCCCGCGTCGAGCCCCTCTTCGGCGACACCCGCCTCCGCTCCAAGCTCGCCCATCGCCAGCGGCGAGCGCCCCCTGCTCAAGATGCCCTCTGCCGCCACCATCCGCGCTTCTGACTCAGGGATTGAGCGGGGCCGCTCGTCGTTGCAACGTCCATCGGAGTGACCACCCGGGCGCTTGGCCCCGACGGCACGGACCAAGCCGCTGTCGCGCGGGGCGCGCACGGGCCAGCCCCGCCGCAGCAGGTCGAGAGCACCCCCAATCCCCGCCCAGCGCCCCTGACCCATTACGCGAAGGATGGTCCAACACCCCGCTCGATCGATCTCCTGCAATCGCTGTTCGTTCAGGAGTCGTTCAGCCGAACGCGAATACAGTGCGCCCCAGGACGGGATGAACGCATCCCGTCTTGGGGAGGCCCAATGGCGATTGAAGGGCACCATGAAACACCAAGGCGCCCGTGCGGCACAGGGATGTGCCGTGAAAAATCGGAGGCATGGGATCTTTCACGGTCACCTGAAGGGCCAATGACACGACCACAGGCACAAACGCCGCGGCCGCGGTGTTCCCCAAACCTGACGACCTTCACCCATTCAAGAGGCTCATAACATGAAGACGACTGCTAAGCTCCTGGCGCTCACCCTGGCCACTGCCCTTGCCGCGCTCGCCGGCCCCCTCGCCGCCGGGACCAATGTGAACACCACCATTCAGGAAGGGCGTATCAACACCAACGACACTTATCAGCGGGGCTCACTCAACGACAACGCCACGTACCAGGAAGGCCGCGACAATGCCAACCGCACCCGCCAGCGCGGCGAGGAGAACTGGAATCAGACCGGCCAATTCGGTCAGATGAACTACAACCTGACCGATCAGCGCAGCTTCTCCGAGCGCGGCGGCAAGCGCGGCAGCGACCGGGATTGATCAGGACGCCGACACCCGCGCGTCGGGTGTCGGCCAAACCGCCATCAGCCATCAGGATACACGCCCATGAAAACTCTCAGCTTCCCCCTCGTCGCGGCGCTGCTCGCCGCGGCCACTCTGGTCCACGGCGAGCCCGCGCGCGACCCGGCCCAAAGTCCCTGCTTCAACGTCAGCGTCCAGAACGACCGGGTCAACCGCTCGGCGATCGAGCAAGACTGCCAGCGCAACTACAGCCGCACGGTGCAGGCCGGCCAATCCAACTGGGCGCAGACGGTGCAGACCGGCGAGCTCAACAGCAACAAGGTGCGCCAATACCAGTACGAGCAGCTTCGCTATCCCGACCGTAAGCGCGGCCAATAGCCGCTGCCTCGGCCGCAACGGGCCGAGACGCGGCTGCGGCTCGGGATGACCGCGAGGTTCAACCAGTCCAGGAGACGCCCATGACGCCTTCCACCCCGTGGCTTCGGCCTTTTGCCTTCGGCCTGCTCGCAGCACTCGCTTATCCGAGCTTCGCCCAAGAGAGCTTCAATACCACCACCCAGACCGGTAAGGTCAACATCAACCGCACGTTCCAATGCGGAGAGGCAAATACGAACAGCACTTACCAAGAGGGTAAAGTGAACATCAACAAGACCATTCAGGCCTGCCCCGCAAGCGGCCGGAGCCAGGGGCAGAACGCCCGCCGTGGTGACCCGCCCAAGGCGCTCGCCGCCAAGGATCAGGGACGGCGGCCTTAAGGGCACGTTGACGGATTCAAGGTGCCCGTGCGGCACAGGGACGTGCCGCGATGGTCAAGTGCCCAAGCGCTTCCACATGAAGCGAAGCGGAAATCGCACTGTGCGCTTGGCGTCTTCAAAGATCCCAGGGTTGGGATTTCTCGAGGTCGCCCTTAGGTTCCACCCCAATGCCATTAAGTTAGCTACAACGCACTGATTCTGCGATAAAATACGCCTGTTCAACCACCCTGCAGGAGTCCCCCCCATGGTCCTTAGACCCAAAGCCGTCGAACCTACCGCGAGCGATATTCAACTGATCGGGCGAATTTGAGAATCTTTATACACCCATAAAGAAATTCTTGTTCTCCCCCGAGTTCGCCGCCAGCGCCCGGATCGGCGCCAGCGATTTCACCCGCGAGCG
>JALOTB010000178.1 GCA_025458165.1 Chromatiaceae bacterium | reverse complement strand
GAGCGGCACCCAGCGCGCGGCAGTGCTCGCCGAGCTCGCCACCCGGGCCGGGGTGCTGTTCTTCTTTCGCGCCGACTGCCCCTACTGCGAGGCGCAGGCCCCGCTGCTCAGGCTCCTCGCGGCCCGCTACGGCTTCGACATCCTCCCCGTCTCGCTCGACGGTGCCCCGCTCCCCGGCGGGGAGTTTCCCGCCTACCGCACCGACGCCGGTCAGGCCGCGGCGCTCGGGGTGGTCTCCACCCCGGCGATGTTCCTCGCCCGCCCGCCCACGGGCCTGGTGCCGCTCGCCCAGGGGCTCCTCTCGCTCGCCCAGCTTGAGGAGCGCCTGATCCTTGCCGCCGCCGAGGCGGGCTGGATCAGCCCCGCCGAGCACGCCCGCACCCGCGCGGTCACCGCGGAGCTGCGCCTTGATCCCCAGGCGTTGCCCGAGCCCCTGCCCGAGGACCCGGAGCGGTTGCTCGCGGCCCTGCGGGCGCTGGCGCGCTCCGCGGCGCCGACGTTCTGAGGGGTGCCCCATGGCCACGACGGCAAAGCGCATCTCGGTCAGGTTCCATGCTGGTCTGATTGGCCTCGCGTTGAGCGCCTTCCTCGCGCTCGGATTCGGGACCCCCGCCCACGCCGTCGGCCTCGGCGAGCAGATGGACGATCTCTTCAACACGCTGCTCAATCACACCGCGCCCACCGCCCATCTCGGCCAGCGCCGCGGGGTGGTCACCGGCGGCTCGCTCGCGGCGCGCAACCGCATCATGAACGAGTCGCTGTGGCACTTCGTGCCGCCCTCGTTCAGCGCCGGCTGCGGCGGCATCGACCTCTTCGCCGGCTCCTTCTCGTTCATCAGCGCCGAGCAGTTTCAAAATCTCCTGCGTGCCATTGCGGCCAACGCCGCGGGCTACGCCTTCGAGGTCGCCCTGGGGGCCATGTGCAAGGAGTGCCTGGAGACCATGGAAACGCTGCAGAAGAAGATCCAGGCGCTGAACCAAGGCTTCGCCAACTCCTGCCAGCTCGCCAAGGGGTTGGTCAACGATGTGGCCGATGCCTTCGATGTGAAGCACAAGGACAACACCTCGCTGTGGGGCATGGTGAAGGGCTTGGGGGATGTCTTCGAGACCCGCTCGGCCACCACCGGGGTGGACCCGATCGCGCAGGTCAAGACCCTGCCCCCGGAGGACAAGACCCAGCTCGAAGGCAACCTGGTGTGGCAGGCCCTGAAACGCCGCGGGGCGGCGGGCTGGTTCGCCGATGGGGACGATCTCCTGCTGGAGGCCATCATGAGCCTCACCGGCACGGTGATCGTGGGGCCCCCGGAACCCGCCCCGGACGGCCAGGGCGAGAACCACCGCATCACCCATCTGCCGGGCAATCTCCTGAAGGCCACGGATCTCTTAAACGGCACCCGCGACCGCGAGGCGGTGAGCGCGTGGGACAACGCCTGGCCCCATCGGCTGCGCCTCTACCAGTGCGGCCCCTTGGGCGGGGCGATCGACCGCAGTGAGAACGGCTGCCGCGCCCCGGCGGTGGTCGAGGCAAGCCTCCCGGGCATGATCCAGCGGGTGAAGGACGTGCTCTTAGGCGTGCGCCCCTATGCGGCCGGCACCGAGACGATCGGCCTGGTCGGCAAGTTCCGCAGCGGGATTGGGGCCGTGAGTGACGCCGAGCAGGCCTTCCTGCAGTACGCCCCCAATGGGCTGGGGGCTGGGATTCGCACGCTCGCGCGCCACGATGAAGGGATGGCCCGGCTCTTCGTCGAGCAGGCCGCTCCGGTGATCGCGAGCGAGCTCACCCAAGTGATCCTCAACGATCTCCTGTTTGCGGTCGAGCAGGCCGCGGCGCTGCATGAGCACGCCTACGGGAAGCAGCTCCTCGCCCAGATCGAGGCGGCGCGTGCCCAGCTCTTTCGCGAGTACGCGCTCCTCTCGGAGCGCTACGGCAACGCCCAGACGCTGCTCACCTACTACCAGGGGCTGATCGACACCATCAAGGGCCGCCGCTATTTGACCTCGGCCCAGGCCCACCCCGGGGCGACCACCCAGCCCTGAGCCATGTGGGAGCTCTACTCGATCGGGGACTCGGCGTATCTGGCGGCGATCCTCAACGCCATCGCCATGATCACCGGCACCGGGGACTTCCGCCAGCTCGCGGGTCTTGGGTTCCTGATCGGGGTGATCCTGGTGCTGTTCCAGGGCATCCTCCAAGGGGCGCGCGGCATCCGCTTCCAGAACCTCCTGGTCGCCTGGGTGATCTATGCCGTGATGTTCGGGCCCACCACGCGGGTGGCGATCGAGGACGCCTACTCGGGGGCGGTGCGGGTGGTGGACAACGTGCCCCTGGGTCCCGCGGCGATCGGTTCGCTGATGTCGAACGTCGGCTACGGGGTGACCCGGCTCTTCGAGCAGGCGTTCTCGACCCCGGCGATGACCGACAGCGGCTTTGCCGATGCGCTCCAAGCGTTGATGAGCGTGCGCAAGGGTACGCTCTCGCGGTTGACCTTGGGCGCCGCCAACAGCCCGACCCCGGGGGCGGACGTGGAACGCTCCTTCATCAACTACGTGGCCGACTGCACGCTCTATGCGGTCGACATCGGCGCGCGCGGGATCGATGACATCCTGCGCGACCCGGGCTGGGAGACGGCGCTACGGGCCGACTTGAGCATCCCCACCACCGAGCTGGTGCTGGGACCCACGGCGGAGCTCCTGCCCTGCGACCTCGCCTGGAACCGGCTCGCCCAGTACACCACGGTGGAGTTCATCCCGGCGCTCACCGCGAGCCTGCAGGCGGAGCTCCGCCTCGCCGCCCCCGGGGATGTGCTGACCAAGCTCCAGATGGCGCTCGATGCCTTGGCGGGTGCCGGGGTCGATGCGCAGAACTACATGGTGATGACCGCGCTCGTGGGCTTCCTCGAGAAGGGCATCGTGCAGACCCACGAGGATCTCGGGCAATGGGCGCTCGCCGCCACCACCGAGCAGGCGACCGCGCAGCGCAACGCCCAGTGGGCCGCCGAGCAGACGCTCTTCACCCG
>JALOTB010000106.1 GCA_025458165.1 Chromatiaceae bacterium | reverse complement strand
CCGCGGCATCGTCACGCTCAGCGATCTCGAGGGCTGGTATGCCCTCTGTCTCGGCCCCAAGCACCGCGCCGTCCTCGGCGGCCAGCTCCTCGCCGATATCGTCCGCGAGTTCATCGTCGAGTTCCCGTCGCTCTCCGTTCTCGAGCCGTTCATGCACGAGCGAGGCTATGCCGCGATCACCCTGGGGGGCTGGGAGCACGCCGGCTGATCCGGCGGGCAAACTTTGCACAGGTTCTATTGTGCATAGCTTCATAAAGTGTTTGCGCAGCACTCATCTCACCAGGGCTGACCGGCTTTTGTTTTTCGTCAATGTGCGCTCCCATTAGGCGGGCAAACGCCACATCCCGGTACGAAGATCCCCAGGCATTGGTCGCCCGGCTTGGTGACGAAGAACGGGACGTTGGCCTCATAGGCCTTGTAGGGCACCCGGAAAGCCGCTGAGGCGGGGTTTGGCCCGGCGCGCCTCTCTCACGCCGCTGAAACGGCACTCCTGGGCTGCGCCGAGCGGCCCAGCGTGCCCAGTTCTGCTGGTGTGATTTTCAGGTCGGCCATGGTCCAATCGCCCCTGGCTAGCCCTGCGCCAACGGGGCTCCCATGCCCGCGAACGGCTCTTCAGGCCGGCTGGAACGCGGCTTTGATCCGGGTGGGCGGGCGCTCCCGGCGGTGCTTCACGGCGAGCCGATGATCGGTCTCCGCGTCAAGGAAGGCACGGAGCTGCTGGACGACGGCCATCTCCTCCTTTTGCAGGTGCGCCATCATCTCGGCCGCCAGCTCGTTGGCAGCGTCCTGAAACCGTCCCCATCGCTTGGCGTTGATGCCGTGCGCCAAGATCTCCGCGGCGATGTTCCTGACGCAACGCGCGCACGGGCCGATGCTGTCGTGTTCCTGGGTGAGCAGCGAGGTGAGCTCGCTCCCGCCGCTGCTGCAGAGCAGCGGGAACAGCACCGCCTCCTCGAACCGGTTGTGGTCGACGATCTGGTCGAGGGAGACGATGAGTTCCTGGAGGTGCTCCTTCTCGTCCACGTCACAGGGATCGATTGGCCGCCTCCCCTCGGCACCGCCTACGCGGTATTCAAGGCCGCAGATGAGCGAAAGAATGCGGAAGTGCTCCTCGTGAAGCACTTGTCCTAACTCGGTCAAGAAGGCCTTGGCCACCCGTGCCATCCGTGTGCGCTGCAGTGTGCATATGTTGCAGTGCACTAGGCTAGCACGGCTGCGCCCCCTGTCGCCAGAGGTAAGCGAACTGTCCAAACTGGTTGAGACGGTGGTGTCGCGGAAGTGGGTGGAATTTGAAGGTTGCGTAATCTCCGGGGGGTTGTTTCGGCCCAAGGCCGGCGTTGGAGCGCCGGTACGCGAGCGAAGATCTGGGCTGGAAATAGATGATCACCCGACTCCAGGCCGCTGACGTCGACTGCCTTCTCCGCCTGCCGATGCTGGCGGAGCTTCGCCCCAACGAGGTTCGGGCGCTGACGGCCGAGGCGGCGGTGACCACCTACGGTGACGACAGCCTTCTGTTCTCCGCCGGCGATCCGGCCGACCGGTTCTTCGCCGTCGTCGAAGGCTACGTTCGCCTCTTCGCGCTGAACAACGACGGCCACGAGACCACGATCGAGGTCATCGGCACCGGCGCCTCGTTCGCGGAGGCCGCCATCTTCGCCACCGGTCGCTACCCTGTGAATGCCGAGGTGGCGGCCGGCTCGCGGCTAGTCAGCGTCCGCGATACGACACTGATGCGCCTGCTGCGCGACGATCCGGACCTGGCAATGAGGATGCTGGGCTGCCTGCACCGCTGGCAGATCCGGCTGATGCAGGAGCTGCTGCAGCTGAAGACGCAGACGCCGGGGCGGCGGCTCGCCCTGTATCTCCTCGACCTGCTCGACCAAACGCCGGGAGCGACGAGCATAGCCTTGCCTCACCGCAAGGCGGTCATCGCTGCGCGCATCGGCATCACACCGGAAAGCCTCTCGCGGGCCTTCGCCCGGCTGGGCCGGCTCGGGGTGGAAAGCGAGGGCACCGTCGTCAAGATCCCGGACCCCGCCGCCTTGCGCCGGTTCTGCGAGCGCTGAGGCGCCAAGATCACGCTGGACCTCCTATTCTCTAGCGACACAAGCCCAACAGGTCGAAAGAGGGATTTCTTCTGACAGCCGGGTCTCTGCCCATCCCATAGGTGGCGATCCGACGCCGCTCGTAAACCGCTCGACATCACCGGCGCGGCCGGCGCGTTCTCCCTTTAACAACCCGATCCCATGAAGCTGACGCCGGGCGCGCTGAGCGAGACGCAGTCGCCTTCCGACGTGATCGAGCCACTCGATCCGAAGAAGGTCGTGTGGCCCCCTTCTGCGCTATCACTGTCTTCTGCCGCTGAACCACCGGCATTCCTTGCCAAGAACGCTCGCACCTTCAGCCCGGTGTCCTCGTCGAGCGGTACAAAGGAGGCCGAAGGCTCGCTGCGATAATACATCTGCGTTCCGTCATCGCAGAGTGCTTCTCCTGTTTCCATTTCGTGGCACACCATTTCCGCGTAGACCTCTACCGGAATGAGGCCCACGCAGATTATAGCCAAGGCTACATTCGCCCGGCACTTCATGATGCCGCTCCTTTCCTGCCGCCGGCACTCCTGCAACCTGCAAATTATTATAGCATACTTTCCTGATCCGACCAATGAACCGGGGTCCCCGAGAAGGGAACGTTGTTGTTCCAGCACGAGAGGTCTGATGGTCCTCAGGTAGTAATGGCTGCACCAGGCCCGAGGCGGACGATCCTGGCCACGACAGTTCCGCTGAGCACGGTTGCAAGAGCGGCTGCCGCCGCCGCGGCGATACCGGCACCATCGAGACCCCACAGCGACAGCGACGCCATCAGCAGGGCGACGTAGAGCATGCTCGTCACGAGGTTGACCTTGAGAAGTGCGGTCGCCTGGCCGAGGCTCACCAGCATCAGACCGAGGGGAAAGCCGAACGCCAGGATTGCCTGGCGGACCATCAACCAGCTGAGAACGGTCGCGGCGGCGATGTAGCCCTCGCCCATGACCAGGGCCAGTACCCACTCGGCGAAGGTGGCGACGACGAGCACCAGCGGGACCATGATCGTCCCGACCAGCAGCCCACTGCGCACCGCAAGCCCGCGCATTGCCGCGACGTCTGCGACAGCACTGAGCCGCGACAGCTCGGGGTAGATCGTCCGGCGCAGCATCTCCACAGGCCGGTCAAACACGGCGGCGAACTGTGTGGCGACGCTGTAGAAACCGGCACTTGCCGGACCGAGGGCGGATCCCAGCACCAGGGTGGTCATCCGCCCGAGAACCATCCCCAGCGTGCTGTTCAGGTTGGTCGACCAAAGCAGGCGCCAGATCCCTGGGTGAGGCCGGCTCAGGCCCCGGACGGTGAACGACATGCCAGCGAGATACCCGCGGCGGGCCAATTCGCGGACAGCAAACCCCCAGAGCAGCACGGCATCCGCGACCTCGGCGACGAACCAGATGGTCAGGAAGACACGCAAGTCGCCGCCGAGTGCGAAGGCAGCGATGGCTCCAAGGCAGCGGCACGCCGGCGAACACAGACGCAGCCACGCGATGAGGTCGAACCGGTCGAACAGCCGCAGGATCCCCATCGGGGTATCGACGGCATTGAAGATGATCGTCAAGCTGTACAGTTGCCCAAGCTCGATGACGTCCTGCCATCCCAGCCACGGCCCGAGCAGAGGCGCAGCGGCCACCGCACCGAGAGCACCGACGGCGGCACCGCCCGCATCAAGCAGGCTGGTAAAGCGGATCACTCCCTGCAGGTCGCTTCGCCGGCCTTCGCTCAAGCACATCGTCCCGTAGCGGATGACGGCATACCAGCCGTTGAACCGCACCACCGTCGCCACGACCAGCGCGTAGGCGTGGATCAGGATGAGGATGCCGAACTGCTCGCTGCCCAGCACCCGAGCGGCGAGTGCCAACGCGGCCACTCCACAGACCCCGGCGAGGCCCTGGCTGCCGAGAAGCAACCCCGCGTTCTGGAAGACCCGACGAAGGGGACCCGGCTCCCGTGCGTCGTGGCCCCTCCCTGCATCATGTTGCTCTGCCGCAACATCCGGATCCGCGTGGCACCCAGGCGATGCAGTCCGCCGCAGAACCATAAAGTTTCTAAAGAAGTCTGCAAGTGGCGTTAAAGCCATCGAGTTTTTCCACAGGCACAGCGGCGAAGATCTCTTCGGGTAGAAACTGTTACCATGGTCCCTGCGCTGTAATTGACGAACATCAAGGAGGCCTGGTTGCGCCACAAATCTATTGCTGGCCGGCATCATGACGCACCTTATCACTAAAATTATTATAATTTTGCCGAAGTACAGATCACCCACTAGCAGAATATAAAGATGCACATCAGCCTGTTCATGTCTGGTTTATCCGGCGGCGGGGCTCAGCGCAGGCTTCTCAACTTGGCCAGGGGATTTGTTGAGCGTGATCACCAAGTCGACATCCTCGTCGGGAACGACGACGGGCCATTTCGGAGCGAGGTTCCGGCAGCGGCGCGGCTTGTCTGCCTGGGAAGCCGTTGGACACAATGGCCCTTGCTGAGGCACCGGCGGGGGCTATGGGTGCCGGCACTGATGCCGGCGCTGGCTCATTTTCTGGCTGGCGAACGGCCCGAGGCAGTCTTGGCGACCTCGACGCCGGCGAACCTGACGGCCCTTGGCGCGCGCGCCATGGCGGGAACCGCCACCCCGGTGGTGATCAGTGTCAACGTCCATTTGAGCGGCTCCACCGTTGGAGCGCGCAGATCTTATGGAGCCATCGTTCGCCGTCTCGTCGCCAGCGCCTACCCGCACGCCGACGCCATCGTTGCGATCTCCCCAGACATCGCAGCGGATCTCGCGGCCACAGCCGGCGTTGCGCGAAATCGCATCGCTGTGATCGGCAATCCTGTCGATCGTGAAGGCATCGAGCGGGCAGCGGCCGCACCGGTCGAGCATCCCTGGCTCCAGCCCGGTCAGCCTCCGGTCGTCCTTGCTGTCGGAAAGCTGAAGAAACAGAAGGATTTCCCGACCCTGATCCGGGCCTTTGCCCGGGTCCTCCACCAGCGTCCGGCGCGGCTGATCGTCCTGGGCGAGGGCGAGGAGCGCGCTCGACTGCAAGCAATGGTCACGCGGATGGGGCTCTCGGACGTCGTCTCGATGCCCGGGTTCGTCACCAACCCGTACTGCTGGATGGCCCGGGCCTCGGTCTTCGTCCTGTCGTCAGCCTGGGAAGGTTTGAGCAACGCGCTCCTCGAAGCGCTCGCCTGCGGCTGCCCGGCGGTCAGCACCGATTGTCCTAGCGGGCCCCGTAACGTCCTCGCGAACGGCACCTTCGGTCCGCTCGTACCCGTCGGCGACGATACTGCCATGGCCGAGGCCATCCTGTCGCTCCTGGCCGAGCCGCCAGCTGCGGAGCGGTTGCGGGACCGGGTTCGCGCCTTCGCTCTGGATCGCAGCACCGAGCGCTACCTGGAGGTGCTCGAAGCCGCAAGCACAAGGTGCAGAACCGCGAAGGCGATCCGGGTCGCGCCAGGGCCCGAGCTTTTGGAACCATGAGCCAGCGGATAGCCTTGCTTACCCGCTGCCTCGACGGCGGCGGCATTCAGCGCAGCCTTATCACCTTGGGTGAGGCGTTCGTTGAGCGCGGATACGACGTCGATCTCGTCGTTGGCGATGCGCTTGGCCCCATGCGCGAAGCCTGCCCGGTGTCGATGCGGCTCCTGGCACTGCCCATCTCGCCTGTCTTACGCTCGAGGGTCTGGCTGATTGCGGCGGACCCGGCCGGCGCCAGCGCTGCCTGGCCCCTGCTTCTCGGCCCGTCGCCGCGGATGGTCCGGCACCTGCCGGCCCTGGTCCGCTACCTCCGCGAGGAGCGACCGGGCGCAGTGGTTGCCGCGGGAACGCAGGCCAATCTTGCAGCGATCCTGGCGCGGCGCATGACGCGACTTGGGACCAGGATCGTCGTCAGCGAACGCAACGCCATGTCGGTCGTGGCTCGAAGGGGCCGCGGTGGTTTCCGCCGTGCCTATCCTCTGGTCGCACGGCGCCTGTTCCCGGAAGCCGACGCCATCGTCGCCGTGTCGCAAGCAGTCGCGGACGATCTGGTGGCACTGGACGTGGCTCCCCGTGAGCGGGTGTTCACGATCCACAATCCGGTGGTGACCCGCGGTTTCGACGCCCTGATCGCGGAACCCCTGGAGCATCCCTGGCTCAGGGATGGGGAAGTTCCCGTCGTCCTCGCCGTTGGTCGCCTGCACTGGCAGAAGGACTTCCCGACCCTGCTCCGGGCGTTCCGCCTGATGTCGGCCATCCGGAAGATGCGGCTGGTCATCCTCGGCGAAGGCGATGAGCGGGGGAAGCTGGAGGCCTTGAGCCGATCGCTCGGCATCGCCGAGCGGGTCCTGTTGCCGGGTTTCGTCGCCAATCCCTTCCCCTGGATGGCACGGGCGGCGGTCGTGGTGGTGTCGTCGCTCCTGGAGGGGTTCGGACGGGTGCTGCCGGAGGCCATGGCGTGCGGCTGTCCCGTTGTCAGCGTCGATTGCCCCGGCGGCCCACGGGAGATCCTCGACCACGGCCGCTACGGGCCGCTGGTCCCGGTGGGCAACGAGCAGGCGCTCGCTGACGCCGTCCTGGCGTCGCTGGTTCGACCGCCAGACCGTGCCGCTCTGCGCCAGCGGGCAAACCAGTTCTCGGCCGACGCAGCCGCTGAGCGGTACCTCGAGATCCTTTTCCCCAGACCCTGTTAAGGAGAGCAATCTTGATGAGCCTGCAGCGGGAGCTCAAACCCGCGATCCCCCTCGACCTCGGCAGCCGTCCGAAGGCTCTCAGACAGGGCCCGCGCCGGCACATTGCCATGTTCATCTACGCGCCCACCGGCGGTGGCGCGCAGCGGCGGGCGATAACCCTCGCCAACGCCTTTGCCGAGCGTGGGCACCTCGTCGATTTTGTCGTCGTTCGCAGCAGGGGTCTGATGAGCGGCGAGCTTTCGCCGCGTGTCGGGCTGGTCCGCTTCGACTGCGAATGGGGACCCGTTGAAGCCAGGGTTCGGCGGACCGTTCGCCACCGCGGCATCGAGACGGCACTGAGTATTCCGGATCTCGCCCGCTACCTGCGCGGGGAGCGCCCGGACGTCCTGCTGTCCGCCGCAAGCCACGTCAATCTCGTGTCTTTGCTGGCGTGGAGGCTGGCCGGCCGGCCAATGCCGCTGGTGCTGAGGGCAAGCAATCATCCCTCCGCCAACCTGCGCCTCTTCTCACCGTTCGAGAAGCTGCTGAGGCGCTATCTGCGCTGGCTTGCCCGCCAGATCTATCCGTGGGCCAACGCGGTGATCGCTGTGTCCGATGGCGTGGCCGACGAACTGGAGCGGGTCAGCCGCACACCGCGCGAGCGGATCCGCAGAATCTACAATCCCGTGGTGACGCCGGAGTTTCTCGCCAGGATGGAGGAACAGGTCGACCACCCGTGGCTTGCAGCCGACCAGCCGCCCGTCATCCTCGGCGTCGGTAGCTTCAAGATCCAGAAGGACTTCATCACCCTGGTCAGAGCCTTCAAACGCGTCCGTGCGGTGCGACCAGCGCGCCTCGTCATCCTCGGCAAGGGGCCACAGCGAGCGATTATCAAGAATATCGTCAAGGAGCAGGGTCTTGCCGCAGATGTTCATCTGCCCGGCTATGTCGCGAACCCACTGGCTTGGATGTCGAAGGCATCGGTTTTCGTCTTGTCGTCGCTCTGGGAGGGACTGCCGGGCGTCCTGATCGAGGCGATGGCCTGTGGCTGTCCGGTGGTCAGCACCGACTGTCCGAGCGGTCCGCGGGAGATCCTCTCGGATGGGATCTATGGGCCCCTGGTCCCGCCCGGAGATCCCGACGCCCTGGCGCGGGCCGTCCTGTCCACCCTCTGGCTGCCGCCGGAACGCCGGTTCCTGCAGCGCCGCGCCTCCTTGTTCCTGCTGGACAACGCAGTAGACGCCTACCTCGACGTCTTCGAGCAGTGTATCGGCAAGCACTCAGGAAAGAGCCTCGGTGCTCCCACCGGTCCCCTGGTCATGCCCTCATGATGATCACATCCCTCCTGGTGGAGGACGTTGCCGATGAGGGCGAACGGTCGACGCCTCGTTGAGGGGACGCATGTTTCGCCAGATGTGGAGTAAGGCCGTGAGAACGGGCAAAAGTCCCATCGGCAGATCCGGCACCGGGACGAAGGACGGCCGCCTAACTGAGGTCCTGCACAAAAGGCCTGCCTGAAAGCCCATGTCACCGACCGCTCCGCGCCTGGCTCATAAAGGCGCGCAATGGCTCGTCATGCTGCGCGGTATGCCGTGCCAGCCAATGATTAAAGTACCGAGCGATGGCCGGCATATCGGCGAGCTCGAGAGCGCCGCCCAAACTTTCGACGAAGTCCTCAGCGTCCTGCTGTAGACGATCATGATCCGCCTTGTGGCGGGCGCGATCCGGATAGTGGAGCTCGCGCATCCACTCCTCCTCATGGGAGAAGTGCCAGGTCGCGTACATGAGGAACGTCCGGATGCGCTCGCGGATCGGAACGACGGCGGCCTCATGGTGGCAGGCCCAGACGATGCGATTGTAGAGGTCGAAGAGCTCGCGGTGGGCACCGTCGAAGCTCCCCGGGTCGTCGGCCGCATCGTAGCCAACATTGATCGGCTCCAAGTTCATGAGGCCCCTCTTCACGAACTTAAAAGCGGGTCCTTTCCGGATCGGCCGGAACGAGCCAAGAAGTATAGCGCACCGCGAGCATTCGCGACTGCGACAGATCAGCTATTGCAGCAGCGCAATCCGGTGTGCGTATGGGGCAACAGCGCGATCCGAAGAAGCGTCAGCCATGAAGGCAACGCTGGACGCACGCAGCGGGGCGACATCATCATGCTCAACCAGCAGTGATTATCCCCTCCCACGCCTAAGCCCGTGCTCGCACGGGCTTTTTGCGAAGGCCAGGCCGCTGTCTAGCCCGGCTGGCGTGGGGAGCGCACTTCGCCGCCCTGTCCCTCACCACTCATCGACCACCTCCTGGAGCTCGTCGTCGGTGATGCGGGCGTACTGCAGCGAGTAGGCGGCGTTCTTGTGCCCAAGCTGGCGTTGGACGGCGGCGACATTGCCGGTCTTGTCCATGATGTGCCGGCCCATGGCGTGGCGGGCGGAGTGCGGGGTCTTGCCCTTGACCTGCGCCCAGCGGCAGACCTCGTTCCAGACGCTGTTGATGATCTGAGGGGTGAGGCGACCTGAACTGTTGGCCACCGTCTCGGCCGGCAGGAAGAGCGCCGGCGACCGCGGGAACATCTCGGCGTCCCCTCCCCGCTCCTTGTCGAGGTAGTCGCGGATCGCCTTGGCGGCCTCCCGGTTGATCTTGTAGCGATGGGTCTGCCCGCCCTTCTCCCGCACCGAGACGGAGTGCTTGTCGAAATCGACCCCCTCGAGGTCGAGGGTACAGACGGCGGCGCGGCGCATGCCGGTGCCGACGAGGCAGTAGACGATCGCCCGGTTGCGGTAGGGCCGGTAGCCTTTGCGCCGGGGGCGCTCGTCGGCGAACTCGACGTCCTTGCAGCGTCTGCGGTCCTTCGAGCGGCCGCCCAGGACCGGCAGGTGGTCGGCGGCATCGAGGAGCTTGCGCCGCTCGCGCTCAGACAGCGCCCGTTCGATCTCGAGGCCGGGGCCAGTGGCCGCGGTCTTGAGCTTGTCGGTGGGATTGCCGAGGCGGAAGGGCCTCAGCGAGTGGATCCACTTGGCGAAGGTTTTCAAATGCGCGGTGATGCGGGCGATGGTCCGGTCGGAGAAGCGGCGGCGGCCCTCTTCGTCGATCTCGCGTCTCAGCGCATCGAGGAAGGCCCGGGAGAGGCGGCTGGTCCACAGGCTGCGCTCGTCTGATCCCTCCTCGGCGCGCATGAAGCTGACGAACCGGCCGAGGTCGCGGCGCTGGACCGCCCGGGAGCTTTCGGCGGTGGTCACCTCGACGGCGAAGTAGGCCTCGAGCCAGCCGGCGAGCGAGTCGGTGTCCCCTGCTTCCAGGTCGAGGCGCACCGGCAGGGCGCGGCTCTCCCCTCCGCCGGTGTCGTCCGCCGGCACCGGCACCGGGGCGACTTCCGCCCCGGGATCAGCGGCGTCCTCCCGATCGGCCGGCCCCTCCGCGGCGTCCTTCTTCTTTCGTTTGGCGTTTTGGTACACTTTTGTGAGCTCTCGGGGGATGTTTCCTGGCATCGATCGGATAAAATAAAACGACAAACGAAAGATACCTTTTGTCTGACGGAATGGTCAAGGCAGCGAAGGCCGAGGCCATGGATCGAAAGGCCCCCGACGCAGACCTTTTGCGTGAGATTGATCGGGTTCCCAACCGACGTACAGGCCACCACATCAGCACAGAACATGATGTCTAGGTCGACGGGGGTGTGAATAGAGACTTTAATTCACGCGCCAGTTCTCTGTAAGAGTACGGTTTGAATAACCAGCGTCCCCCTCGTTCGCGCAAAGTTGCCTCCCTCGCATACCCGGTCGTGAACAGCACTTTGATCCCCGGATATAACTGTGTCGCCTTATCCGCCAGCTCGGTTCCATTCATCCCGCCTGGCAGTTCGATGTCGGTGAACAGGACATCGACATGCGTGATGGCGAGAAGCTCTAGCGCGTCTTCTGCGGTCTCTGCCTGCATGGTCTGAAACCCTAGGCGGTCGAGCATCTTGACCGCGACCTTGCGCAACTTCGCCTCATCTTCGACGACGAGCACCACTGTCTCGCCAAGCTCCCCCGGAGCTTCATGCAAGTACCTTGGCCGGCACGGCTGTAGATGCTGATGTGTCCGCCCGTCTGTTTGACGAAGCCGTAGACCATGCTCAAGCCTAGGCCGCTACCCTTCCCCATCTCCTTCGTCGTAAAGAACGGCTCGAACACCCGCTGCACGATCTCCGGAGGCATGCCGATTCCAGTGTCAGCAACAGCGAGCAGCACATACTCGCCGGGCGTCACCTCCTCGTACTGATCGACATAATCCTCGTCGAGGACAGTATTGTGCGTTTCAACCGTGAGCGTGCCGCCACTCGGCATCGCGTCGCGTGAGTTCACCGCAAGATTGACCAGCGCCCGTTCTAATTCTCCGCGGTCAGCGCATGCCTTCCACAGGTCTGGAGCCAGCGTCTCCTCAACGCAAACGCTGGCACCCAAGGTTCGGCGTAACAAATCGGTCATGCCGCGAACGACCTCGTTGAGATCAATGACCGTGGGCTTAAGCGGCTGCTTCCTCGCAAACGCCAGCAAGCGGTGGGTCAGCTCCCCGCCACGCTGCGCCGACCAGAGAGCATCCTCAAGATATTCCTGAGCCCTGGCATCGCTGCCCAGACGCCCCTGCAACAGCTGGAGGTTTCCCATGACGATGGCGAGTAGGTTATTAAAGTCGTGGGCGATGCCGCCGGTTAGCTGGCCCACCGCCTGCATCTTCTGCGACTGACGAAGCTGATCCTCGATCTCCTTGCGCTCGGTGATGTCCTCCTTGACCGCGACGAAGCTGGTGATCTTCTCCCCTTCATAAACCGGCGCAATTGAGGCCAGCTCCCAGTACAGATCACCGTTCTTCTTCTTGTTGAGAAACTCGCCGCGCCAGACGCTCCCTGAGGAAATCGTTTTCCATAGGTCTTCATATTGTTCGGAGGTGGTATAACCTGACTTAAGGATGCGTGGGTTTTGACCAATGACCTCCGCCAGTGTAAAGCCGGTTACTTTTATAAACTGCGGATTAACATACTCGATCTTGCCGTCGCGGTCGGTGATGACGACCGACATCGGGCTTTGCTGGATGGCTTGAAACAGCTTGCTGAGCTCAGCCTGCGATTGCTTCTGTACGGTGATCTCCCGCGCATAAACGGCCACCTCGGACACCGGCCTGTCCGCATGAAGCACGGGGTAGAACCAGAATTCGAACCAGCGCCCGCGGATGGCTACGTCGCAATGAACGAACGCCGCGGTCTCGGCGACCTTCTGGACGATGGCCATCCTCTGCTCCACCTGGTCCCACGGCAGGAGCCGGTCGAGGTGAGCACCGACTGGATTGGAGCCGCTCGTCCTCCTGGCCAGCCGTCGCTCGGCTGCCTTGTTGATGGCGAGAACCTCACCATCAATAGATATCAGCAGGATTTCGTCCTGGCTCGCGTCTAACAACGCGCGCATGCGGATTTCGCTCTCGCGCAAGGCCCGTTCGGCTTCTTTGCGCTCGGTAACATCGGCCGCCATGCTCACCACCAGCCGTCGGCCGCGGCTATCGCGCCCAAGAGGGGCCGAGGAGAAGGCCCAGACGCGCGTCCGCCCGTCGGCGGTGCGGATCAGGTACTCGCCCTCGTTCACCGCCCGGTCGAGTCCATAAAGGTCGTCGATCTCCGCCCGTACTACTTCCCTACGCGCGCCATAGGCGCTTTCCGTCCAGGTGGCGATGGTGCTGATCTGCTCGCGGGGATAGCCGGTCAGCTCCGACCAAGCTTGGCTGAGATGAACCACGTCGCCGTCCTCGGCATGCACCATGATCGGGAAGGGGGCGTACTCCACCGTGCGCCGCAACCGCAACTCGCTCTCACGCAACGCCTCCTCCGCTTGCTTGCGCTTGGAGATGTCGAGGTTGAACCCTACCCATGAGGTGATCCGATCCCGGTCATCACGCACAGGTCGGCCCAAGCTGAGGATGGTGTGATAGTCACCGTCCGCGCCCTTGACGCGGTGCTCCCATGCCCACTCTGAACCGCTGCGCAAGCAAGCATGCCATGCCTCCAGTGTGGGTTTCAGATCTTCAGGAGGCAGCCGATCCAGCCACCCCTGCGGCTTCACCTCGTCCAGCGTCTTGCCGATGAGGGCGAGAAATATCTGGCTCACAAACTCCACGCCGCCTTCTGGATTGCACACCCACACCCCGTACCGGATGGCTTCGCCAGCCGTGCGATAGCGGGCTTCGCTCTCGCGCAGCGCCGCCTCTGTCCGCTTGCGTTCGGTAATGTCGTGGGCAACCAACACAGAGCCAGCAATCCGCTCCTCGATCACCAGTGGCGCGTTGGAGCAAGAGACCTGAACCGGGGAGCCATTCTTGCGGAAGAACACGTCCTCGTGCCCGAACAGGGTCTCCCCCGTCGCGGAGGTGTGGCTGAGCGGACATTCGGCAGCCGGGTAGGGACGGCCGTCCGGGTGACGATCGTGTATGACTTGGTGCAGCTTTCGGCCGATCAGCTCCTGTCGTGACCAACCGAAGATGCGCTCCGCCGCCGGGTTCATTAAGGTGACCCGATCTTCGCCATCAGACACGAAGATGGCATCCGCGGCGCTGTCGGTTATGGCGTTTAATAGGCTAAGCTGTTGCGCGAGCTGTTCCTGAGCGCGCTTGTGAGCGGTGATGTCGGTACTGAAGGTCTGGAACGATATGATGTTGCCGGCTTCATCAAAGAAGCCGTAGAGGTGACAGAGGTACCAGCGCACCTCATGGTCCACCCCAGTAGTGCGAGTTTCCTCGTGCCGCTCCGGATGTTCAGGCGTGAACGACGTCAGCTCTTCTAGGAACCGCGGCCGGTCGTCTCTGGCGGCGAAGTCGAGCCAGCGCTTGCCGATCAGCTCTTCCGGCTCGCGACCATAAAAATCGGCGTAAGCCCGATTGACGAAGGTCAGGGTCGTGTCTGGCAGAAACTGACAGATCGGATCCGGTTGACCCTCAACGAGGTTGCGATACCGCTCCTCGCTTCGCCTCAGGGCTTCCGCCTGCCGTTCACGTTCGGATACGTCGGAAAACAGGACAACGACTTCGTTGGCCGGCAGCTTGTAGACGGAGATATCCCGCCAGCCCTCGATGCGCTCGTCGCGGTAATAACGGGTGGGCAGACGCTCTGGTTTTCCGGTATAACGAACACGGCTCATAACCTCGATTAAGCCGAGCTCTAAAACGCCCGGAAATATCTCCGTCAGCGACCTGCCGATTAGTTCCTGCCGCTGGATCTGGGCGATCTGTTCTCCCGCACGGTTGAAATCTTGTAGAACAAAGGTGGGTCCATCCCGCGGCATCCTGGCCACTGCGACGCCGATGTCCATGTTTTCGAATAACTCGCGGTAACGGGTCTCGCCCTCGCGCAAGCGACGGACCATTGGCTCGCCGACCCGAAAGAACAGCAACGCGGCGCCCAGCACGGCCGCTAGCGAGATGACAGCGGCGATTATCCCGGCGCGGAGATAAGTCTGGTTGATCTCCGTCATGTCGATCTTGGCGACGAGACCGATCCCGAGGTCAGGAATAGGCTCGAAGGCCGCGAGCACCCGGCGACCGCCATAGTCGTGGCCGATCATGGTGCCGGAACGTCCGGAGAGTGCCGCGGTCATGGGCTCTGCCACTGGACCGCCGAAGGCAACAGGATCGTGAGGCAGATGTGAGCTACGCGCCGGCGTCAGATACACAATGACATCGCCGTCGCGGCGGGCGAGCTGCAGCTCAGCGGTCTGCCCAATCACCGGCTCCCGCAGGCCGCGATGCGCTTCCAGGATTTCGGAGAAGGCACCCGCTGCCCGTTGTCCGCCTTCGCTTCGCGCCATCGCTTCGACGCGCGCGAACGCTTCCATCAGGCGTGCCTGGCTTTGCGCGATGTTGACGAGACGCGCCCGCTCACGTTCGAACGCAGCCTCGTAAATCAGCCCAATAGTCGTTGCGCCGACAATCAGGCATACGCCGATCATGATGATGATGAGCAAAGCGAGGCGTTTATGTTCACCCAAGCCAACTCCTTCGCGGCAGGGCCGCGTTTTTGACAACTTTATTCTGCCTTCGAGCCTGCACCGATTAAAAACATGGAGCGGCCGGCAGTGCACTCTCATTTCCCAGCTGTAATCTGTGGCCCGGGTGCCACCTGGCGGGTGCAGCCGGCGCACTCCGCGATGTCGGACTGCGGCATCCACTGCGCGGCTTTCATAGTAATGCAGGGCGAGTCAAAGCGATCCGACCTCCCAGAGCGGCCGTTGCCGCCGCCTCCAGTTGCCGCTGCGCGAGCGCCGCGTCGGCCGTGCCCGCCTCAGGCCTGCCTGCGGAGCTTCTTCAACGCGGTCTCGATGGTCCGGTCGTAGCCGACCAGGGGCGGCTTGATCGCATGCGCGAACAGCTCCTGGCGGATGCCGTGCGACGTCCCGGTCAGGATCACCCTGACGCCCTTGCGGCCGGCCTTGTGGGCGAGGCTCTCGATGGTGTTCGCCGCCGTCGAGTCGAGGAAGGGCACGGCGGCGAAATCGACGATCAAGGCCCGGTGCGTGTCGGCGATGCGGTCGAGCACGGAGCCGATGGAGGCGGCGGCGCCGAAGAAGAAGGCGCCGGAGATCCGGTAGACGACGACGTTCGGATCCTTGCCCATGGTCTCGTCATAGGGCGTGCGGTCGGGACCTCGGGCGTCCGCCGCATCCTCGGGCACGAGGGGCGGTGCGTGGCTCTCGATGGCGGTGGTCTTGGACATCCGCTGGATGAAGAGCACCGAGCCCAGGGCGAAGCCGACAACGATCGCCTCGGTGAGGTCGCGGAAGATCGTCAGCAGGAACGTCGTGATCAGCACCGCCGCGTCTCCCCATGACGCCCGGATAAGGGTCGCGATGGCCTGCGTCTCGATCATGTTCCAGGCGACGACGGCGAGAACGCCGGCAAGGCTCGCCAGAGGAATGAAGCCGGCGAGTGGCGCCGCGACCAGCATGAAGCCGAGAAGGAGGATGGCGTGGATCATGCCGGCGATGGGCCCATGGGCACCGGCGCGGACATTCGTCGCGGTCCGCGCGATCGTGCCGGTCACGCTCATGCCGCCGAACAGCCCTGACGCCATGGGTGGCGACGCCCGGTCATACCGTCGGCAACGACCGCCGACAGCAGGGACTCGATCGAGCCGAGCAGCGCGAAGGCAATGGCACTGGGCAGGACGGCCTTGAGCTTGGCCATGCTAATGGCCGGCAGCGAGGGTGAGGACAGCGTGCCGGGGATCCCGCCGAACTCGCTGCCGATGGTGGCGACCGGAAGATCGAGAACGGTCGCGGCAAGGGTTGCGACGCTGACCGCGATCAGGAGCCCCGGCCAGTGCGGGCGAACCTTCTTCAAGCCGGCAATAATCGCGACGGTCGCCAGCACCAGCATGACGGTTGTGGGCTCAGCCGTCGGCAGACTTGCCCAGAGAACCGGGACCTTCTCCAGGAGCGGTCCGGGTTCCGGAGCGCTCAATGTCAGCCCCAGAAGCTGCTTGAGCTGGCTGGCGAAGATGATGACGGCGATGCCGGCGGTGAACCCCACCGTGACGGGATAGGGAATGAACTTGATGTAGGTGCCGAGCCGGAGGAAGCCGGCGGCGATCAGGATCAAGCCGGACAGGATGGTCGCGAGCAGGAGACCATCCAGGCCATGGGCTTGCAGCGTGGCGGCGATGAGAACGATGAAGGCGCCCGCGGGCCCGCCGATCTGGAACCGGCTGCCGCCGAAGGCCGAAACGAGAAAGCCGCCGACGATCGCGGTGTAAAGCCCCTGGGCGGGGGAGACGCCGGCGGCGATGGCGATAGCCATCGACAGCGGCAGGGCAACGATGGCGACCGTGAGACCGGCTACGGCGTCGGCCTTCAGGTTGGCGAGGCCATAGCCCTCTCGCAGGACCGTTACCAGCTTCGGCGTGAACAGCTCGCCGAAGGTCGGCTGGGGAAACTGCGCCATCCTCCCCACGGGAGCCTTCATCTGCCTAAGCCCTTATCAAGGCGATCGTCCAGGACGCGCTGAAGTCTGCCCTGGCGGTCAACAAAAGCGAGGTGGTGCGTGCCGGCCTGATCGCCCTTCAGCAGCTGCCCGCGGACAAACGCCACGCCTTGTTCGCCTCCGTCGAGAAGATGAAGCCCGGCCGCTCGGTCGCAACCAAGGCGCTGTTCCATTCCGTACCTCTGGGGCAGAAGCGGCTCGCCTGGCGCGAACTGTTGGCACTCCGCCATAAGCTCGACGACCTCGGCGGCTGAGGCGCGTCATAGCGCTGTTGCCGCCTGCACTCCCTCTCCCGCGCGCGTAACGCGCGGAGGCGAGCGAGGGTCCCACCTAGCAGGCTGGTCAACATATCCTAAGCCACAAGTGCCTGAAGCCGCGACGTGCTGTAACGCAGCGACGACGGCGCCGGGCGTGGCAGCCGTAGGAAGAAGAGAAGCGGGCAGGCGCATGTTCGACGCGATGAACCTGGCGATCCTGGTCGCAGCAAGCCTGGTGGCGCTGAGTGCCTTGACCAGCCTCGCCGCCCGGCGCGCCGGGGCGCCGCTGCTGCTGGTGTTCCTCGCCTTCGGCCTGCTCGCCGGGGAGGATGGGCTTCTCGGCATCGAGTTCGACAGCGGCCCGGTTGCCTACTTCATCGGCACGTTGGCTCTCTCGATCATCCTGTTCGACAGCGGCTTCGAGACCCGCATCAAGAACTTCCGCACCGCCGGCGCTCCGGCGGTGGTGCTGGCGACGCTGGGCGTGCTGCTGACGACGCTGATCCTCGGCGCCGCCGCCCACCTGCTGTTCGACATCGGCTGGATCGAAGGCTTCCTGCTCGCCGCCATCATCGCGTCCACCGACGCCGCGGCGGTGTTCTTTCTGCTGCGCGCCGGCGGCATCCACCTCCGCGAGCGGGTCAAGGCGACGCTGGAGATCGAGTCCGGCTCCAACGACCCGATCGCGATCTTCCTAACCGCGCTTCTGGCCGAACTGGCAGTCGCCGCGCAGACCTCCAGCATGAGCCTGGGCTGGCAGCTTGCCGCCAGCTTCGGCTTGCAGATCGGGTTGGGGCTGGTGCTGGGCGTGCTCGGCGGCTTCGCCATCGCTTGGCTGCTGAACCGGCTTCGCGACCTGGAAGCCGGCCTCTATCCGATCATGGCGCTGGCCGCGGCGCTGATCCTGGTCGCGGCAACCGCGCTTTTGGGGGGCAGCGGCTTCGTCGCCGCCTACGCCGCCGGCGTCGTCGCCGGCAACCGCCGGGTCCGCTTCGCGCCGCGGCTGCGCCGCTTCCAGCTCGGCATGACCTGGCTCGCCCAAATCGGGATGTTCCTGGTCCTCGGCCTGCTGGCAACGCCGTCGGAGTTCGGGGAGGTCATCGTTCCGGCGCTGGTGCTGGCGGCGATCCTGATCTTCGCCGCCCGGCCGCTGGCGGTCTGGCTCTGCCTTCTGCCCTTCCGGTTCGCGCCGCGCGAGGTCGCCTTCGTAGGCTGGGTCGGCCTGCGCGGCGCCGTCTCCATCCTGCTGGCGATCCTGCCCTCGCTCTACGGCCTGCCCAACGGCCACTTCTACTTCAACGTCGTCTTCGTCATGGTGCTGGCCTCGCTGCTGGTCCAGGGCTGGACCATCCCGGCCATGGCCCGGGCGCTGCACCAGATGGTCCCGCAGCGCTCCAGCCTGGTGGACCGGGTCGAGCTGGAGCTGCCAGGCGAGACGGTGCTCGAGCTGGTCAGCTACCGGATCCACCCCGAGAGCGCGGTCGCCAGGGGCGAGCGGGTGCCGCGCTGGGCGCGGCCGATCCTGGTGGTGCGCGGCAACCGCGCCTACTCAGCCCACGACGCCAAGCAGCTTCGCCCCGGCGACCACGCCTATCTGTTTGCCTCACCCAGGCAGGCCGAAGTCCTGGACAAGATCTACGCCGCCCCGGTCGAGCCCGACGACCCGGACATCTTCGGCGACTTCGGCATGCTCCCCGAGACGACGCTGACCGAGCTCGCCCACCATTACGGTGCCGAGGCCAAAGACGCTGCGCCGGAGACCAGCATCGGCGCGCTGTTCATGAAGGAGTTCCACGACCAGCCGGCGGTGGGCGATCGGATGAACCTGGGGCCGGTCGAGATCGTGGTCCGCGCGCTGAAGGATGACAGTACGGTCGCCGAGGTGGGCGTGATCCTCGAACAGCCACCACGGCCGACGCGCCGCTGGCCCCGCTGGCTGGCCTGGCTCCGTGGGCAGCTCGGATGAAGTGGTATCAGTGCGAGACAGGGAGGGCTGCGGACGAAGTTTTCATCGAGCTTCCCCCAAATCGCGGACAGCGTGTCGTACGGCCTCAACGAGTGTCGGCATAGCGTAAGGCTTAGCTATCCATCCCAGTGGCTTGGCTTTTTCGGCTCGCTTCCGCATCTGAGGAGTTTGGTGTGCGGTCGCAAAGATGCAACGGATCCCATGCTGCGCCAGCAACTCGTGTGCAGCGTCAATCCCATCTCGTTTACCGCTCAGGCGAATATCCACTACGGCCAAAGCCGGGGACGGGCTTGCCTTAGCCGCAATCTCGAGCATTTCTTCGGCCGAGTGGGCTACAGCCGCGACTTCGAACCCGGCCTCCGTAAGGGCGCCTTCCATATCGGATGCGATAAGATAATCATCCTCGATGATCACGATTCGTACCGGCGCCATGTCAGGCAGGCTTCTTCGTCGATGAAAAGGGAAAAGAAGGGTCGTGGTGTCTTTTCTCAAGAAAACCGCACGATGCAGCGCGTAGCAGGGCCTTTCACGACCTCGAACGTTCCGCGGAGCTGGCGGACCAATCCCTCCACCAGCTGAAGGCCGGAGGATCGCGCGCGCACGGCGTTTAGATCAAATCCGGGACCGGTGTCCTCCACATACAGAACAAACAAGTCACCTTCCCTCACTAACCCCACCCTGACCGACAGGTTCCCGCTTCTTATTGCTCCGTGTTTCACCGCATTGGTGAGAAGCTCGTTAAAGATAAGAGCAAGTGGCATCGCCGCATCGTTGGGAAGGCAGAAGTCACTACTCTCGCAAACGATACTCATTCCTCGCGCAACAGAGTGCCGGAGCGCGTCGCACACCGATTTCATGAATTCGGGTGCTCTAAAATGACTTGCATCCGTCGTGTGGTAGAGGACTTGCTGCGCCGCCGTCATAGACGCTATACGGCTAGTCGCTTCAGTGAGAACCTGTTTCGCCTCCGGGCTCGTGGTCTTGTTTCTCGCCAAGGTTAGCAAAGACTGCAGCATCTGCATGTTGTTCTTGACGCGATGATTGAGCTCATCAAATAGAATGCGCTGCTGGGTCTCCGCCTGCTTGCGCTCGCTGACGTCGACCAGCACGTTGATGGCCCCGACGATTGTCCCGTCGGGATCACGCAAGGGCGTTGAGAGCGGGATGAAAGGTGTCCGGCTGCCGTCCGGCCGCTCGGCAATTGCTTCGGCGCTCTGTATCTCCCGCCCCTCTTTAATCGCCAGCGTCATAGGGCGCTCGTCGTAGGGCAAGGGCGTGCCGTCCGGTCTGAGGATCGTCCATGTCACGCACCACTCGTCACTGCCCAGTGCCGGTCTCCGCCCGGCCAGTTCAGCGGCTTTTTCGTTGTAATAGGTGACGCGACCTTCAGCATCAGTAGTGTAAATCGCTGCCGGAATAGCCGCCAGCAAGTCCCTCAATCGGCGTTCGCTTTCTTGAATCCTGGCATCCTTTTGCTTGCGCTCCGTGATGTCCCGAGCAATCTTCGACGCGCCAACAACATTACTGTGCTCGTCGCGCACAGGCGAAATCGTTAGCGAAATATCAATAAGACTGCCGTCCTTGCGCTGTCGGACTGTTTCGAAATGGTCAACCAACTCGCCGCGGCGAATACGAGCGAGAATTGCCGGCTCCTCGCCGAGCCTGTCAGGCGGAATAACGATAGTGATGGGAAGCCCAATCACTTCTTCGGCCGTGTAGCCGAAAAGACGCTCTGCGCCCCGGTTCCATGTCCTAATGACACCATTGAGGTCCTTGCTGATAATCGCGTCGTGAGACGATTCGACGATGGCGACAAGCTGCTGGGCAGCGCGCGTCGCATCGTGGTGGGCGTTTTTCGCAAACATGCGTGCGCCTCTTTCCGTACCCTTCGAAGCTTGCGGCGCGCTTGTAGACCCCGCCCTGGTGTTGCGCGGACGCGGTTGGACAAGACGCTCCCTTCTCGCGAGGACGCTCATTAGCATACCAGTGCGAGGGCCCTTGCACGCGGGGACGTGCGGAGCGGCTCACTTTGCCGCAACGGCGCTATACCGCCCAACGCTCGGCACACAGATGTGGTTCCAACCAGGGGACTGATGAAGAACCCTTCATGAATAGCCCGTTTTGGTAGATGGCGGCTAGAGAAGCGCGCGAGCCGGACGCCTGACTGCCTGCGGACGAACCGTCTAGTGGATCGAGTCTAACGCTTGGTGCCCTCTCTGGACGGCGGCGATGATGCGGTTTGGATCGGCGGTCCAGACGAAGGGTTTGGGGTCGAGGTTGGT
>JALOTB010000034.1 GCA_025458165.1 Chromatiaceae bacterium | reverse complement strand
GGAACGCTAGGCGGGACAGCCGGGGCTGTCAACGGCGGTCAGTCGGGACTGTGATGGCGGGCACAGGCTGGGGTGAGGCTTGGCCGCCGCGGCAGTTGGGGCGAGCGCTAACCCCCATCCTGGCCTTCGCCCCGGGAGGGGAAAGAGGGAAGAGGGGCGAGCGCGCCGCATCGTTCGCGGGGTGTCGGAGCGGTGTCCTTACGGCCGAGGTATCACCATCACCCTCCCCGCCGAGATGGCCCAGGCCGTGCGCGGGATGGTATACGCCGGCGTAGCGGGTATCTCGTGCAAGGGCTATAGGTTATGAAAGTATCGCCCTGCGGGCATACACCCTACCCGCTACTCGCCCTCGCCGGTCTCTCCGCCAATGCCGTAGCGGGCGAGCTTGACGTAGAGGCTCTGGCGGCTGAGGCCGAGGAGCTCGGAGGCGGAGGCGCGGTTGCCGCCGGTGAGCTTGAGCGCGGCCTCGATGCAGAGACGCTCGATCACGTCGGTGGATTCGCGTACCAGGTCGCGCAGCGGGGCGCTGCCGACGCGCTCGGTGAACTGCCCGATCCAGGCGGACAGGTCGCCGCCACCGCCTGCGTCGCCCCCCAGTCGCCGGCCGACGTCGCGTATGAAGAAGCCCAAACAGGGGCGCTCGCCGTTGGCGACCGCGGCGGCGGAGATCTCGACGTCAACGGTCGCCCCGTACTCGCCGCGCAAGTGGGTCTTGAACAGCCGCAGGGTGCCGTGCTGGCGTAGCGTGGTGAGCAGCACATTGAGGTCGATGCTGGCCCGGCCCAGCCAGCGCTCCAAGGACTGGCCGCGGAGCGACTGCTCGTTGGGGAGCTGCGCCTGATCGAGGAAGGCGCGGTTGGCGGCGAGGACGCGCCCCTCGGGGTCGGTGATCAGGATGGCGTCCGGGGCCGCGGAGACGGCGCCGAGGAGCTGGCCCCCGCCCTCGCCCAGGCTCGCGCCAGGCGGTTGGGCGGCGCGCGGGGCGAGGCGCACCAGGAACAGGCTGGCGTCGTCTTGCCGCAGCAGGGCGACCGACACCAGCCACTGACCGCCCGCTTCGGGCCGGCGCGCCACCACGCTGTCGGGCCGACCGGTGCTGAGCACCGCCCCGAGCAGATTCTCGATGGCGCGGGCGCCCTCCGGCTCGAAGCCCTGCGGGAAGGGGCGGCCCACCACCCGGCCCGATTTCTCGCCGAGGAGCACCAGGGCCGGCGGATTGGCCTCGATCACCCGCCGCATCCCCGCGTCGACGATCAGCACCGCCTCGGTGATGGTCTGGAACAGGAGCCGGTAGCGGGTCTCCATCTGGCGGAAGCGCCAGTAGTCGCGCTCTAGGGCCTGCTGGGCGTCGACGAGCTGCTGCTGCAAGGCCGCGATGGCCTGCAGCTCGCGACCGACCGCGAGCACCCGCCCCTTCGCGCCGACACGCATGGCGCGGTACTCCACCGGGATCTCCTTGCCCTGATCCGTGCGGTGGGCGACCTGATACCAGTCGCCCGGACGCCGGTGATTGGCCTCGCGCAGGAGTGCCTCCAGGCGCGGGCGATTCTCCGCCGAGACCGTATCGAGCCAGGAGCGCCCCACCCAGTCCTCGGCCAGCCCCTCCGCGAGGGCATCGCTCTCCAGGCTGAGGTCGACGATCGACCCGTCCGCGTCCACCAGCAAGGCGATGTCGGCCAGGGTGAGGACGAGGGCGGACGGACAATAGTCGTCCAGCCGATCCCCGTTGTGGACGGGCGCGCTTAGGCTGGGCATCCGCGGGGCAGTCTCGCTGCGGCGTACGGGGAGTCTGGGGCCTGCGTTGGCATCGATCTGCGCCAGACCAGCCCGAACGCGACGGAAGCGGTGGCGCTGGGCATAGCCGGATACGAACCTCGCTTCCGGGGCAGGGCGGAGGCCGGACTTCGGTTGAGCGGCCGGCCCTCCAAAGTTTGTCCCTTCCCCGGGAAATGTCAAGTTGGCACTACGTCAACTAATGTTGACACTCGCCTCTGAGCCGACTAGATTGAGGCTCAAGGGGTGGCGTTGGCAGGGCGCGTACCCCGGCACCCCCACGAGAGATCCGATTCAGGTATCCCCCGGCCATGTCGCTCTATACAGCGGAGGAGCGCAGGCGTCGCGACGCCTCTCCCTGGACCCTGGTCCAGGCCATCCTAGCGCCGATCCAGTTCCTCGTCTTCGTTGTCAGCCTGGCGCTGGTGCTGCGCTACCTGGCGACCGGCGCCGGCGAGACGGCGGCGACCCTGTCGATCGTGGTCAAGACCCTGGTCCTGTACCTGATCATGGTTACCGGCTCGATCTGGGAGCGCGCGGTCTTCGGGCGCTATCTCTTCGCCCGCCCGTTCTTCTGGGAAGACATCTTTAGCATGCTGGTGCTGGCCCTGCACACGGCCTACCTCGTCGCACTCGCCTTCGACCTCCTCTCGGTGCGCGACCAGATGCTGCTCGCGCTCGCCGCCTACGCCACCTATGTCATCAACGCCACACAGTTCCTGATTAAGCTCCGGGCGGCTCGGCGCGAATCGCCGGAGTCCGCAACGGGCGTTGAGCCGGCGGGGTCCGCCGCATGAACGGCCGCGCCCGACCCCTGCCGGTCGGCGAGGCGGCGAGCCTGCCCTTGCTGCGCGAGCGCGGCCCCTGCGCGAGCTTCTGCGGCCTGAGCAGCATCCTCTGGCTGCACCGGCGGATGCGCGACGCCTTCTTCCTCGTGGTCGGTTCGCGCACCTGCGCCCATCTCCTCCAGTCCGCCGCGGGGGTGATGATCTTCGCCGAGCCGCGCTTCGCCACCGCCATCCTGGAGGAGCGCGACCTTGCCGGCAGCGCCGACTGCCAGCAGGAGCTCGACCGGGTCGTCGACCGCCTGCTTGAGCGCCGCCCCGACATCCGCACCCTGTTCCTGGTCGGCACCTGCCCGAGCGAGCTGATCAAGCTCGACCTCGAAAAGGCCGCCGAACGCCTGACCGCTCGTGCCGGCGCCGGGGTCAAGGTCCTCGCCTTCACCGGGAGCGGCATCGAGACCGGCTTCACCCAGGGCGAGGACCAGTGCCTCGCCGCTCTGGTGCCCGAGCTCCCGGCCCTCGCCGCCGGCGCCCGTAACCTGCTCGTGATCGGCACGCTGGCCGACCTGGTGCAGGACCAGATCGCCCGGCTCCTCGGGGCACTCGGCATCGGCCCGGTGCACTTCCTGCCGCCGGCCGACTCGCACGACCTGCCGCCGATCGGCAGCGGGACCGACGTCCTCTTCGCCCAGCCCTTCTTCAACAGCAGCGCCCGGCTCCTTGCCGACCGCGGGGCCCGCCTTTTGACCGCCCCCTTCCCCTTCGGCGTCGAGGGGACCCGGGCCTGGCTCGCCGCGGCGGCGTCGGCCTGGGAGATCCCGGCCGAGCGGCTGGCCGAGGTCATCGCGGCACCCGCCGCGCGCGCCGAGCAGGCCATCACCCGCTACCGCGAGGTCCTCGCCGGGCGGCGGCTGAGCTTCCTGCCCGACTCCCAGCTCGAGATCCCCCTCGCCCGCTTCCTCGCCCGCGAGTGCGGGGTCGAGCTGATCGAGGTCGGCACCCCCTACCTCGACCGCCGCGCCATGCAGCCGGAGCTCGACCTGCTCCCGCCCGGCGTTCGCCTGTGCGAGGGTCAGGACGTCGACCGCCAGCTCGACCGGGTCGCCGCCGACCGGCCGGATCTGACCGTCTGCGGGCTGGGGCTCGCCAACCCGCTGGAGGCCCAGGGCCTGCGCACCAAGTGGTCGATCGAGCTGGTGTTCACCCCGATCCACGGCTTCGAGCAGGCCGGCGACCTCGCCGAGCTCTTCGCTCGGCCTCTGATCCGCGCCGCGCGCCTCCGGGTCTAGCCATGCAGCTCAAGGTCTGGACCTACGAGGGGCCTCCCCACATCGGCGCGATCCGCGTCGCGGCCTCGCTGCGCAAGGTCCACTGCGTCCTGCACGCCCCCCAGGGCGACAGCTACGCGGACCTGCTCTTCACCATGATCGAGCGCCGCGGCGAGCGCCCGCCGGTGACCTACACCAGCTTCAAGGCGCAGGACCTGGGCGCCGACCTGGCGGAGCTCACCAAGGCCCGCGTGCGCGAGGCCGCCGAGCGGCACCGGCCCGAGCTGATGCTGGTCGCCGAGTCCTGCACCGCCGAGCTGATGCAGGACCAGGCCGGCGCCCTGGCCCAGGGGCTGGGGCTCCCGGTTCCGGTCGTGCCGCTGGAGCTCTCGGCCTACTCGCGCCAGGAGAACTGGGGGGCGAGCGAGACCTTCTACCAGGTCATCCGCCGTGTCCTGCACCGGCAGGTCCCGGCCCCGGGCGCGCCGCCCCGGCAGCGCCCGGAGGGCGCCCGGCCCAGAGCCAACCTGCTCGGCCCCACCGCCCTCGGCTTCCGCTGCCGGGACGACGTGACCGAGGTCACCCGGCTACTGGGGTCGATCGGGGTCGAGGTCGGGGTCGTCGCCCCGCTCGGGGCGAGCCCATCGGACCTCGCCCGTATCCCCGAGGCCGATTTCAACTGCTGCCTCTACCCGGAGGTCGCGCTCACCACCTGCGGCTGGCTGGAGCGGATGTTCCGGCAGCCGACGGTCAAGACGGTCCCGATCGGGGTCGGAGCGACCCGCGACTTCCTGCGCGAGGTCGGGGCGCTCGCCGGGGTCGAGGTCGAGCCGGCCGCCACCGCCGAGGCGTCGCGGCTGCCCTGGTACGCGCACTCGGTGGACGCGACCTATCTCACCGGCAAGCGGGTCTTCGTCTTCGGCGACGCCACCCATGCGATCGCGGCCGCCCGCATCGCCGCCGAAGAGCTCGGGCTTGCAGTCGTCGGGCTGGGCAGCTACAGCCGCGAGCTGGGCCGTGACGTGCGCGCCGCCGCCCGCACCCACGGGGTCGAGCCGCTCATCACCGATGACTACCTGGAGGTCGAGGCGCGGGTCGCGGAGCTGCGCCCGGAGCTGGTCCTCGGCACCCAGATGGAGCGCCACATCGCCAAGCGCCTGGGCATCCCCTGCGCGGTCATCGCCGCCCCCTTCCATGTCCAGGACTGCCCGGCGCGCTACGCCCCGCAGATGGGCTTCGAGGGGGCCAACGTGATCTTCGACACCTGGGTCCATCCGCTGATGATGGGACTCGAAGAGCACCTGCTGACCATGTTCCGCTCCGACTTCGAGTTCCACGACGAGGCGCCCCCCTCCCACCTCGCGGCGACCGAGTCCGCGGCCCCGGCGCCCCAGCCGGGGCCGACGGAGCGGGAGCTCAAGCGCATCCCCTTCTTCGTGCGCGGCAAGGCCCGCCGCAACACGGAGCTTTTCGCCACGGACCGCGGCATCCAGACGATCACCCGGGAGACGCTCTACGATGCCAAAGCCCATTTTGGACGCTAACCGCCGCGGCCAAGGGTCAGGGGGCACCCCCATCCGGGTGGTGCTGGTCTGTCTAGACGGCCACCTCGCCGGCACCGTCACGCGGGCGCTTCCCGCGCTCACCCGCGACCTCCCGGGGCTGAGCTTGAGCCTGCACGCCGCGGCCGAGTGGGCCGAAGATCCGCAGGCCCTCCAGCGCTGCCGCGCCGACGTCGCCCAGGGCGACATCGTAATCGTCACCATGCTGGGGCGGCGGCCCGATGGCGCTCTTGAAGCGCCTGCGCGGCAGCAAGCCCAAGACCGGCAGCACCGGGGCCCAGCAGATGGCCATGCTGCGGCGTATCCCCAAGCTGCTGCGCTTCATCCCC
Organism: Chromatiaceae bacterium; assembly: GCA_025458165.1. Taxonomy (GTDB): domain Bacteria; phylum Pseudomonadota; class Gammaproteobacteria; order Chromatiales; family Chromatiaceae; genus JALOTB01. The sequence continues at coordinate 43,925 of JALOTB010000034.1, read as the reverse complement.
GGCACCGCCCAGGACGTGCGCGCCTACTTCCTCGCGCTCCAGTACTGGCTGGCGGGCTCCGAGGAGAACCTCGGCAACCTGGTCCGGCTGCTCGTCGACCGTTATGCCGACGGCCCGCGCCGGCTGCTGCGCGGGACCCTCAAGGTCGCCCCGCCGCGCGAATACCCCGAGGTCGGCGTCTACCACCCGCGCCTGCCGGGCCGGATCAGCACCGAGGCCGAGCGCGTGCCCGCCGCCCCCGGACCCCGCGGCACGGTCGGGCTGCTGCTGATGCGCTCCTATGTCCTCGCGGGCAACACCGGGCACTATGACGGCGTGATCTCGGCCCTGGAGTCGCGCGGCCTCAAGGTGATTCCCGCCTTCGCGAGCGGGCTCGACGCCCGCCCGGCGGTCGAGCGCTTCTTCCTGCGCGAGGGCCGTTCAACGGTGGATGCGGTGATCTCGCTCACCGGCTTCTCGCTGGTCGGCGGGCCGGCCTACAACGACGCCAAGGCGGCCGAGGAGCTGCTCGCGAAGCTGGACGTCCCCTACCTCTCCACCCTCGCGGTCGAGTTCCAGAGCATGGAGCAGTGGGAGGGCTCGCCCCAGGGCCTGCTCGCGGTCGAGGCAACCATGATGGTCGCGCTCCCGGAGCTCGACGGCTCGACCGGGCCGATGGTCTACGGCGGGCGCTCGGCGAGCGCCGCCGGCGACCAGGCCCGCGATATGCAGACCCACCCCGAGCGTGCCGAGATGCTGGCCGCGCGAGTGGCGCGGCTGATTGATCTGCGGCGCAAGGCGCGGCGCGAGCGCCAAGTCGCCGTGGTGCTCTTCAACTTCCCGCCGAACGCCGGCAACACCGGGACGGCGGCCTATCTCTCCGTGTTCAGCTCGCTGATGAATACGCTCAAGGCGCTCAAGGGCGCCGGCTACACGGTGGAGCTGCCCAAGGACGTCGACGAGCTCCGCGAGCGGATCTGCACGGGCAACTCCGCCCGCTTCGGGTCCCACGCCAACGTCCTGACCCGCATCCCGGTCGACGATCACGTGCGCCGCGAGCCCTACCTCAAGGAGATCGAGCGGCAGTGGGGCCCGGCCCCCGGCAAGCAGCAGGCCGACGGGCGCTCGATCTTCGTGCTCGGCGAGCGCTTCGGCAATGTCCTGGTCGGCATCCAGCCCGCCTTCGGCTACGAGGGCGACCCCATGCGGCTCCTCTTCGAGCAGGGGTTCACTCCGACCCACGCCTTCAGCGCCTTCTACCGCTACCTGCGCGAGGACTTCGCGGCCGACGCGGTACTACACTTCGGTACCCACGGGGCGCTGGAGTTCATGCCCGGCAAGCAGGCCGGACTCTCGGCCGCCTGTTGGCCGGACCGGCTGATCGGGGACCTGCCAAACCTGTATCTGTACGCTTCGAACAACCCCTCGGAGGGGACCATCGCGAAGCGCCGCGCCGCGGCGACCCTGGTGAGCTACCTCACCCCTCCGATCGCTCACGCCGGGCTCTACCGGGGGCTCCTCGACCTCAAGGCCTCGCTGGAGCGCTGGCGCGCGCTGCCGCCCGAGGCGGCGAGCGAGCGCGCGGGTCTCGCCGAGCTGATCCAGGCCCAGGCCGCCGAGCTGGAGCTGGCCAAGCCCGAGCCGCTCTGGGGCGAGGACTGCGCGGACGAGATCGCGGCGCTGACCCAGTCGGTGCTGGAGCTGGAGTACACCCTGATCCCGCAAGGGCTTCACGTGGTCGGCGAGGCCCCCTCACCGGAGCAGCGCACCGACCTCCTGCTCGCGATCGCCGAGTCCTCGCAGGACGCCCGCCCTCCGCGCGAGGCCGTCGCGGCCCTAGTCGGGGGCGAGCCGCCCCGCAAGGTCGCCGCCTCCGGGCTTCTCCCCGGCAACGAGGCCAACCTGGGCCTGTTGGAACGCCTCGCCGAGATCGACCGGATGCTGGTCACGGACTCCGAGCTGCCCGGCATCCTGCACGCCTTGGACGGCGGCTACATCCGCCCCGCCCCCGGCGGCGATCTGCTGCGCAGCCCCGAGATCCTGCCCACCGGGCGCAACGTCCACGGCTTCGACCCTTACCGCATCCCCAGCCGCTTCGCGGTCCAGGACGGGGCGGCCCAGGCGCGGCGCCTGCTGGAGCGCTACACCGCTGCGGGCAACCCGCTCCCCGAGTGCATCGCACTGGTCCTTTGGGGGACCGACAACCTGAAGACCGACGGCGGACCGATCGCCCAGGCACTGGCCCTGATCGGGGCCCTGCCCCGCTTCGACGGCTTCGGCCGCCTGGTCGGCGCGACCCTGATCCCGCTCGAGGAGCTCGGGCGCCCGCGCATCGATGTGGTCATGACCCTCTCGGGGATCTTCCGTGATCTGCTGCCGCTGCAGACGCGCCTGCTCGCCGATGCCGCCTTCCTCGCCGCCTCGGCCGACGAGCCGCTGGCCCAGAACTACGTGCGCAAGCACGCCCTGGACTACCAGCGGGCCAACGACTGCGACCTGGAGACCGCGGCGCTCCGCGTCTTCAGCAACGCCGACGGGGCCTACGGGGCCAACGTCAATTATCTGGTCGACAGCAGCCGCTGGGACGGGGGCGACGAGCTCGCGGAGACCTACACGCGGCGCAAGTGCTTCGCCTACGGGCGCGCCGGCCGGCCGGTGCGTCAGACCAAGCTCCTGGAGAGCGTGCTCGGGTCGGTGGACCTCGCCTACCAGAACCTCGACTCGGTGGAGCTCGGGGTCACCGCCATCGACCACTACTTCGACACCCTGGGCGGGATCAGCCGCGCGGTCGGCCGCCGCCGCGGGACCGAGGTCCCGGTCTACATCGGCGACCAGACCAAGGGCGACGGGGTGATCCGCACCCTGGCCGAGCAGGTCGCGCTAGAGACCCGCACCCGCATGCTGAACCCCAAGTGGTACGAGGGGATGCTGGAGCACGGCTACGAGGGGGTACGCCAGATCGAGGCCCACGTCACCAACACCATGGGCTGGTCGGCCACCACCGGCCAGGTCGCCCCCTGGGTCTACCAGCGCCTGACCGAGACCTATGTCCTGGATGAGGTCATGCGCGAACGCCTCGCGCGGCTGAACCCGACCGCCTCGGCCAAGGTGGCGAGCCGGCTGATCGAGGCCCACGAGCGCAACTACTGGACCCCGGACGCCGCGACCTTGGATGCCCTGCGCCGCGCGGGCGAGGAGCTGGAGGACCGGCTCGAAGGCGTGTTCCAAGAGGCGGCGGCTTGAACGCCCCGGCCTTCCCCGTGCGCGCCGGCACGCCCGTCGAGCCCGAGGGCAGCCTCCAGGTCGCACTCACCGAGCCGGTCGACACCGGCACGGCCAAGATCTTCGCGATCTACGGCAAGGGCGGGATCGGCAAGAGCACGACCTCCTCGAACCTCTCGGTCGCCTTCTCCAAGCTCGGCAAGCGGGTCCTACAGATCGGCTGCGACCCCAAGCACGACTCCACCTTCACCCTGACCAAGTCCCTGATCCCGACGGTGATCGACAGCCTGGAGGCGGTCGCCTTTCACCCCGAGGAGCTGCGCGCCGAGGACTATGTGGTCGCCGGCTTCAACGGCGTGATGTGCGTCGAGGCGGGCGGGCCGCCGGCCGGCACCGGCTGCGGCGGCTATGTCGTGGGACAGACGGTGAAGCTCCTGAAGCAGCACCACCTCTTCGACGACACCGACGTGGTGATCTTCGACGTCCTGGGCGACGTGGTCTGCGGCGGCTTCGCCACCCCACTGATGCACGCCGAGCGGGCGGTGATCGTCACCGCCAACGACTTCGACTCGATCTTCGCGATGAACCGGATCGCCGCGGCGATCCAGGCCAAGGCGCGCAGCTACGGGGTGCGCATCGGTGGCGTCATCGCCAACCGCAGCGCCGCGACCGACGAAATCGACCGCTTCGCGGCGGCGGTGGGCCTCAAGCGTCTCGCCCACCTCCCAGACCTTGACATCATCCGGCGCAGCCGGCTGAAGAAGTGCACCCTCTTCGAGATGGACCCGACCCCCGAGGTCGAGTCCGCCCAGGCCGAGTACCTAGGCCTGGCGGCGGCACTCTGGGCCGGGGTCGAGCCGCTCGCGGTCGAGCCGATGCGCGACCGCGACCTCTTCGATTTCCTGGGGTTCGACTGATGGCGAGCGCCTCCTATCAAGCGCGCCGCGGCGAGGTCGAGACCTATTTCGACCGCACCGCCGCGGAGGCCTGGTCGCGGCTGACCTCCGACGCCCCGGTGGGCCGCATCCGCGCGACGGTGCGCGCCGGGCGCGAGCGCATGCGCCAGACCCTGCTCGACTGGCTGGGCGAGGACTTGAGCGGCCGGCGCCTGCTCGATGCTGGCTGCGGGACCGGGGCGCTCGCCGTCGAGGCCGCCCGGCGCGGGGCCGAGGTGGTGGCGATCGACGTGGCCGCGACCCTGATCAACCTGGCCCGCGAGCGCAGCCCCACCGACCTCGGCCGCGGGCGGCTCAGCTTCCTGGTGGGTGACATGAGGGACGCCTCGCTTGGGCGCTTCGACTACGTCGTCGCCATGGACTCGCTGATCCACTACCAGAGCCGCGACGTGGTCGCCCTGCTCGGGGGCGTCGCCGAGCGGACCTCGGGCGCGATCCTCTTCACCTATGCCCCGCGCACCCCGGCGCTCGCCCTGATGCACGCCGTGGGCCGAGTCTTCCCGCGCGGCAACCGGGCCCCGGCGATCGAGCCGGTGAGCGCGCCGGACCTGCACGGACTGATCCAGGCCGAGCCGGGCCTGGCCGATTGGGCGATCGGACGCAGCGAGCGGGTGACCTGCGGGTTCTACCTGTCCCAGGCCCTGGAGCTGGTTCGCCGATGAGCCGGGTGCTCGAAGGCCTGGCGCGGGAGTGGGTGCGGCTCGGACCCCGCTTCCTGCCCTTCGCCGACGCCGCCTCCGCGGACCTTCCGCTCGGGCGACTGCTGCGGCTCGCCCTGTTCCAGGTCTCGGTCGGCATGGCCCTGGTGCTCCTGAACGGCACCCTGAACCGGGTGTCGGTGGTCGAGCTCGGCGTGCCGACCTGGGTCGTCGGGCTGATGGTGGCGCTCCCGCTCCTGTTCGCCCCGGCACGCGCCCTGGTCGGGTTCCGCTCGGACCATCACCGCTCGGCGCTCGGCTGGCGGCGCGTCCCCTACATCTGGATGGGGACCCTGCTCCAGTTCGGCGGGCTCGCGATCATGCCCTTCGCGCTCCTGGTCCTCTCCGGCGACAGCCAGGGCCCGGCGGCGGCGGGTCCGATCGGGGCGGCGCTGGCGTTCCTCCTGGTCGGAGCGGGGCTGCACATCACCCAGACCGCCGGACTCGCGCTCGCAACCGATCTCGCCGCGCCCGAGGCCCGCCCGCGGGCGGTCGCCCTGCTCTACGTGATGCTGCTGCTCGGGATGGTGGGCAGCTCGATCCTGTTCGGCCTGCTGCTTGAGGACTTCAGCCAGATCCGGCTGATCCAGGTCATCCAGGGCGCGGCGGCCCTCACCATGGCGCTCAACCTGATCGCCCTCTGGAAGCAGGAGGCGCGCGACCCGGTCCGCACTACCCGTCATCTCCCGCGTCCGAGCTTCCGAGCCTGTTGGAGCGACTTTCTGCGCCGCGGACGGTCCGGGCGGCTGCTGGTGTCAGTGGCGCTCGGCACGGCCGGCTTCAGCATGCAGGACATCCTGCTCGAGCCCTACGGCGGGCAGGTCCTCGGGCTCGGGGTCGGGGCCACGACCCTGCTCACCGCGCTCCTCGCCGGCGGCACGCTGGCCGCCTTCGCGCTGGCCTCGCGGCGGCTGAGCCAGGGGGCCGATCCCTACCGGCTCTCCGGGATGGGTGCGCTGACCGGTGTCTTCGCCTTCGCGGCGGTGGTCCTCTCGGCCCCGCTGGAGTCGGTCGTCCTGTTCCGCGGCGGGACCCTGCTGATCGGGTTCGGCGCCGGGCTCTTCGCCGTCGGCACCCTGACCGCGGCCATGGGCATGGCCCGAGAGGGCCAGAGCGGGCTCGCGCTCGGCGCCTGGGGTGCGGTGCAGGCGACCGCGGCCGGGCTCGCCATCGCCGCGGGCGGTGCGCTGCGCGACCTCGTCGGCGGGCTCGCCGCCTCGGGCGCCCTGGGGCCCGCACTCACCGATCCGGCAGTCGGCTACGCGGCCGTCTACCACGTCGAGATCCTGCTCCTGTTCGCCACGCTGGCCGTCATCGGCCCCCTGGTCGGCACCTCCGCCGAGGTCCGGCGGCCGGCGTCAACCCGCTTCGGTCTGGCCGAATTTCCCGGCTAGCCACTTTGCCCAAGGGAGGAAAACCCATGCCCACCGGCGCACTCACCAGCTACCTCGACGTCGCCCAGGTAGTCCTCTATGCCTTCTGGATCTTCTTCGCAGGCCTGATCATCTATCTGCGCCGCGAGGACAAACGGGAGGGCTACCCGCTGGAGTCCGATCGCAAGAACGTCAAGGTGGTCGGCTTCCCATCCATGCCGGCGCCGAAGACCTTCCTATTGCCCCACGGCGGAGGCACCCGCTCCGTGCCGCGCGAGGAGCCCCCCTACGAGGTCAACGCGACCCCAATCGCCCCCTGGCCCGGCGCGCCCCTGCAGCCCATCGGCGATCCGATGCTCGCCCGCGTCGGCCCCGGGGCTTGTCCGGAGCGCGAGGACGTGCCCGACCTGACCTTCGAGGGCGCGCCCAAGATCGTGCCCCTGCGGGTGGCGACCGATTACGCCATCGCCGAGCGCGACCCGGACCCGCGCGGGATGACCGTGCTGGGGGCCGACGGCGAGATCGGCGGGACCGTGGCCGACGTCTGGGTCGACCGCGGCGAGCCGCAGATCCGCTACCTGGAGGTGAGCGTGACGGGCGGTCCCAACGTCCTGCTGCCGATCAACTTCTGTCGCTTCAACAAGCCGATGGAGCAGGTCAGGGTCGACGCCATCCTCGCCAGCCAGTTCGCCAACGTGCCGATCCTGCGCAGCCCGGATCAGGTCACCCTGCGCGAGGAGGACCTGGTCACCTCCTACTACGGCGGCGGTAAGCTCTACGCGACGCCAAGCCGCGCCGAGGCCCTGATGTGAAACCGGCGCTCACTGAGTACGAGTACGAGCCGGTACCGGGCCTGCCAGAGCGACTTCCGCCCGGCGAGGAGATCCTCTGGCAGGGCGCGCCGCGCTGGCAGGCGTTGGCGCGGCGCGCCTTTCACGTGCGCAAGGTGGCGGCCTATTTTGTGCTGCTGCTGATCCTGCACCTCGTCTGGGAGGTGCAGGCCGGCGAGCCGCTGGCGGAGCTGCTGACCGGGGTCTTCTGGTTGGTGGTGTCGGCCTGCTCGGCGCTCGGGCTGCTCGCCCTGCTCGCCCGTTCGATGGCCCGCTCGACCCTCTACACCATCACCAACCGCCGGGTGGTGATGCGCTTCGGGGTCGCCATCCCGATGACCATCAACCTGCCTTTCGCCAAGATCGTCAACGCCGCCCTGCGGGATCACGGCGACGGCACCGGCGACATCGTGCTCAGCCTCGCCGGACGTGCCCGGGCCTCGTACCTAGTGCTCTGGCCTCACACCCGGCCCTGGCATTTCGCACCGCCTGAGCCTATGCTCCGGGCCATCCCCGACGCGACCTTGGTCGCCCGCCGCCTGGCCGCCGCCCTTGCGGATAACGCCTCGGGGGAGCCGGGCACTGCCGAGGCTGGGCCAGCGCGTCCAGCCCCCAATCCACCGTCGCTGCGGGTGGCGGCACAAGAGACGGCCTGGCGATGAGCGACCACTCTCGCGACGAACCCTTCCCACGCAAGCCGCTTATCGCCGTCGCCGCGCTGATCGGCTTCTCCCTGCTCCTCGTCGCCGGCGCGCGCCTGGTCGGGCTCAGCGCCAGTCAGGCCCCTCCCAGCGCCGTGTCCGAGCGGATCGATCTGCGCTTCGAGGACCGGGCCGATGGGGCGGTTACGGTCTTCCGAGCCGAGGACACCGAGCTGGTCGCCGTGCTCCCCCCGGGCAGCAACGGTTTCGTACGCGGGGTGCTGCGCGGGATGGCGCGCGAGCGTCGTAGCCGCGGCGTCGGTGAGGAGGTCCCCTTCCGGCTCGCGCGGCTGGCCGACGGCCGCCTCACCCTGCAAGACCTGGCGACCGGCCGGGTGATCGAGCTCAAGGCCTTCGGCGCGGACAACGAGGCGGCCTTCGCCGCGCTCCTCGCTCACGGTAACCGCGTCGCCGCCCAGTGACGGCGGCGCCCCGCGCAACGAATCCCCGTCCATGCTCGCCTACGCCGCCCCCGCCCTGTTCGCCCTCTTCGTCTGGTGGCTGGGCACGGGCGTCGTCCTTTTCCTCGACAACCTACCGCGACGCACCTATCGCTGGAGCCTGCTCGCCGCCGGTGCGGTCCTGCTCGCCGCGCTCTGGGGCCTGATCGCGACGCGGGCGAGCACCGACCCGGCCGCCGCCTATGCCGCCTTCGCTTGGGGCGTGCTGATCTGGGGTGTGCTGGAAATGACCTATTTCATGGGCTTGGTCAGTGGCCCGCGCAAGAGCCCCTGCCCTGAGGGTTGCCGCGCCTGGCGTCGCTTTGCGTTGGCGCTCGCCACCAGCCTCTATCACGAGGTCTCGATCGTGCTGACCGGGGCGCTGCTGCTCGCGCTCACCTGGGGCGAGCCGAACATGGTCGGCTTCTGGGCCTTCGTCGTGCTCTGGCTGATGCGCTGGAGCGCCAAGCTCAATGTCTTTCTCGGGGTGCCCAACCTCAACATCGAGTGGCTCCCCGAGCACCTACGGTTCCTGCAGTCCTACATGGGCCAGCGGTCCATGAATCACCTCTTTCCCCTCTCGGTCACCATAGCGACGGTGGTCGTGGTCCTCCTCCTCGGCGAGGCCGCCGCGGCTGGCGCGAGCGCCTTCGACACCGTCGCCCTGACGCTGATCGCGACCCTGCTCGCACTGGCCGTGCTGGAGCACTGGTTCTTGGTTTTACCCTTGCCGGACGAGGCCCTCTGGGCCTGGGCCTTCAAGCCCCAGGCGCCGGTTCAGGGCGAGGCGGAGCCGCAGGAGACAGGAGATCGGGGGCGCTCAAGTCCTCGATGTGTGGCGCCAGTTCGCTGAGGTCGGCCTGGGTCCCGAGGAGCGGGACCGTCAGGCGAGCGGCGATCCGGGCGAAGTCGGCGACGACCGCGGGCGAAGCACGACGAGAAACGGGACCAACACCGAATTGTCTGGAGGTTTGTGATGCGTGTCTTGATGATCCAACCCAACTACCACGCGGGCGGCGCCGAGATCGCCGGCAACTGGCCGCCGGGCTGGGTGGCCTACATCGGCGGCGCGCTCAAGCACGCGGGGATCGAGAACATCCGCTTCGTCGACGCGATGTGCGAGGACATCCCCGACGACCGCCTGCGCGAGGTCATCCGCCAGAACGCCCCCGACGTGGTCCTCGCCACGGCCATCACGCCGATGATCTACAAGGCGCAGTCCACCCTGCAGCTCGCCAAGGAGGCGGCGCCCAACTGCGTGACGGTGCTGGGCGGCATCCACCCCACCTTCATGTATGCCCAGGTCCTCGCCGAGGCCCCCTGGATCGACTACATCGTGCGTGGCGAGGGCGAGCAGATCGCCGTCAACCTGCTGCGCGCGATCCAGAACGGGACCGACCGCAAGGAGCGCCGGCGCATCTGGGGCATCGCCTATCTGGATGACAACGGCAGCGTGGTCGCCACCCCGGCCCACCCGGTGATCCAGGACCTGGACTCGCTAACCCCGGACTGGTCGCTGCTCAACTGGGACAACTACATCTACGTCCCGCTCAACGTGCGCGTGGCGGTGCCGAACTTCGCCCGCGGCTGTCCCTTTACTTGCCGCTTCTGCTCGCAGTGGAAGTTCTGGCGGACCTACCGCCACCGCGACCCGAAAAAGTTCGTCGACGAGGTCGAGACCCTGGTCTACGACCACAAGGTCGGCTTCATGATCCTGGCCGACGAGGAGCCGACCATCTTCAAGCGCCAGTTCGTCGCCCTGTGCGAGGAGCTGATCGCGCGCAAGGTGCCGATCCACTGGGGCATCAACACCCGCGTGACGGACATCATGCGCGACCAGGACCTCCTGCCCCTGTACCGCAAGGCGGGGCTGGTGCACGTCTCCCTGGGAACCGAGGCCGCGGCGCAGTTGAACCTGGACATCTTCCGCAAGCAGACGACCGTCGAGCAGAACAAGCTCGCGGTGAAGCTCCTGCGCGACGCGGGGATCGTCGCCGAGGTCCAGTTCATCATGGGGCTGGAGAACGAGACCCCGGAGACCATCGAGGAGACCTATCGTCTGGCGCTCGACTGGAAGCCGGACATGGTCAACTGGAACATGTACACGCCCTGGCCCTTCGCGGAGCTGTTCGAGGAGCTGGGCGACAAGGTCGAGGTGCGCGACTACTCCAAATACAACTTCGTCACCCCGATCATGAAGCCCGAGGGCATGACCCGCGAGCAGGTCCTCAAGGGCGTGCTGCGCAACTACGCCCGCTTCTACATGCGCAAGAGCTTCCTCGAATACCCCTGGATCCGCGACAAGTTCAAGCGCCACTACATGCTCGGCTGCCTCAAGGCCTTCGCCAAGACCACCGTCACCAAAAAGTTTTATGACCTGGAGCGGGTCAAATACAAAGGGCTCTCGGCTAAGATCGACCTCGGCTTCGACGAGAGCAAGGTCCTCACCCCCGAGCAGATCGCCGAGCTCAAGCGCAGCCGGCCGGACCTGAGCGCGGACGTCAACTTCAAGGGCACCCCGATCAAGGTGCTGGCGTGCGGCGGCCCGAGCGACGAGCAGGTCGAAGAGCAGATCGAGCCCAGCCGCGCGCGGCGCGGCGAGACCGGCGGCACGCGCGATCCAGCGACCGCCACGGCAGGTTGAACGGAGGCGGCCATGATCCCCGAACTCTTTCGCGACATCCCCCGAGAGCTGATCGACCGTTTCGAGCAGACGGTCCCGGCCGCGATCGCCTTTCCGCCGGCCGTCAACGGCCATCGCCTGACCGCGAGCCAGTACGGCGAGTCGCTGCGCGGACTGCGCGACCTCGACCAGGAGCCGGTGGGGCTCTACGTCCACATCCCCTTCTGCCCGGTGCGCTGCCTCTACTGCGCCTGCCACACCACCGTCACCCACGACGCGGAGAAGATCGACCAGTACCTCGACGACCTCGCGCGCGAGATGGACCTGGTGGCCGACGGCCTCGGCCGGGGCCGGGCACTGAGCCACCTGCACCTCGGAGGCGGGACACCGAACTATCTCAGCGACTCCCAGTTGATCCGGCTGATCGACTTGGTCGAGTCACACTTCCGCCTCGATGCCGCAACGGTGACCAGCATCGAGTGCAACCCCAAGCGCGCCTCGGCGGGCCAGTTGGAGCTCCTGCGGGCGCTCGGCTTCAAGCATCTGAGCCTCGGGATCCAGGAGCTCGACCCCGCGGTGCAGCGGGCGATTGGACGCATCCACTCGTCTGACCTGATCCGCGACGTCTGCGCGACGGCACGGGCTGCTGGCTTCGAGGGCATTACCCTGGACCTGGTCTACGGTCTTCCCAACCAGAGCGAGGCCGGCTTCCGCCACACCCTGGAGCAGGTGGTCGCCATTGCGCCCGACCGCGTGCGCTGCTACAGCTACTCGCATCGTCCGGCGGCGCGGCCCCACCAGTACGCGATCGACCCCGGCAGCCTGCCGACCCCGGCCGAGAAGTTGGCCCTCCTGTACCAAGCGGTGCGGACATTCACCGACTCCGGCTATCGCTGGATCGGAGTGGACTGCTTCGCCCGCGACGGCGACACCCTGGCCGAGGCCCAGTTGACCCGGCGCCTTTGCCATACCGGGATCGGCTATACCAGCACGCCGATCAAGCACCTGGTGGCCTGCGGCGTGAGCAGCCTGGGCGAGGTCGACGGTGCCTTCGTCCAGAACGAGACCGGGATCGGCGCCTGGCGGCAGGCGCTGGCGGAAGGCCGCTTCCCAATCTCCTGGGGCCACAAGATGAGCGAGAGCGACCGCCGCCGCCACGATGCCCTGCGCCACCTGATGTGCCACCTTGAGCTCCCCGCAAGCCTGGCGCGCGGTCTGGAAGAGGACTACGAGCGTCTCGGCCGTTATGCCGAGCTCGGGCTGATGGAGGTCGGCCCCGACCGGCTGCGGGTGACACCCCGCGGGCGCTACTTCCTGCGCAGCCTATGCACCCAGCACGCGGTGTCGGTCGCCTGGAGCAGCAATCAGTGGGGAGTGCCGCGAATCGCCTGATGGCCGCGGGGGGCCAGCCGGGTGCGGTCTCGATCCCGCGTATCGGCCCGAACGCGATCTTGCGGGTCGCAGAGGTCCTCGCCGGCGAGCCCGAGACCGCCACTCGGGTCTTCGAGCGCGCCGGCCTCGCGAGCTATCTGGACGACCCGCCCGAGGGCATGGTCGACGAGCGCGAGGTCAGCACCTTGCACCAGGCCCTGCGCGAGACCCTCGGCATCGAGCGCGCCCGCGCCTTGAGCCACGAGGCGGGGACGCGCACCGCCGACTACCTCCTCGCCCACCGCATCCCACGCCCCGCCCAGGCGCTGATGAAACACCTCCCCCGGCCGCTCGGCGCGCGGCTCCTGATGCGGGCCATGCAAGGCCACGCCTGGACCTTCGCCGGCAGCGGTGTCTTTCAGACCTTCCCCGGCAGGCCGCACCGCTTGCGCATCCTCGGTTGCCCCATCTGCCACGGCGCCCAGGCGTCCGAGCCCCTCTGCGACTACTACGCCGCGAGCTTCGAGCGGCTGTTCCGCGTCTTGATCGACCCCCGCGCCCGGATCGTGGAAACCGCCTGCGAGGCCCAAGGGGACGCGAGCTGCACCTTTGAGGTCCGTCCCGGCTGACTGCCGGCAAGTGGCGCCGGGCGCGCCCTGCATTCCTCATCGCCGCCCTGCCGAGTGGTAGGGGCGAGCGCAAGGGGTCACCGCGCGGCGTCGCTGGGTGCTGACGTCGCCCGATGCGCTGTTTTCCATCATGTTGCGCCCGGGGGTTGGCCGAGCTGCCCACCGCGGGATTGCCTCTGCACCAACCACTGCGATACCGCGGGACAGGTGCTGCAACGGCAGGCCATCTGCGGATGTGCACGACCCAAGGAAACGCTTAAGTATTCAGCGTTTCCCGCGCGTGGCAGGAGGGAGGAAAGGCGTTCTCCACTTGCGGGCCGCGGATGCCCGTTGGGCGGCCTGGGTCCCCCGCGCGTGCGTCGCCGACGGCGGGTTAAGGTCGCGTCACCCTGGGCCGAGAGGGATCGGCGCAGGGCGGCGCTGAGGGTTGGACAATCTGGTGGGCGCAGGTGGGATCGAACCACCGACCCCTGCCGTGTGAAGACAGTGCTCTCCCGCTGAGCTATGCGCCCGGAGGAACGCGAATGTTAGGTAGGGTGCTGGCTTACGTCAACCCGCCGATGGGGTTTGCGGTGCCTGGGGTTCGGGGCGGGTGCTCTGGATCTCTCGGCCGCGGCGTAACGGAAGGGAACAGTGTCCCTCGTTCGCGAGGAGCTGTCGGCGCGCGCTCGGCAGGTGGGCGGCCTACCAGCGCGTAGGCGCTCGGCCTGTCGGGGTCAGGCGTCAAGACAGGTGCCGGGGTGGTTGCCGAGCTCGAGGATCTCCATGCGATGGTTGCCGCAGGGATTCTGCTCCGAAGGGCCCTGGGTGAGCAGGACGAGACCGTCGCTGATGCCTTGTTGCGCGAGCCAGCGCCGTGCGAAGGCGCTCCAGTCGGAGCGGTCGTCGTCGACCTTGACCGGCTCGACGCCGTAGGAGAACTGCAGCGCCTGGCAGGTGTGCTCGTTGGGGCTCAGCGCCGTGATCCAGACGGGCAGGCGGAACCGCCCGACGTTGCGCGCGGTCGCCCCGCTCTGGGTGGGGACGAGGACGGCGCGCGGGCAGATGCGCTCGATGCTGTGATGCACGCTCAGCGCGATGAGGTCGACGGTGCGGACGTTGCCGTCCCACCCGCGGGTCTCGAGGGCCTCGCGCAGCGGCCAGCGCGGCCGGTTGGGCTCGATCGAGGCGGCGATGCCCGCGAGCATCTCGATCGACTCCACCGGGAAGCGCCCCATCGCCGACTCGGCCGAGAGCATCACGCAGTCGGTGCCGTCCAGGATGGCGTTGGCGACGTCGGTCGCCTCGGCGCGCGTTGGGCGGCGGTGCTTGACCATCGACTCCAGCATCTGGGTGGCGGTGATCACCGGCTTACCCGCGCGGTTGGCCTTCTGCATGATGCGCTTCTGCACCAAGGCGATCTGCTCGATGGGGATCTCCACACCGAGGTCGCCGCGGGCGACCATGATGCCGTCGGTGGCAGCGAGGATGGCGTCGAGGTTGTCTAAAGCGCCGGCGCGCTCGATCTTGGCGATGATGAAGGGGTGGTAGCCGAGCGTCGCGGCGTGGTTGCGCACGGCCTCGATGTCGGCGGCGGTGCCGACGAAGGACTGACTCACCGCATCGAGACCCTGCTCGGCGGCGAAGCCCAGCCAGTCGGCATCGTCCTCGGTGAATGCGCTGATACCGAGATCGATCCCAGGCAGATTCAGGCCCTTGCGCGAACGCAGCTCCCCGCCCACCCGCACCCGGCAGCGCACCTCGTTGCCGTCGACTGCGATGACCCGCAGCAGGATGAAGCCGTCGTTAAGATAGATCAGGTCCTCGGGTCGCACCGACGAGGGTAGCCCCGGGAAGGCGACGCTGATGCGCTCCCGCCGTCCGGGGACGTCCTCGGTGGTCAGGGTGATCTCGTCGTCGCGCTCCAGCTCGATCGGCTCTTCGGCGAGGTCACCGATGCGGATCTTGGGGCCGGGGAGGTCGCCCATGATCGCGACCCGCCGGCCAGTCTCGGCGCTGGCGGCGCGGATGCGCGCAATCAGACGGCGGTGGTAGTGCGGATCGCCGTGGGAGAAGTTGAGCCGCGCGACGCTGAGGCCCGCTCGGAGCATCCGAGTGAGGGTCTCTGGGCTGTCTGAGGCGGGGCCGATGGTCGCGACGATCTTGGTCTTGTGGGTCGGCTGTGGCATGGTCGGGTCGTCCTGCGTCGGGATAGTTGGGATCGTCGCTCCGGCATCACCCTCATGCGCTGCGTCTGTCCCGTCAGCGGGTGTGCCCGGCGCGCCAGCGAATGATGGCCTCCGCGTCGATCGCCTCGTCGCGGGCGTAGAGCGCATCGAGCCGCCGCCGCTGTTCGGGGGGCGCGTTCGCGAAGAGCTGACCCGCCGTCAGCGGGTGCGCGTGGCCATTGGTGCCGCCAGCCTCCACCGCCGCCAGGTAGATGGTGCGGTCTCCGGTCTCCACGCGCGCCTCGACCCAGCAGTCGAGCCAGGCCAGGGTGTTCACGATGAGCGGGCTGCCGCCGGGCGACTCGCGGGTCGGCAGCCCGTCGAACTTGTCGGTGTCACGTCCGGTCTGTCCGCCGAAGCGCCACACGAGCTCCGTCTGATCGCTGTAGAGCAGATGTAGGGCGAAGCGCCCGCTGGCCTCGATCAGCCCCCAGGTGTGGTGCTGGCGGGCGACACCGAGGACCATCCGGGGCAGGGCGGCGACGATCGAGGCACGCACCGCGAAGGTGGCGATGAACCCGCCGCGCTCCCCGCCGTGGGCGGAGGTGACCAGCCACAAGGGCGGGTCGACCAGGTCGTAGACGCGGGCGACATCGCGCTGGATGTTGGGATCGAGAAGGCCGGTCGGTTGCTCGGACTCCATGGCGCGCCTCCCGGGGCATCGGGCTCGATGCGGCCCAGGATGTCATGAAGGTCGCCGGAAAGGAATCGCGCCCGGCGCCGAGAGCCGCCCCGCGGGGCCTCCGGTTAACGGGAAAATGCGCGCAGCGCGCTCGAAATCTCCCGCTCACGCGCGCGGTCCGGGGTGGGGGAAGGATCACGGCAATACGCCACCGATTCTCTTCGTTCGGGGCGGCGCGTATCGCCATGATCGTTAGATCGATGCGCTGACCTCCGCGGCCGCGGCATCGGGCGTTGCCGCCGTATCGTGGCGATAGTACCGGATCGCGGCGTAACCGATCGTCTGAGTGACCGCCCCGCACGACAGGGCGCCGGCGGGAACCGAGTAAAGTGGGGCGAGACCCAAGGTCTTGACCAGCATCGGGGCGGCGGCGCCGAGCCCGGTCGCGGCGACAACCGCCAGCATCTCCGGCACCCGCGCGCTGTCGTCGATGTCGCGCCCGTAGAGGTGCGCGATCTCCAGGATCAGATAGAGGTGCATCCGCGTCAGCATCGAGGTGGCCCCGACCAGGCCGAGGAGCTGGATCGCCTGCCCGGCCCCGGGGACGAGCGCCGGGGCGTAGAGCAGCGCCCCGCCGAGCAGGGAGAGGCCAGTCTTGGCCGCGATCAGGCGCCGGGCGAGGGCCTCGGGCGGCTCGTCCGGATAGCGATCGCGCAGGGTCTGGACCGAGCGGCGGATCTCGCTCTTGCGCAGGCGCAGGAAGAAGTAGAAGAACTCCTCGGTGGCAAGTCCCTGGAGTTGGCGGTCGGGTGCTGAAGACGGGTCCACGGGCCGGGCTCCGCTTGGGTGGCGGGCGATCACTCTAAAGCGCCGTACGCCTCCGGTTCAATGCCGTGCGCTAGACGGACGCGCCTGTACTATCATCGGTCTCGCCGCTGTTGGGGGCGGGTGCCAGGCGCGACCCGATACCGCCGATCCTGCGGTCGCTCGGAGACGGCGTCTCAGACATCGACCAGGCCCCAGGCGATCAGGACAAGGACCGGGCAAGATGGCGGCCAACTACAACGATTCAGGGCTCCCTCCCCTGGCCCTGGCCGAGCTGCGCTGGGCCTACGAGCACCTGGAGCACCCCTCGCTCGCGGCACGCCTGAGCGACCTGCTCGCCTCGCCGGTCGAGAGTGGCCTCAAGGTGCTCCCGGTACGCTGGCAGAAGCGGGTGCGCCGGGGCGCGGAGCTGGCCATCCTGCGTGCGCTCAAAGTCGCCCTCACCTCGCTCGACGAGCGCACCGCGGGACCTTCTTGGGACTGGGCGCACAAGGGGCTGGCGGTGGCCACCGGCGCCGTGGGCGGGTTCTTTGGGCCGCTCGCCGTGCTCGCCGAGCTGCCGGTGACGACCGTGCTGATCCTGCGCTCGATTGCCGACGTGGCGCGCAGCCAGGGCGAGGACCTGTCCGCCACGGAGGCCCAGATCGCCTGTGTTCAGGTGTTCGGCCTCGGTGGACGCTCGGTCGAGGACGACGCCGCGGAGGTCGGCTACTACGGGTTGCGCATCAGCCTTGGACTGCACTTCGAACGCATCCTGGAGTTCGCTGGACGCAACCATGGCATCCACATCCCCGCGGCGATGAACCTCGCCCGGGCCATCGCCGCGCGCTTTGGCGTGGTCATCTCGGACAAGGCCGCCGTGCAACTGATCCCGATCGCCGGGGCGGCCAGCGGCGCGCTCCTCAACTACCTCTTCATGCAGCACTACCAAGACGTCGCCCGCGGTCACTTCATCGTGCGCCGGCTCGAGCGGCTGTACGGGATCGATCTCGTCCACGAGGTGTACCTCCGCATGGCGGAGGCAGAGCGGCAGGCGGAACGCCATTTTAGCCCGATCGAAGGGTTCTGAGCGCGCCGCCGATGGGGGGTCCCGTCGGCATTTCTTGGCGTCGTTGCGACTGTTGCGTCAGACTCAGCGGTGGTGCAAGCCCCACCGTTCTAGCGTTTCGTTGACGTCGGACAACAGGGACCATTGACAACCGTCAATGTTGCGAGAATGATATGCAACATAAGTAGGCTTTTTACCACAACGTTGGCATGTGCCAACACCGCCCGAGCGCCGATCGGGCGGGCAACCGAGCAGGAGGATTGAAATGAGAGCGAAGATCGTTGCAGTCGCCGTGGCCCTGGCCTTCGGTACCGGGCTACCCGTCGCACATGCCACCAATGGTTACATGTCTCACGCCTACTCCCCCGCCGCCAAGGGTCTCGCGGGCGCGGGCGAGGCGGCCTTGCCGCAGGATGCCATGGCCATCGTCGGCAACCCGGCGGGCATCACCCGCGTCGGTCGGCGACTGGACGTCGGTCTCGCCCTGTTCAGCCCGACGCGCGAGTACGACGGGACCGATCTCACGGCTCCCGGCATCAACATTGCCCCCGTCGGCAGCTCGCTGACCGGCGGCAACGTCGAGAGTGAGATGAACTACTTCTTCGTGCCGAATTTCGGTTACACGCACGCGATCGACGATGTGAGCTCGGTCGGCGTCGCGGTCTTCGGCAACGGTGGCATGAACACCGACTATCGGGCCAAGGATACCTTCATGGGTGTTGGTACCTATGGTGGTAATGACCCGGCGAATAACTTCTTCGGCCTGGGCGACGGTGACGCGGGTGTCAATCTGGAGCAGCTCGGTATCTCCATTGGCTACGCACGCGACCTCACCGATGCCTTCTCGATCGGCGTCAGCGGTCTCATCGGGTACCAGAAGTTCGAGGCAAAGGGGTTGGGCGCTTTCGCCGGCTTCACCGAGACCTTTACCCAAGCGGTCCTGGCAAATGGTTTCGGGGCGATCGCTGACGGTTCCGCACGGCCTGGAAACCTTACCAATCGCGGGGACGATTCCGCCTGGGGCTACGCGTTCCAGATTGGCGCACTGTGGGACGTGAATCCGATGTTTTCGGTCGGCTTGTCCTACCGTACGAAGATGTACATGGAGGAGTTCGATAAGTACTCCGACCTGTTCGCGGATGACGGCGACTTCGATATCCCGGCGGTCGGGACCATCGGCCTTGCCTTCCGGCCCAACGAGCAACTGACCCTCGCCTTCGACATCCAGCACATCTGGTACGGCGACATCGACGCGATTGCGAACACGAATCAGCTCGCGGAGCGTTGCGACGCGTTCAATACCTTCGGCAATGCCGCTAACTTCGATTCGCGTTACTGCCTCGGCGGCTCCAAAGGCGCCGGCTTCGGCTGGGATGACATGACGGTGTTCAAGTTTGGCGTCCAGTACGCCCTCAACGATGAGTGGACGCTGCGGGCTGGCTACAGCTACGCGGACCAGCTCATCGATGGGCGCGAGGTCGCGTTCAACGCACTGGCGCCAGCCGTCATCAAGCACCACTTCACCCTTGGCGGGACCTGGAAGGTGCGCGACAACTACGAGCTGACCTTCTGGGGGATGTACGCCCCCGAGGAGAGCGTGAGCGGCCCGGGCGCGTTCACCACGGGCAGCTCCCCCGAGATCAAGATGAGCCAGTACGAGCTTGGCGTGAACTTCGCTTGGCTGTTTGACTGATCGATCTCGACGACGGAAGCGACAAGGCCGCCCCAGGGGCGGCCTTGTCGTTTCTTCGCCTAGCGGCGCCCCATCGCGACACGACCGCTTCGATAGGCCTACGCCCCGTCCGCCGTGTGGCACGAGGAGCGGCGCGCAAAGGGCTGGGCCGTCCTTGCTTCGCCCCCTGGGGACGGTTACACTCTCGCTGATCTGGACGGAGTGGTAACGGTTACCCGTCCAGACTGGTCCCTAAGACCCCGCGATCGGGGTTTTTTTTGGTTTCTCGTCGGCGGGGGTCGCGCGGTGCTGGTGCGCGAGTCCGGTGGAGAATGGGCCTTAGGCCCATTTTTTGTTTTGGTGGTGGCGTATGCGGCGGAGCGAGTCGGCACTGTCGAGCCTGATCCGCTCGGTGGTCGTCCCCATGGGCTACGAGCTCGTGGGGGTGCAGTACGTTCAGCGGGGCGGCGGTGGCGGGGTCCTGCGGGTCTATATCGACCACGAGAAGGGGATCACGCTCGACGACTGCGGCGCGGTCAGCCATCAGGTGAGCGGCGTGCTCGACGTGGAGGACCCCATCCCCGGTCATTACGACCTGGAGGTGTCCTCGCCCGGGCTCGATCGGCCGCTCTTCGAGGCCGCGCACTTCGAGCGCTTTCGCGGCCAGCGGGCGCGGATCAAGCTTGCGGCCAAGCTGGAGGGCCGGCGGGTGTTCGAAGGCCCCATCGCTGGGGTCGACGGGGAGCGGGTGCTCCTGACGGTGGAGGGCGAGACCCGCGCCTTCGACCTCGCGGCGATCGAGTCGGCCCGACTGGTGCCGGAGTTTTGATGCGGGAATGGGTGAATGAGCAAAGAGATCCTCAACGTCGTCGAAGCGGTTTCGAACGAGAAGGATGTCCCCGAAGAGGTGATCTTCGAGGCGATGGAGGCTGCGCTCGCCTCCGCGACCCGCAAGAAGCACGGCGGCGAGATCGAGGCGCGGGTGGCCATCGACCGCAAGACGGGCGAGTATAGTAGCTTCCGCCGCTGGGAGGTCGTCGAGGACCCGCCCGAGGGTGAGGCGCTGGAGGAGCCCGAGCGGCAGATCGCGCTCAGCGAGGCCCAGGCGCGCGATCCCTCGCTCGCGGTCGGCGACTTCATCGAGGAGCCCATCGAGGCCGCGCTGTTCGGGCGTATCGCCGCCCAGACCGCCAAGCAGGTGATCGTGCAGAAGGTGCGCGAGGCCGAGCGCGCCAAGGTGGTCGAGGCCTACCAGGACCGTATCGGTACCTTGGTGACCGGCACCGTCAAGAAGGCCGACCGCGGGAGCATCCTCCTCGATCTCGGTGGCAACGCCGAGGCGATCGTGCCCCGCGATCAGGTCATTCCGCGAGAGTCGGTGCGGCCGGGCGACCGCCTGCGCGGCTATCTTTACGAGGTGCGCCCTGAGCCTAAGGGGCCCCAGCTCTTCGTCAGCCGCACCGCGCCCGAGCTGCTGATCGAGCTCTTCAAGCTCGAGGTCCCCGAGGTCGGTGAAGGGCTGATCAAGATCCTGGGCGCCGCCCGCGACCCAGGCTCTCGGGCCAAGATCGCGGTGCGCACCGTCGATCCGCGTATCGACCCAGTGGGCGCCTGCGTCGGGATGCGCGGCTCGCGCGTCCAGGCGGTCTCCAACGAGCTGGCCGGCGAGCGCGTCGACATCATCCTATGGGATGACAACCCCGCCCAGTACGTGATCAACGCCATGTCGCCCGCGGACGTGGTCTCCATCGTCATCGACGAGGAGGCCCGCAGCATGGACGTCGCGGTCAAGGAGGAGAATCTGTCCCAGGCCATCGGCCGCGGCGGGCAGAACGTGCGTCTCGCTAGTCAGCTCACCGGCTGGGAGCTGAACGTCATGAGCGAGGAGGACGCCGCCGCCAAGAGCGAGCAGGAGGCACAGCGTCTGGTCGAGACCTTCATGGAGCAGCTCGCGGTCAACGAGGACGTCGCGGCCGTGCTGGTGGAGGAGGGCTTCTCCAGCGTCGACGAGGTCGCCTATGTGCCGCTCGCCGAGATGCTGGCGATCGGGGATCTCGACGAAGAGACCGTCCAGCAGCTCCGCGAGCGGGCCAAGGACGTACTCCTCACCCGCGCCATTGCGAGCGAGGAGAGCCTCGACCAGGAGCCGGCCGAGGACCTGCTCACCATGGAGGGTATGGACGAGGGGCTCGCCTACCTGCTCGCCAGTAAGGGCGTGGTTACCATGGACGACCTCGCCGAGCAGTCGGTCGACGAGCTGACCGAGATGGCCGATCTGGACGAGGAGCGCGCCGCCCGATTGATCATGAAGGCGCGCGAGCCCTGGTTCGCCGACGCGGAGACCGAATAGGGGAGATCCCAAGCCCATGAGTGTCGTAACGGTCAAACAGCTCGCCAGCACGGTGGGTATCCCGGTCGAGCGTCTCCTCGCCCAGTTGAACGAGGCGGGCATCCGTGCCGCCGACGGCGAAGCGAGCCTCACCGAGGCGGAGAAGCTGCAGCTCCTCACCTATCTGCGCCGTAGCCATGGCCGCAAGGAGGCCGAGGCGGGGACCGCGCCGAGCCAGGTGACGCTCAAGCGCAAGTCGGTGAGCGAGCTGCGCCAGCCGGCGGCGACGCCGAGGGCCAGCGGGAGCCTGCGCACCGCCGCGGCGGTGAGGGCGAAGACGGTAAGCGTCGAAGTCCGGCGCAAGCGTACCTACGTCAAGCGCGGGCAAGAGGCCGGCGAGCAGCCGGCGGCCGTCGAGCCCTTGGCGCCGGCCGCAGTCGAGCCGACGCCGCCGGTCGCCGCCGAGGCGGAGCGGGCCCGTCCCGTGCTCGACGAGGTGCGTCGGCGCAGCGAGCTGGAGGCACGCCGGGCCGAGGAGGAGGCGCGTCGTCTGGCCGAGCGCGAGGAAGAGGAGCGGCGCGCGCGTGAGGAGGAGGCGCTGCGCCGGGCCCAGGAGGAGATTCGCCGGCGCGAGGAGCAGGAGGCCGCCGCAAAGCGAGAGGCGGAGGTGGCCGCCCATCCTGCGGAGGTACCCGAGGTCGAGACCGAGGAGCAGGCCGAGGAGCGCCGGGCCAAGGCGCGCAAGGCCGCTGTCAAGCGTCCGGCGGATGCGTCCGAAAAGGAGAAGTCGGTTAAGAAGGCCGCCCGCAAGGATTCGATGCGCGCCCGTGAGGTGGTCGCCGAGGTGGAGTATGAGGAGGCCGAGGCCGAGGTGCCAGCCGTCGGCGAGCGGCGCCTGCGCCGCAAGAAGAAGGTCGGCAAGCCCCAGCTCCAGGACAAGCACGGCTTCCAGCGCCCCACCGCGCCGGTGGTGCGGGAGGTCGAGATCCCCGAGTCGATCTCCGTCGGTGAGCTCGCGAGCCGGATGTCGGTCAAGGCTGGTGATCTCATCCGCGAGCTCTTCAAGCAGGGGATGGCGGTGACCATCAACCAGCTTCTCGACCGCGACACCGCGTCGATCCTAGTCGAGGAGATGGGCCACAAGCCGGTGATGGCCGTGCAGCGAGACGCCGAGGACGCCCTGATGACCGAAGTCGCCGAGCAGGCCGCCCACTTCGAGCAGAGGTCGCGCCCGCCGGTGGTCACCATCATGGGTCACGTCGACCACGGCAAGACCTCGTTGCTCGACTTCATCCGCCGCACCCGGGTGGCGGCTGGGGAGGCCGGCGGCATCACCCAGCACATCGGTGCCTATCACGTGCGCACGCCGCGCGGGCTGATCTCCTTCCTGGATACCCCCGGTCACGCCGCCTTCTCGGCGATGCGCGCCCGCGGTGCACGGGTGACCGACATCGTGGTCCTGGTGGTCGCCGCCGATGACGGCGTCATGCCCCAGACGGTCGAGGCGATCCAGCACGCACGCGCCTCCAAGGTCCCGATCCTGGTTGCGATCAACAAGATCGACAAACCCGATGCCAATCCCGATCGGGTGATGCAGGAGCTCACCCAGCACCAGGTGGTGGCCGAGGAGTGGGGCGGCGACACCATCATGGTGCGCGTCTCCGCCAAGACCGGCGAGGGCATCGAGGACCTGCTCGAATCGCTGCTGCTGCAGGCCGAGGTGCTGGAGCTCAAGGCCCCGGTTGAGGGGCCTGCCCGCGGCACCATCGTGGAGTCCAGCCTCGACAAGGGGCGCGGGCCAGTGGCGACCGTGCTGGTGCAGGCCGGGACCCTGCGTCGCGGCGACGTGATCGTGAGTGGCACTGAGTTCGGCCGCGTGCGCGCCATGTTCAACGAGGCTGGCGAGGCCGTGACCGAGGCCGGCCCCTCGATCCCGGTGCAGGTGCTCGGGCTCTCCGGCACGCCGAACGCCGGCGACGACGTGCAGGTGGTCGCCGACGAGCGGCGTGCCCGCGAGGTCGCCGAGCTGCGCGGCCAGCGCGAGCGCCTCTCGAAGATGGAGGAGGGCCGCGGGCCGAGCCTCGACCAGCTCTTCTCCCAGCTCAAGGAGGGCGAGATCAAGAGCGTCAATCTCATCGTCAAGGCGGATGTGCAGGGCAGCGTGGAGGCCCTGCGCGAGAGCCTGCTCAAGCTCTCGACGGACGAGGTCAAGGTGACCATGGTCGCCTCCGGCGTGGGCGGTATCACCGAGTCGGACGCCAACCTGGCGGTGACCTCCAACGCCATCATCCTCGGCTTCAATGTGCGGGCCGATGCCGCCGCGCGCCGGGTGGTGGAGGAGAAGGGGCTCGATTTGCGCTACTACAGCGTGATCTACGAGCTGATCGACGACGTCAAGAAGGCCCTGTCGGGGCTCCTCAAGCCCGAGGTGACCGAGGAGATCGTCGGTGTGGCGGAGGTCCGCGATGTCTTCCGCTCGTCGAAGTTCGGCGCCATCGCGGGCTGCATGGTGGTCGAGGGCGTGATCAAGCGGAACAATCCGATCCGAGTCCTGCGCAACAACGTCGTGATCTACGAGGGGGCGCTGGAGTCGCTGCGCCGCTTTAAGGACGACGTGGGCGAGGTGAAGTCAGGCTTCGAGTGCGGTATCGGGGTCAAGAACTACAACGACGTCCAGGTCGGCGACCACATCGAGGTCTTCGAGCGTACCGAGCGGGCGCGGACGCTGTGACACTGATCACCGATCCGACGCGATGAAGGAGTTCGACCGCACCGAGCGCATTGGGGCCGAGCTGCGACGCGAGCTCGCGGAGATCCTGCGCGACGAGGTCAAGGACCCGCGCCTCAAGGGCGTGACTGTGCAGGAAGTGCGCGTGACGCGCGACCTCGCCCATGCCAAGGTGTTTTTTACGTGCTTCCCGCTCGATGAGGACACCGCCGAGCAGGAGCGCCTGCTCAACCGGCAGCTTGCGGGCTTCCTGCGCCATGAGCTGTCGCGCCGGGCACGCCTGCGCAGCGTCCCGCTGCTTCACTTCGTACACGATGAGTCGGTCGTGCGTGGCGAGCGGCTCGCCAAGCTGATCGAGACGGTGGCGCCCGCTGCGCCGCCGGACGCCGAGCCTTAGCCCGCCCCGCGGCGGCCCCACTCACCGACCGGACGGGAACGATCGAACCATGGGACGCCGCGGAAGGCAGGGGCGAAACGTCAGCGGGATCCTGCTGCTCGACAAGCCCGAGGGCATGACCTCGAACGAGGCCCTGCAACGGGTCAAGCGCCTCTATCAGGCGGCCAAGGCGGGTCATACCGGGAGCCTCGATCCACTCGCGACTGGCCTCCTGCCCCTGTGTCTGGGGGGCGCGACCAAGTTCTCCGCGTTCCTGCTGGATGCGGACAAGCGCTACCGCGTGCGCGTGCGGCTCGGGGTGACCACGACCACCGGCGACGCGGAGGGCGAGGTGCTGGCGACCGCGTCAACCGAGGGGATCGACGGATCGGCCCTGCGCGCGGCGCTCGACCGCTTCCTCGGCCCGATCGAGCAGCTCCCGCCGATGTACTCGGCGGTCAAGCATCAGGGCCAGCGGCTGTACAAGCTCGCCCGTCGCGGCATCGAGGTCGAGCGCACCCCGCGGACGGTGGACATCCTGGCCATTGACCTACGCGAGCTTGTCCTACCCGAGTTCGAGATGGACGTGCATTGCTCCAAGGGGACCTACGTGCGCACCCTGGCCGAGGACATCGGCGCGGCGCTCGGCTGCGGGGCCCACGTCATCGGGCTGCGCCGCACCGGGGTGGGGCCCTTCGTCGAGGGCGAGACCCGCTTCCTGACCCTGCCCGAGCTCGCAGCCCTGGCAGAGGCGGGGGGGGAGGACCCGGGAGCGCTCGACGCCCTGCTCCTGCCCCTGGAGAGCGCGCTCGGGCACTGGCCCGCGGTGCGGCTCTCGGAGGATGCCGCCTTCTATCTCCGCCAGGGCCAGGCGGTACTGGTGCCGCAGGCGCCGACCGAGGGGCTGGTGCGCCTCTATGACCCGTCGAAGCGGTTCATCGGGGTCGGTGAGATCCTCGACGACGGCAAGGTCCAGCCGAAGCGGCTACTTTGAGCCGTGCGCCGATGTGTGATTCGACGCCGCGCATTTATAATTTAGCGTTTGTTTTTGGTGGGCCCGATCCCCTGAGCTCATTGTTGGGGTGATCAGCACCGCGAGGCGCGGTGTAGCGGCCTTTTTTGCTATCCCAAACCACGGGAGAGAGTGTCATGACAATGAGCGCAGCCGACAAGCAGCAGATCATCAACGAGTACAAGCGGGGCGACGCCGACACCGGCTCGCCGGAGGTGCAGATCGCCCTACTCACCGCGCGTATCCAGGACCTCACCGGACACTTCACGGTGCACAAGCAGGACCATCACTCGCGTCGCGGGCTGGTACGGATGGTCAACTCCCGGCGCAAGCTGCTCGACTACCTCAAGGGCAAGGACCTGGAGCGCTACCGTGCCCTGATCGCCCGTTTGGGTCTGCGTCGCTAGGCGAACGGCGGCCGTTCCACCCAGCGGGCGGCCGTCCCATGTCCCCTGCCTACCGGCACGACTCGACCACACCCGACGTCATCGGACCCGCGGCGCTGGCCCCTGCGTCAGCGCCACGACACATGCCCTGAGGATTAGACCTTGACCCCCATCATCAAGACCTTTCGATTCGGCGAGCAGACTGTGACCCTGCAGACCGGCGAGATCGCCCGCCAGGCCGACGGCGCCGTGCTGATCAACGTCGACGACACCGTCGTGCTGGTCACCGTGGTCGTCGGCAAGAAGCCCGACGTCGAGCGCGACTTCCTGCCGCTGACCGTGGATTACCAGGAGAAGACCTACGCCGCGGGGCGCATTCCCGGCGGTTTCTTCCGCCGCGAGGGGCGTCCGAGCGAGAACGAGATCCTGACCGCGCGTCTCATTGACCGGCCCGTCCGCCCGCTCTTCGCCGACGGCTTCACCCATGAGGTGCAGATCATCGCGACGGTGAAGTCGCTCAACCCCGCGGTCAACCCCGAGGTCCCCGCGATGCTCGGCGCCTCAGCGGCGCTCGCGATCTCCGGGGTGCCTTTCAACGGGCCGGTGGGCGCCGCCCGGGTTGGCTACAAGAACGGCGAGTACCTGCTCAATCCGCCCTTTACGGGCCTGAGCGTCGACAGCGACCTCGATCTTGTGGTGGCCGGGACCGACCAGGCGGTGCTGATGGTCGAGTCCGAGGCGCGCGGGCTCTCCGAGGAGGTGATGCTCGGTGCCGTGCTCTTCGGCCATGAGCAGATGCAGGTGGCGATTCAGGCCATCCGCGAGCTCGCCGCCGAGGCCGGACGCCCGCCGATCGCCTGGCAGCCACCGGCACGCGATGCGGAGCTGGCCGCGACGGTCGAGGCCGCCTGCGCCGCCCAGCTCGGCGAGGCCTACACCATCCGGGAGAAGATGACCCGCTACGGCGCACTCGACGCGATCCGCGCCCAGGTGGTGCAGAGCCTCGCCGGCGGCGACACCCCGCGCTGGAAGGCCCAGCAGGTGATGGGCGCGATCGAGAAGCTCGAGAAACGGATCGTGCGCGGGCGCATCATTGCCGGCGAGCCCCGCATCGACGGGCGCGACACCCGTACCGTCCGCCCGATCCAGATTCGCACCGGGGTCCTCCCGCGCACCCACGGCTCCGCCCTCTTCACCCGCGGCGAGACCCAGGCCCTGGTGATCACCACCCTGGGTACCGAGCGCGACTCGCAGATCATCGATGCACTCGAGGGCGAGCGGCGCGAGCATTTCATGCTCCACTACAACTTTCCGCCCTTCTGCGTGGGCGAGCTCGGCCGAGTGGGCAGCCCCAAGCGGCGCGAGATCGGCCACGGGCGGCTCGCCAAGCGCGGCGTGCTGGCGGTGATGCCGGGGATCGACGAGTTCCCCTACTCGGTGCGCGTGGTCTCGGAGATCACCGAGTCCAACGGCTCCAGCTCCATGGCGAGCGTGTGCGGGACCAGCCTCTCTCTGATGGACGCCGGCGTCCCGGTCAAGGCGGCAGTGGCCGGCGTGGCCATGGGCCTGATCAAGGAAGGCGGCCAGTTCGCCGTCCTCACCGACATCATGGGCGACGAGGACCACCTGGGCGACATGGACTTCAAGGTCGCCGGCACCGGCACCGGGATCAACGCCCTGCAGATGGACATCAAGATCGAGGGCATCACCCGCGAGATCATGGAGGTCGCGCTCGGCCAGGCCAAGGACGGCCGGCTGCACATCCTCGGGGAGATGAACAAGGTCATCGACGTGCACCGCGCGCAGATGTCCGAGCACGCCCCGCGCATCATCGAGTTCAAGATCCACCCGGAGAAGATCCGCGACGTCATCGGCAAGGGCGGGGCCACCATCCGCTCCATCACCGAGGAGACCGGCGCGACCATCGACATCTCCGACGACGGCATGGTCAAGATCTTCTCGGTCGACAAGGGCGCCGGCGAGGCGGCCAAGAAGCGCATCGAGCTGATCACCGCCGACGTCGAGGTCGGCCGGGTCTACGAGGGCCGGGTGGCGCGCCTGATGGATTTCGGCGCCTTCGTCACGATCCTCCCCGGCCGCGATGGCCTGGTGCACATCTCTCAGATCAGCGACGAGCGCGTGCAGAAGGTGAGCGACAAGCTCGCCGAGGGCGATGTCGTGCGGGTCAAGGTGCTGGAGGTCGACAAGCAGGGCCGGGTGCGGCTCAGCATGAAGGCGGTGGATCAGGTCGATCCGGACTGAGATACCGGCGGTTAGCCAAAGCGAAAGGGCCCGAGCGGGCCCTTTTTCGTTTCGGGGCAAACGGGGGTCCTGAAACTGGATCGGTCCGCAAATGAACGCAGATGAATAGGGCGCCTCATGTGGTCTGTCGTGCGGGCCACTCGCGACCGCTTGCGCCCTCATCCGCGCGTAGTCCGCTGCGCGGACCGCTCGCCGTAAGATGTGCGCCGGCCGCTCTTTCCCAGGTACCGATCGCCATGGTCGTCGCTCTGCTCCTCGCCGCTGGTGCCTCGCGCCGCTTCGGCGGCAATAAGCTCCTCGCCCCGCTGCCCGACGGACGGCCGATCTTGGTCGCCGCGGCGGGGCCGTTCCTGGCCCTGGGGGCGCCGGTGCTGGCGGTGGTGCGTCCAGGCGATGACGCCGTCGCCGAGCTGCTCGGCGGCATCCCCGGCATCCGGGTCGGCGTCTGTCCCACAGCGGAGCAGGGCCTCGGGCACAGCCTCGCCTGGGGCGTGGCCGCAACCGACGAGGCCGACGGCTGGCTGGTCGGGCTCGCAGACATGCCTTGGCTGCGGGTCGAGGACGCCCAAGCCGTGCTGCGGGCGCTGGAAGGCGGCGCCTCCATCGCCGCCCCAGTCCACGCTGGGCGGCAGGGGCACCCCGTCGGCTTCTCCGCCCGCTGGCGCGATGCCCTGCTCAGCCTCACCGGCGACCAGGGCGGCCAGAGCATACTGCGTGCCCATCCCGACGAGCTCACCCGCGTGCCCTGCGATCACGACGGCGTTCTGCGTGACGTGGATGCCCCGGCGGATCTGATGCGATCGTCGGCCTGAGCGACCGGCCGGCCGAACCCGTTTTGGGTCAGTGTGAGGCTGGTCAAAGTCTCGCTGTCGGACTCCAGCTCTCGACGAAAGATTGACATCGTCGCATCGAGAGAGCCGGTAGCCAGATAATGACCATGTTTTAAACTGGGTTTCACTTGTGTTCGCTGGTCTTGACCAGCTCCTCGTGCCGTCCGGGATGTGTCGCGGCCTAGTTGGGGCTACTCGCCCGATGTCGGCCCCTCGTCCATCGACTCCAGTAACCGAAGACTGCGAGGTCATCGATGATGAATGCGACCGAAATCAACCCGCTCAAGCTGACTGCGATCGCCGTTGGCCTGGCGATTGCGCTTGGGCCGCTCGCCGCGCCGTTCTTCGGCAGCAAGCTCGCTGGGGAGGAGACCCTTGAGCGCGCGCGAATCGGACTCAACACCGCGACTCGCGCCGATCCGTTTGCCCAGTACGACGTGACTCGCCTGCCGGGCGCCGGACTCCCCAAGACCCTGGCCGAGGTGACCAGCGGGGCGGGGATCTTCAGCCAGCTCAACGCCGCGATCGAGGCCGCGGGCGTTCGCGATATGCTCGACCGCGATCCCCCCTTTACCCTGTTCGCCCCGAGTAACGAGGCCTTCGCGAGCCTTTCCCCCGACGACGTCGAGGCATTGATGGCCGACCCGCAGGCCCTCCAGCGTGTGGTCGCCGGGCACATCGTGCCCGGCCGGTTGGGCGCAAGCGATCTGATGCAGGGTCGGGTACCGACGACACTCGCGGGTGCACCCTTGAACGTCGCAGTCGAGGGGAACCTTCGGGTCGACGGGGCGCGCGTGGTGCACTGGATCCCGACGCGCAACGGGGTTGTTCACGTCATAGATCGCGTGCTGCTGTGACGGCATGCGGCCCTCCGCCCATTGACGGTTTGGGCCCAGCTAGCCGGTGGAGGGCCGACCGGCGGTGATATACCGCCGGTCATTTGTTCTGGTCCGTTAGATTTCGGCTGCCTTCTCGACGCTCGGCTCGGCTCGGCCGGCCTGAGCGTCCGGCTGAGAGGCGCGGCTAGTTGCCGCGGAAGCGGATCTGGACCTCCGGATTGAGGTCGATCTTGACGCCAGGCAGGTCCTTCATCAGCGACTTTGCCTCCTCCAGGCTGTCCGGCTCCTGCTGCACGAAGGCCTGAAACCGTTCGGGGTCCTTCAACAGCTTGCCGAAATCCATCTCCATCAAGGTGATCCGCGAGCCCTCGCGGTGGGTCGCGTTGGTCTCGATGATCTCGCCCTCCGGTACGACATAGACCGCTACCCGAAGGCCGTCGAAGAATTGCGACATCATCATCATGGCCATCTGGGCCCCGGGGTCGTCCAGGCCCGCCGGGGCATCGCCGCTGTCCTCCTCCTTCGGGGATTGCTCGGTCGCCTCCTCGCGTGGCGGCCGGATGACGAGGAGGGGCTCGTCGCCGGCTTGGAAGAGGAAGGTCACCGGCTCCTCCTTGTCCGCCGCGGCCGGTCCATCGGTCGTGTCCCCGGCGTCCGGCGCCCGTCCGCCCGGGTTCTGGTCGAGCCGGAGCTGGTTGATGTCGGCGAAGGCGAAGCGCGCCCGGTAGCCCTCGCCCGTTTCCGTCGTGATGGGCTCGGCATCCAGCAGCGTCACCCCGCTGCCCATCCCCGCCGCCGACTCTTGGAGCTTGGCCTCGTCCAGCAGCGGCGCCGGCGCCCCACCCCCCATCCCCGCCGCCATGCTCTTCATCATGGCGACCATCTCCTTCTTCATGAGCACCGTCTCCTCGACTACCCCGCTGCCATCGGGCTTGACGTGAACCACCGTCTGAACATCGACACAGGCGGTCAGGAAGATGCCGACCGCCAGGGCGGCGACGAACAAGCGAAGCTGTGTGAACATTCAGGGCCCCTTATGATGAGTAGTGATCAAGTTTCACGCCCGCCGGTGGAAACCGCCGCGGCCGTCGCCGAACCGGTGTACCCGCGCCGGCCGAGCCCGGGCTTGGTGCCCCGCACCCGGCGGGCGGTTAGGGGCCTCAACCCCCCGTCACTGGCGGGAAGAACGCAACCTCGTCGCCGTCGCACACCGGAGTCTCGGGGCGAGCCATCTCCTGGTTGACGGCCGCGAGCACGGTCTGCCCCTCGCCGAGGGTTTCGGCCCAGGGCCCGCCGCGCTGGCGCAGCGCACCCGCAACGTCGGCGACGGTGGCGATTCCATGGGGCTCGATCTCCTCGCCGGAGCGACCGAGCTCTTCGCGCAGCCGAGCGAAGTAGAGGACGCGGATCATGGGATGAGCTCGCTGAATGGCAGGAAAGACACCGGCTCCCCGCGGATGATGCGGCGGCCTTCCGGGATCACGACCAGGCCGTTGGCCCAGGCGACCGAGGAGAGCGCCGCGGATGAGCGGCTAGGGTAGACGCTCACCTCGGGCTCGCCGTCCGGCCCAGGACCCAGACGGGCGCGGTGAAACTCGCGGCGCTGATCGGGCTTGGGCCAGTCGAATCCCGCCCGCGCCCGCACTGCTTGCGGCTCGACCGGGCCGGCGACACCCTGACGGCGCAGGATGAACGGTCGGGCGAAGAGGCAGAAAGTGACGAAGAGCGAGACCGGGTTACCCGGCGTGCCGATGAACGGCGTGCGCCGCGGGCCGAGATGGCCGAAGGCGAGCGGCTTGCCGGGGCGCATGGCCACCCGCCAGAGATCGAGGCGGCCGATCTGCTCGACCGCGGGCTTGACGTGATCCTCCTCGCCGACCGAGACGCCACCGCTCGCGACTACCAGGTCGGCCTGCTCGGCCGCGGCCGCAAGTGCCTGCGTGGTCGCCTCCAGGGTGTCTGCCACCAGGCCGAGGTCGACCACCTCGCACCCCAGGGCCTGGAGCAGCCCGCGCAAGGTGTACCGGTTGGAGTTGTAGATCTGACCGGGACCGAGCGGCTGGCCGGGCTCCACCAGCTCGTCGCCGCTGGAGAGCACCGCCACCCGCAGGCGGCGGTAGACCGCGAGCGCCGCGCAACCCACCGAGGCGGCGAGCCCGAGGTGCTGGGGCCCAAGCCGCGTCCCCGCGGCGACCACCTCGGCGCCGGCCCGGATGTCCTCACCGGCGCGGCGGATGTTCGCCCCGGGTGCGATCCCGTCCGGGATCTCGACCCAATCCCCGTTGGGGGTGCAGACCTCCTGGATGACGACGGTGTCGGCGCCTTCCGGCACCGGCGCCCCTGTGAAGATACGCGCCGCTGGCCGCGATGCGCTGGGCGACCCGCAAGCGCGTCGGGCCCGAGGCGAGGTCGGCGGTGCGCAGCGCATACCCGTCCATCGCGCTGTTGTCCCAGCCGGGCACGTCGATCACGCTGACCACCGGCTCCGCCAGGACTCGGCCCAAGGCATCGCCGGTCCCGACCCGCTCGACCTCGCGGATCGGCTCGGCCAGCGCCAGCAGCCGAGCCAGCGCCTCCTCGACTGGGATCGGCTTGCCCGCCTGGGGGGCGTGCTCCGTCAGCCGGGGGATGAGCTGGGCGAAGTTGCACGGGCGGGTGCGGTGGTCGAGCTGGGGCTGGAGGATGCGTTCCCAGGCGGTGCGGCAGGCGCCGCTCGATCCCGGGAGGCAGAAGACGAGCGTCCCGTTGGCGAGGCCGGCGACCGCCCGCGACTGGATGGTTGACGCGCCGATCTCCTCGAATGAGACCTGGCGGAAGAGCTCCCCGAACCCTTCGATCGCCTTATCGAAGAGGGGCGCGACCGCCTCCGGGGTGCTGTCGCGGCCGGTGAGTCCGGTCCCGCCGGTGGAGAGGACCACCTGGATCTCGGGGTCGGCGATCCAGCGCGAGAAGACCGCGCGCATCTGGTAGACGTCATCGCGCACGATCTCCTTGGCCAGCACACGGTGGCCAGCGGCCCGGGCACGGTCCCGCAGCAGGGCACCGGAGCTGTCCTCGGCCTCGGTGCGGGTGTCTGAAACGGTCAGCACGGCGATGTTGAGCGGGACGAAACCGGTGTCCGAAAAGTGCTCGGTCATGGAGGGGTCCTCGCGTGGATCAGGGTGAGGCCGCCAAGTCAGAGCCAGCGCGGCAGCAGGATGAGCGCCCAGGTGACCACCGCGAGCACGATGCTGAGGAACACCGCCGCCGAGGCGATGTCCTTGGCGCGGGCGGAGAGCTCGTGGCGCTCGAAGCCGACGCGGTCGACGTTGGCCTCGATGGCGGAGTTGAGCAGCTCGACGATCGGGACGATCAGCAGGCTGCCGACCAGGAGCGCCCGCTCCACCGGCGTCTGCCCCAGCCAGAGGCCGAGCGGCAGGAGCGGGATCAGCAGCAGGACCTCCTGGCGGAAGGCCTCCTCGAACTGGAAGCAGGCCCTCAACCCCTGCATCGAAAACCCGAAGGCATTGACGACTCGCCGCCAGCCCTTGACGTTGTGGTTAGCCATGCCCGGCCTGGGGCCGATAGGCGACGTCGAGCTGACGCGCCGCGCGCACGTCGTCGAGCCGGCGCACCGGCATGGTATGCGGGGCCTCGTGCAGCAGCTCAGGCGTGTCGCGCGCCTCGTGCCGGATGGCGGCGAGCGCGGCGACGAAGGCGTCGAGCGCCTCCTTGGTCTCGCTCTCGGTGGGCTCGATCAGCAGGCATTCCGGGACCAGCAGCGGGAAGTAGGTGGTCGGGGCGTGGAAGCCGTAGTCGAGCAGCCGTTTCGCATAGTCCATGGCGTTGACGCCGAGCTCCTTGGCCTCGCGCCGCAGCGTCAGCACGAACTCGTGGCTCGCGCGGCGCTCGGGGTAGGCGGGCTCGAAGCCGGCCTCGGCGAGCCGCTTGAGCAGGTAGTTGGCGTTCAGGGTCGCATACTCGGCGACCCGCTTCATCCCGCTCGCCCCGAGCATCCGGGCGTAGACATAGGCGCGGAGCAGAATGCCGACGTTTCCGGCGAAGGCGCTCAGGCGGCCGATGCTCTGCGGGCGCTCGCGCTCGGTGAGCCAGGTGTAGTCGGCCCCGTCGCGGGCGACCATGGGGACAGGGAGATAGGGCTCCAGCCGCTCCGACACCCCCACCGGACCGGCCCCCGGACCGCCGCCCCCGTGCGGGGTGGAGAAGGTCTTGTGCAGGTTCATGTGGATGACGTCGAAGCCCATGTCGCCAGGCCGGACCTGGCCGAGGATGGCGTTGAGGTTGGCCCCGTCGTAGTAGAGCAGCCCGCCGGCCTCGTGCATCGCGGCGGCGATCTGCCCGATGCCGCGTTCGAAGACCCCGAGCGTGCTCGGGTTGGTGAGCATGATCCCGGCGGTCTGGGGGCCGAGGGCGGCATGCAGCGCGGCGAGGTCGAGATCGCCTTCGGGGCCGGTCGGGATCTCCCGAACGGTGAACCCCGCCATCGCCGCCGAGGCCGGGTTGGTGCCGTGGGCGGCATCGGGCACCAGGATCTCGGTCCGCGCCGTATCGCCGCGGGCGAGGTGATAGGCGCGGATCATCGCCACCCCCGCGAGCTCGCCCTGGGCACCGGCGGCGGGGGCGAGCGAGACGGCGTGCATCCCGGTGACCTCTTTCAGGATCTCCTGCAGCTCGAACAGGCAGGCCAGCACCCCCTGGCTGTGGCTGTCCGGGGCGAGCGGGTGCCGCGCCAGGAACCCCGGCAGCATGGCGAGGCTGTTGCACCCCCTGGGGTTGTACTTCATGGTGCAGGAGCCCAGCGGGTAGAAATGGGTGTCGATCGAGAAGTTCTGCTGCGAGAGGCGCGTGTAGTGACGCACGGCCTGGAGCTCGGAGACCTCCGGCAGGGCGGCGCGCTGCTTGCGTCTCAGGTGCTCGGGCAGGTCGGAGACGTCTGCGTGGCCCGCGGGGGCCTGGGCAGTGGCGTAGCGACCGGGTCGGGACTGCTCGTGGATCAGCATAGGGTGGGCCTCAGAGACCGCGGGCGGGGGTTGGCCCGCGGCCGGGTCCTCGATCGAAAGGGGCAGGGTGGCCTGCCCCGGACGCCTCAGCCGAGCGCCGCCAGGGCCGCGTCGTAGTCGGGCTCCTGGGCGATCTCGGGGACGAGCTGGGTGTAGACGACCTGGTTGTCCTGATCCAGGACCACGACGGCGCGGGCGGTGATGCCGGCGAGCGGGCCGTCGTTGATCAGCACCCCGTAATCCTTGCCGAAGTTGCGCGAGCGCATCATCGAGAGGGTCAACACATTGTTGATCCCCTCGGCGCTGCAGAAGCGCCCCGAGGCGAAGGGCAGATCGGCCGAGACGACCAGGGCCACGGCATCGGGCTTGCCGGCCATCGCCTCGTTGAACTTCTTGGTCGAGGTCGCGCAGACCGGGGTGTCGAGGCTGGGGACGATGTTCAAGAGCTTCTTCTTGCCGGCGTAGGTCGCCAGGCTCACGTTGTTCAGGTCCTTGTCGACCAGCACGAAGTCGGGGGCGGTGCTGCCCACCGCGGGCAGCTCGCCGTTGGTCTCGAATGGGTTGCCGTGCAGGGTGATCTTGGCCATGGGGGCTCTCCTCAAGTGGATCGGGTTGATTAGAACTTAGGCTTTACCGGGCAGGGGGCCTGGGTGCGGGTGGCGATGATGCGGGCGAGCTTGGCCTGATAGGCCAGCATGTCCTCTTCGCTCCGCATCTCGGTGGCGCAGACGAGGACCGCGGGGTCGAGCTCCGGGTAGTCGAGGCCGAGGTCGAAGCCGCCCAAGACGTTGTGCGCGGCGAGCGAGCGCAGCACGTCGGCCGCCGGGGCGGGCAGGCGCAGAGCCTGCTCGTGAAACACCGGGCGGTCGAAGAGCGGCCTGACCCCCGGCGCGCCGGTCAACAGCTCGGTGAGCCGCAGTGTGTTCGCATGGCAGGCGGCGGCGACCCGCTCCAGCCCCTCCGATCCCAGCAGCGCCATATGGATGGTCGCCGCGGTGACCAGGAGCCCCTGGTTGGTGCAGATGTTGGAGGTCGCCTTGGAGCGGCGGATGTGCTGCTCGCGCGCCTGCAAGGTCAGGGTGAAGCCGGGCTTGCCGTCGCGGTCGAGCGTGCGGCCGGCGATGCGCCCGGGGAGCTGGCGGACCAGCGACTCCCGGCAGCACAGGAATCCGAGATAGGGCCCGCCGGAGGCGAGCGGGATCCCGAGCGGCTGGGCCTCGCCGCAGGCGATGTCGGCGCCGGTCGCCCCCCACTCGCCCGGGGGCTTGAGAATCGCCAGCGCGACGGGGTTGACGACGCCGATCACCAGTGCCCCCTGGGCGTGGGCCCAGTCGGTCAGGGCATCGACCTCCTCGAGCACGCCGAAGAAGTTGGGCTGGGGGATCACCAGAGCGGCGAGGTCCTGGCCGGCGAAGTCGGCCAGCCCGGCGAGGGCCGTATGCCCACCCCTGCGGTCGTAGGGGACCTCGACCAGCTCGATCCCCTGCTGGTGCACGATGCTGTGCACCGCGCGGCGGTAGCTCGGGTGCAGGGCGCGCGGCACCAACACGCGGTGCGAGTGGCTCTTGCGGTTCGCGCGCACCGCCATCAGCACCGCCTCGGCCAGCGCCGAGGCCCCGTCGTAGAGCGAGGCGTTGGAGACGTCGAGCGCGGTCAGCGCCGTCATCATCGACTGAAACTCGTAGAGCACCTGCAAGGTGCCCTGGCTCGCCTCGGCCTGATAGGGGGTGTAGGCGCTGTAGAACTCACCGCGCGTGGTGAGCTGCCAGACCGCGGCGGGGATGTGGTGCTCGTAGGCGCCGGCGCCGATGAAGCCGAGCGGCTGCCCGTCCTCGCGCGCACGGGCCTGCATCAGGCGGGCGATCTCCATCTCGGTCAGGGCCGGCGGGATGGCGGCGAGCTCCCCCGCGCGCAGCGCCGCGGGGATCTCGTCGAATAGGTCCTCGATGCGCGAGACGCCGATGGCCGCGAGCATCGCAGCCCGGTCCTCGTCGGTGTGGGGAATGAAGGGCATGGGGGGCGTGCTTGCGCCTTATTCGCTCTCGATCAGGGCGCGGTAGGCCGCCGCGTCCATCAGGGCCGCGACGGCGCCGGGGTCGCTCGGGCGCATCTGGTAGATCCAGCCCTCGCCGTAGGGGTCGTCGTTGATGCTCTCCGGGGCGTCGCCCAGGGCCTCGTTGATGGCGGTGACCTCACCGGCGAGCGGGCTGTAGACGTCGGAGGCGGCCTTGACCGACTCGACCACGGCGCAGGCATCGCCCGCGGCGATTTGCCGGCCGGTCTCGGGGACCTCGACGAAGACCAGGTCGCCGAGGGCGGCTTGGGCGTGGTCGGTGATGCCGACGGTAACGGTCCCGTCGCCGTTGTCGCGCACCCACTCGTGGTCTTTGCTGTAGCGGAGATCGTCGGGCACCTGGCTCATGGGCTCCTCCCTCGGTTTCGGGATTGAACGATTAGGTCTTGGCGGTCGTTTCTCAACTTGGCCGGGACGCGGTCAGTCGAGCACAATCAAGGGCTCGCCCTGGCGCACGAAGGGCGGCTTGACCACCCGTGCCGGCACCGCCTTGCCGCGGATCTCGACCGCGCATTCGGGGCCTGTGCCTGGCGCAACCCGGGCGAGCGCGATCGAGCGGTCGAGGCTGGGCGCGAAGCCGCCGGAGGTGACCTCACCGACCTCGCGCCCGTCCGCGAACACGCGCTGGTGCGGGCGCAGGACCCCGCGCCCGGTGAGCACCAGGCCGACGAAGTCCGGCAGCCCGCCGGCCTGGCGCTCGGCCTCCAGCCCTGCGCGGCCGATGAAGTCGCGCTCCGTGGGCTCCCAGGCGATGGTCCAGCCGAGCCCGGCGGCGAGCGGGCTGGTCGACTCGTCCATGTCCTGGCCGTAGAGGTTCATGCCGGCCTCCAGACGCAGGGTGTCGCGTGCGCCGAGACCGCAGGGGCTGACCCCGGCGGCGAGGAGCCCGCGCCAGAGGCCAGGCGCCTCGGCGCCGGGGCAGAGGACCTCGAAGCCGTCCTCGCCGGTGTAGCCGGTGCGCGCCACCAGCCAGTCCCCGCCCTCGGCGGCGAAGAAGGGCGCGAGCGCGGGGGCGCGATCCCGCAATGCCGCTGGCAGCAAGGGGGCGGTCTTGGCGCGCGCCTCGGGTCCCTGCACCGCGATCATGGCGAGGTCTCGGCGCGGTCTGATCTCTAGCTCGGCGCCGGCGGCCTGCCCCCGCATCCAGGCGAGGTCCTTCTCCGCCGTCGCGGCGTTGACCACCGCCCGGTAGCGCTCGGGGCCGAGGTAGTAAAGGATCAGATCGTCGATCACCCCGCCTTCGGGATTCAGCAGGCAGCCATAGAGTGCCTTGCCCGGGTCCTTGAGGCGGGCGGCGTCGTTGGCCAGCAGACGGCGCAGGAAGGGCAGGACGCTGGTGCCGGCAAGGTCTACCGGTAGCATGTGGGAGACGTCGAACATCCCCGCGCCCGCACGGACGGCCAGATGCTCGGCGAGCTGGGAGCCGTAGTGCAGCGGCATGTCCCAGCCCGCGAAAGGGACGATACGGGCGCCCAGGGCCAGATGCTCGGCGAACAAAGGGGTCTGCGATCCCATCCCGACCTCCCGCTCTAGCGCTGGGTTGCTGACCGCGGCGAGCCGCCCGGCAGGTGGCGGACCGGGCGGGGACTATACCCGCCCCGATTCGGCGTTGCCAACCGCCGCCGGTTGCTGCGGCGGGCGGCTAGGGCTGGGCCTCGGCGTCTTCCGGGGCGCGCCGGAAGCTGGTGCCGCCGCACTGGGCACAGGCCGGGATGCGCGCGGTACGCGGCATCGCCAGCGCGCTCCCGCAGGCGTTACAGACCAGGGTGCCCGGGGCGGCCACCTCACCCGCCTCGTAGAGGCCCGCCCGGCGCGCGCGCTCGGCCCAGGTACTGAGCTGCAGGCTAGTCTGGTCCGCCACCCGGCTGAAGGCGTCGAGCAGGCGCTGCTCGATCAGCTCCAGGTCGAAGCGCCACCATTTGCGCAGGTCCTCGCCGGTCTCGGCGATGTAGGTGGCGGCGTCCTGGATGTCGCGCTCGACGTAGGCGGCCACCTTGGTCGCCTCCTCGCGGGTCAGCTCGCCGAGCTCGACCATGTTCTCCTTGACGCGGTCGAGCAGCTCGCGGAGGGCTGGGACGGTGTCATTCTGGGCCCGCTCGATCTGCTCCTGGGTGCGTCCGAGCATGCGCTCGTAGGCATCAACCAGGCGATCCTCGCGCTCCCGCTTGTCGTTCTCGGCCATGGGTCCTCCGTCGTCTGGGGTGTCTCAGGCAAGTGTGTCGCATCGGGGCGAAATGGCAACCGGGATGCTGGGGCGACGGCCGCCAAGTGACCCTCCCTGACCAGGACCCGCTGGGGTATTCTGCACCCCACTTACGCCGACCCACGCCAGAACCGATGTCACGCGACTACGACCCCAGCCAGATCGAGACCGAGGCCCAGACCTGGTGGGAGACCAACCAGAGCTTCCGCGCCGTCGAGGACCCGAGCCGGGAGAAGTTCTACTGCCTGTCCATGTTCCCCTACCCCTCGGGACGGCTGCACATGGGGCACGTGCGCAACTACACCATCGGCGACGTCATCGCCCGCTATCAGCGGATGCTCGGCAAGAACGTCCTCCAGCCCATGGGTTGGGACGCCTTCGGCCTGCCGGCGGAGAACGCGGCGATCAAGCAGGGCATCCCGCCCTCGCAGTGGACGCGCTCGAACATCGCCTACATGAAGGGCCAGCTCCAGCGCCTCGGCTTCGGCTACGACTGGGGCCGCGAGCTCGCGACCTGCGACCCCGACTACTACCGCTGGGAGCAGTGGCTGTTTACCCGGCTGATGGATCGGGGCCTCGCCTACCGCGCCAAGGCGACGGTGAACTGGGACCCGGTCGACCAGACGGTGCTCGCCAACGAGCAGGTGATCGACGGGCGCGGCTGGCGCTCGGGCGCACCGGTCGAGAAGCGCGAGATCGAGCAGTGGTTCATCCGCATCACCGATTACGCCCAGGAGCTGCTCGACGCACTCGACGGCCTCGACGGCTGGCCCGAGCAGGTGCGCACTATGCAGCGCAACTGGATCGGCCGCTCCGAGGGCGTGTACATGGCGTTTGGCAT
Source organism: Chromatiaceae bacterium (assembly GCA_025458165.1). GTDB lineage: Bacteria > Pseudomonadota > Gammaproteobacteria > Chromatiales > Chromatiaceae > JALOTB01. Next base: position 3,849 of record JALOTB010000034.1, on the reverse strand, counting down.
CGCGGGCTCGGACGAGCGGCTCGGCATCTACACCACCCGCCCAGACACCGTCATGGGCGTGACCTATGTCGCTGTCGCCGCCGAGCATCCCCTGGCGCGCCGCGCCGCCGAGACCGACCCGGCGCTTGCCGCCTTCATCGAGGAGTGCCGCCAGGGCGGGGTCTCGGAGGCCGAGATCGAGACCATGGAGAAGAAGGGCCAGCCACTTGGCATCCATGCCGTCCACCCGATCACCGGCGAGCCCGTGCCCATCTACGCCGCCAACTTCGTGCTCATGGGCTACGGCACCGGGGCGGTGATGGCGGTCCCCGCCCACGACCAGCGCGACTGGGAGTTTGCCGAGCGCTACGCCATCCCCAAGCGCCAGGTGATCTACTCGGTCGACGGATCGCCCTGCGGGATCGACCAAGGGGCCTATGTCGAGCCGGGTGTCCTGTACAATTCCAGCCCCTTCGAGGGCCTGACCAGCGCCCAGGCCTTCGAGGCGATCGCCGCCTGGCTCGCCGAGCGGGGACTCGGCGGCAAGCGGGTCAATTTCCGGCTGCGCGACTGGGGCGTCTCGCGCCAGCGCTACTGGGGCTGCCCGATCCCTGTCGTCAGGACCGCGGACGGCGCCATCCGACCGGAGACCGATCTCCCCGTACGGCTGCCGGAGGACCTGGTCGTCGACGGCTCGGGCTCGCCGCTGAAGCGCCTGCCGGCCTTCTCCGATCTCGGCAACGGCGAGGTCCGCGAGACTGACACCTTCGATACCTTCGTCGAGTCCTCCTGGTACTACGCGCGCTACTGCTCGGCCGACTGCGCCACGGCGATGCTCGACGAGCGCGCCCGCTACTGGCTGCCGGTCGATCAGTACGTCGGCGGCGTCGAGCACGCCGTGCTCCATCTCCTCTATGCCCGCTTCTTCCACAAGCTGATGCGCGACGAGGGCCTGGTCGACTGCGACGAGCCCTTCGCCCGCCTGCTCACCCAGGGGATGGTGGTCGCCGAGACCTACTACCGCGAGGACGCCGACGGCCGGCGCACCTGGTTCAACCCGGCGGACGTCGCGGTGGCCCGCGACGACAAGGGCCGGGTGGTCTCGGCCGTGCTGAGCGCCGACGGCGAGCCGGTCTCGCCGGGCGGCGTGGAGAAGATGTCGAAGTCGAAGAACAACGGGGTCGACCCCCAGGCACTGATCGACCGCTACGGGGCGGACACGGTGCGCCTCTACACCATGTTCACCGCCCCGCCCGATCAATCCTTGGAGTGGAACGACGAGGGCGTCGAGGGGGCCTCGCGTTTCCTGCGCCGGCTTTGGGCCCTGGCCACCAACAAGGCCGAGGCGCTGGCCAAGGCGCCGCCCCCGGGCGGGCTCGACGATGCGGCGCGGGCCGCCCGGCGGGAGCTGCACGCCGCGCTCAAGAAGGTGCTGTTCGACTATGAGCGCCAGCAGCTCAACACGGTAGTCTCGGGCGGCATGACCATGGTCAACACCCTCTATAGGCTCGACGACACGCCGGCCGGGCTCACCGTCCTGCGCGAGGGGCTGGGGCTCGTCCTGCGCCTGCTCGCCCCGATCGCGCCCCACATTACCCATCACCTCTGGCGCGAGCTGGGCTACGGAGAGGACATCCTGGCGGCCCCCTGGCCGCGGGTGGACGAGTCCGCCCTGCATCAGGACGAGGTTGAATACGTCGTCCAGGTCAACGGCAAGCTCCGCGGGCGCATCTCGGTGTCGGCCGGCGCCGAGCGCGCGGCGATCGAGCAGGCGGCGATGGCCAACGAGAACGTCCGGCGCTTCCTCGCGGAGGGGACCCTGCGCAAGGTCGTCGTCGTGCCGGGCAAGCTGGTCAACCTGGTGGTCGGCTAGACGGCCATGGTTACGCCGACACCCTGGCTCGTGCTGCTGCTCGCGGCGACGCTCGCCGGCTGCGGCTTTCAGCTCCGCGGCACCGCCGAGATTCCACCGGACCTGGCCCCGATTTATGTGCAGGCCGCCGAAGGATCGGCGGTGCGGACTGCGCTCGAGCGGCGCCTGGAGCTCAACTCCGGCGCGCTGACCCGCAACGCGGTCGAGGCCCGGCTCCTGGTGCGTGTGCTCGGGGAGTCGCGCAGTACACGGGTCGCGGCCGTGGACCGCGGCGGCAAGGTCATCGCGCAGGAGCTGCACCTGCGGGTGCGCTTCGATGCCGCGAACCCGGACGGCAGCGAGCGGCTTGCGGCCCAGTCGCTCGACCTTGTGCGCACGTTTGAGAACCCGGACGTCGAGGTCCTCGGCAAGCAGCAGGAGGCGGACCTGATCTACGAGGACCTGGTCGATGACGCCGCCGACCGCATCCTGCTGCGGTTGCGGGCCACGTTGCTCTGACGATCATGGCGATACGCACCGCCCCGAACGATGAGAATCCGTCTCGTATCGCGGTGATCGTTCCCTTACTTCGGCCCTCTCCCGCGTGCGCGAGAGGGGGATTTCGAGCGCGCTGGGCGCGTTTTGCACGTTAACGGCGCGCGTTTGGCACCTAGCGAGGGCCCCGGCATGCGCATCAAGGTCGCCCAGCTCGCCGCCCAGCTCAGTCGAGGGCTCGTCCCCGTCTACCTGATCGGCGGGGCCGAGCCCCTGCAGCTCGGCGAGGCGGCCCAGGCGGTGCGCGCCGCGGCCCGCGCCCGGGGCTACGACGAGCGCGAGGTGCTGGAGGTGGAGTCGGGCTTCGAGTGGGGGCGCCTCACCGCCGCCGCCCAGACCCTGTCGCTGTTTTCCGCCCGGCGCCTGATCGAGCTGCGGGTCCCTGGTCCCCGTCTCGGCAAGGAGGGCGGCGAGGCGATACGCGCTTACTGCGATCGGCCGGCCCCGGACACCCTGCTCCTGATCCTCGCCCCAGAGCTGGAGCACAAGGAGCTCTCGGCGCACTGGGTCCAACGGGTCGAGCAGGCCGGTGCGGTCCTGGTCGTGCGGCAGGTGAGCGGGGGGGAGCTGGTTGCCTGGGTCGAGCAACGCCTGCGCGGTCACGGGCTGATCCCTGGGCCCGAGGTTGCGGCCTTGCTCGCCGAGCGGGTGGAGGGAAACCTGCTCGCCGCCGCCCAGGAGGTCGACAAGCTCGCCCTGCTCTACGGCGAGGGCCCCCTCGACCGCGACGGACTGCTCGCCGCGATCGGCGACAGCGCACGTTTCGACGTCTACGCGCTGCCCGACGCCGTCCTGGGCGGGGATCGTGCCCGGGTGCACCGGGTCCTCACCGGGCTTGCGGCGGAAGGGACGGCGCCGGCGATCGTCCTCTGGGCTTTGGCGAAGGAGGCGCGCATGCTGGCGTCCGCTGCCTTCGCGGCAGCCAAGGGGAGCGCCGCCCTGACCGCGGCATTGGAGGAGCACCGCGTCTGGAGCTCGCGGCGCGGCCTGGTCCAGACCGCCCTGCGGCGCCTACGCCTCCCACAGCTCCGCCGTCTGGTCCGCCGCTGCGCCGAGGCCGACCTCCAGATCAAGGGCCTCGGGCACGGTGACCCCTGGCTCACGCTGGAGGAGATCGCCGACGAGCTCGCCGGCGGCCCGGTGCGTGCCTGTGTTGAAGAGACTTAGCCGCAAATGAACGCAAAAGGGAACAGTGCCATGCTGTGATGGGCCGCCTGGCTCGGTCGGTCGTCAGGCTGGCTGGAGCCGATGGGCCCTGCTGCGATCGCTACGAGGTCGAATAGGCGGTCGGCGCAATCTCATTAGTCCCTGAATTCATTTGCTTTTACTTGTACTCATTTGCGGAAAGGTGGCCTTTCTCGGTTGGGTGCGGCTCTTTTAGAACGACGTCTCGCGTCGAACAATCGGACAGTTAGGGCCGGTCTTTTCGGTCCCCCCTGGACGTGAGGCGTGGCGCATTTCAT
>JALOTB010000033.1 GCA_025458165.1 Chromatiaceae bacterium | reverse complement strand
CCCACCTCGCACCCACTGGAGCCGGCCGCCAGCCCTGATCGCGCCTCCTCGCCCGCCCCGGAGCCCAGAGCGAGGCGGCTGGTGATTGATGCGGGCTAGGGACAAAATGGGCGGGGCTCAATTTACCGCGATCCTCCAGCCCGCGCATGGCGGAAGCGATGGCGGATCGTTCTGCGGGCATTCGGGGCACGTCGGCCAGATTCTTGGCATGCTCGACGCGCGGCGATTTCCGCTTCACGGGAATCTTGGTCCGGCGCCATGGACCTGCGGGAGTGACGCTCAGACTGGCTGAAGGGCACCTTGAACCATTCAAGGTGCCCTGAAGCGGCTCATCGACGCCATTGACCACGCGGCGCGGCGTAGCCGTCGGAAGCAGGCGCTCGTGCCGTTTCCGTCGCAGCGAATCGCCGCTTCGGCGCTCAACCGGGTGCGCAGTACCTCCGCCACATCGCCCGGTAGGCTTCCTCCAGATCGGAGACGAACCGGGGGGCATCGCACAGCGGCGAGCCGGCCATGCGCGGCCGCAGCCCGGTGCGCAGACCCGCGAGCCCGGCGGGATTGCCGCCGTGCTCGACCGCGAGCCGCACGTACTCGTCCGGGCTTGCGGCGATCCACGCCTCCAGGCCGAGCAGGCGCAGCAGCGCGCCGGTCTGCCGGCCGATCATGCGCTCGGCCTCCAGGGCGACAATCGGCACCCCCATCCATAGGCACTCGCAGGTGGTGAGCCCGCCGTTGTACGGAAAGCTGTCCAGCGCGATGTCCACCTCGGCGTAGGCGGCGAGCAGCTCGGGGTGGGGGCTCGGCCCGCGTAGCTCGACGCGCCCGGACTCGATGCCGAGCCGGGCGAAGGCGCCGTGCAGCACCTGGCGCACGGCCGGGGCCTGCAGGGCGCGGTTCTGGAGCAGCAGCCGCGCCCCGGGCAGGGCGCGCAGGATCTCGGCCCAGCGGGCGAGCAGGCCCGGGTGCAGCTTGTCCTGCCGGTTGAAGGAGCCAAAGGTGAGCGGGCGGCCTGCTAGGCTTGGCGGGGGCGCAACGGCCGGGGCGTAGGTCGGCGGCGCGTAGCAGAAGCGGGTGTGTGGCAGCCGCCAGGGCGTCTCGACGAAGCCCTGTGGGCTGTTGGCCGGGGTGGTGTAGGGATCGGTGAGCAGGTAGTCGATCGTCGCCATGCCGGTGGTGTCGAACCAGTCGAGCCACTCGACCTGGACCGGCGCCGGTTTGCGGGCCAGGATCAGGGGGCGTCCGGTTGGCGTGTGGCCGTCGAGGTCGATCAGGAGGTCGATGGCGTCGGCGCGGATGCGCTCGGCCGCCGCGACGTCGTCGAGATCCTGGAGGTCGACCCAGCGGGCGCATGCCGCCCGCAGCCGCGCGGTGTGCTCATCCTCGATGCGGGTGCTGGAGTAGGCGTACAGTCGGAAATACCCCGGATCGTGCCGCGCCAGCACGCCGTGCAGGAAGTGCCCGAGGATAAGCCCGTTGAAGCTGCCCGAGAGATAGCCGATGCGCAGGGGGCGCTCGGGGTCGCGGTCGTTGGGCCAGGTCTGGGTGCTAGGGTACCAGCGCCGCGCGTGCTGCTCGGCCCAGTCGAGGTGGGCCCGATAGAGCGCCTCGTGGTCCAGCGTCTCGTCGTAGTGGAGGGCGAAGAGCAGGTTGCTGTGGCGGCGGGCGCGCTCGCGCGGCTCCGCGACCCGTGCGACGTCCCGTCGGTAGCAGGCGACGGCCTCAGGGAAGCGGCCGAGGTACTTCTCGACATTGCCAAGGTTGAGCCAGACGCCGGGGAGATCGGGGTCGAGCTCCGCCGCGCACCGGTAGGACCGGCGCGCCTCCTCCAGCGCGAACCGGCGGACCTGGACGTTGCCGAGCGCCAGGTGGCCGCGGGCCAGTTGCGGGTGATGCTCGACGAGACGTTCGTAGCACTGCGCGGCGACCTCAAGGTCCCCCGCCTGTTCGGCCAGGGCGCCGAGCGCGAGCCAGGCGCCGGCGCGGGTCGGGGCGGCCCGCAGCGCCGCCTGAACCTGCGCCTCGGCCTCCGGCAGCCGTCCTGCGGCCTGGAGCTGTCGCCCGCGGGCGAGGTGCTCGTCCGCGCTGGGCGGTGCGGGGCTGCCCGAGCGAGCCGTGGCCGGCGAGCCATGGCACTTCTTGTATTTCTTCCCGCTCCCGCACGGGCAGGGCTGGTTCGGACCGATTTTCATCCTGTGCGTCTCTTTAGTAGAAGGGGCGACGAAGGGCGGCTCGATGGCGTCGGCATGGACGGGCAGGGCTCGCCCGCCCGGCGACTTGGGCCGCGACGCCCTCGCAGGGCGCGCCCCGCGCCTCCGGCCGGCCCGCACCAGACCCCATCACACGGCATCAGTAGCCAGCCGGTCGCGGACCTGCCGCCCCGCCCGTAGCGCTGGTGGCCGCGGCGGCGCCGGGCCTCCCCAGGGGTCGCCCGGCGGATGCGTACCCCCCAGCCGCGCGCAGCTCGGGTCGCCGCGGCGAGTGGTATCGCGATTAGGGCAAAGCGCCGCTCGGAGCAGCCACCGACGGCCCCGACGATTCGCGCGGTCTCGGGCTCGATCTCTGGATCGGTGGGCGTTGCTTCGCGACCCAACGCGGGTCGCCTCATTGCGCCGAACATCAGTCGCGCCCCTCAATCCTCGCCCGAGGATGCGGAAACCTCCCTGCAATGCCCAGGCAGCACCAGGAGTTGATAAAGGCCCAGGCCCAGGCTCCTTGGGTCGGTGTTCCCGGGGTCCCAAGCGGCCGGCAGGGCGGGGGCGGTTGGCTCGATCTCAATCCATTCGCTGGGTTGATCCAGGTTCAAATCAACCCGGTACCACTGCGCCTTGTCCGACACCGCAACAAACCGTATTTCGTTACCGTCCGCTCGGATGATCACGTCTTTGCCGAGCTGTGGCCCCACCGAAGACGCCTCCAATGCGATGCAGACGTCTCCGGACCACGGCCGCTCGAACACAAAGCGCGCCGCCTTGCGGAGCCGGGCATCCGTCCACCGGCCCCAAGCCTCATGGACAGACACGCCGGACATTGACCGGAGGTAGGAGGGAAGCCCCGGCCTCGAGAAATCGATCCCGTCCGCCAAGCTTGCGGCGTACCGCGGCGGACGCCAGTCTTTGGTGCTGCGCTCGATGAAGTACGCGCGATACTCCTCACTAACATTCGGCGTCAGCACGAGCAGCAGAACCCAGCCGTAGAACGCCGCCAGTGCAACGATGAGGGCGCGCTGAGCCTTCAGCATCATCATCCCCTCAAATCACGAACGTCCTGCCAGTGAGCCAGGAAACGATGAACAAGGACGAGAACGCGGCCGAGAACGCGAGATAGAGCGAGAAGAGGAGCCTCTGCCTTCCCAGAAGCTCAACGATCCCGAGCAAGAAGGGCACCTGCCAGAACAGGTACCGCGGAATCCCTTGAATCCCAGTCGCCAGGGGAATCAGTATGACAACGGCAAGGAACACCGCATAGCTCATCCGACGCCGCGCGAGGTGCCAGAGACTCATCGCCAATCCCAGGGAAGCCAGGACTGCGAAGTATCGGTCCCAACCGCCGGTGTCGAATCCTCGCACCAACACCTCTAGGGGATTCCCGATCAATCGGCCCCATGCCACCTGAGCATGCTTGAAAGCGAGCGCATCGCCGACCCGAAAGTGTAAATAGGCCATGAACAGCGCGAGGCCCAATGGGGCCAGCATCAGTCCGAGCGTAAAGGCAGTCCGCTCGGAGGTGGTCGCGCGCCAATTGCGACCCAATCGCGCAACGAGATAGGAAAGTACGAACAGTACCCCAACGAGACGCGTCGCGGATAGGAGTCCGCCTGCCGCCCCCGCGAGGACCCAGCGCTCCTTCTTCAAGAAGAGGAAAGCCAAGGCCGTGGCAAGGAAATAGAGCGACTCCGTGTAGCCCGCGTGGGCGTACATGACGTAGGGGCTAAACGCGAGCGTCAGGCCAGCCGCGAGGCGGTACTCCGCGCCCAGCTCGGCCTCCACGAGCGCGAGAAATGCGATCAACGCAAGGAAAAGGAACAGCTTGCTGGTGAGCACCAGGGCCAAGGCTGGCTGCGAGGCCGTCAGAAGGCTAAGGCCCTTGGCGACGAGTGGAAAAGCTGGAAAGAAGGCCCAGTTCGCCGCGTCGCCCTTTGGGTGCTGTTTGGGCTCTAGGTAGTATCCCTCGTCAACGATCGAGAGGTACCAGCCGCAGTCCCAATGGCAAGCGCTGACGATTGTTGAGTAGGCCGCGCCGAGCTCGTGCGCCGAAAACCTCCCAATGACCTCGACGAACACGTGGCTTGCTGCGAACAGGGCAGCAGCGACTAAAACATTAAAACGATGGTGAAACCATAACTGCCGCAGCGTCCCCTTCGACGCAACGCTGTCAGAGCCTCCCGCACAGGCTGTCTTTCGCGGATTCGACACCGAATGACCTCCACCGACGAGGGCGAGCCGGCGAATCTGGGACCCCTGGTAGAGCCCGAGGTGCCCTGTGGGGCGAGGTGTCCCGCCGTCGTCAAGCGGCAAGGCGCTGGAAAAGAATAAAGCGCAGCCGAAACTGCACGTTGCGCATCGCCTTTCCAGGGATGCCCTGGAAGGCATCCCCCGAGGTCCACCTATGAACCACCGTTCAATACCATGATGAAGTACTTCACCCATCCCCGGGTGGGATGGGATCTGATGACGTCGGAGCGTAACACGGTGAATCCCGAAGCCTTGACGAGGCGCGTGTACTCGTCCGGCTTGCGGCAATAACGACCCCGGTCGAGGCTCGCGAACCAGTTGGAGATGCGCTCATTCGGCAGATACACTATGTCCTGTGTGACGACGCGTTCGATGCCCCTTGCGCCGGCGAGGAGGCGAAAGAGGTCGGCAACCTCGTCGTCCGCCAGGTGATGGAGCAGGCCAGCGAGGACCACGCGGGTTGGTTGCACCGCAGTGATAGTGTCTGCGTCCAGCAGCCGGGCCTCGAATCGGACGCCCGGGCGTCCGGCGTAGCGTTTGCGCGCATGAGCTATGGCAACGGGGTCGACGTCGAATCCATGATACTCCTGAAACGCATGGAGATACTGTAGCGCGTCGCCTGTGCCGCAGCCTACGTCTAGGACCCGATCGTTTTGGGTCACGTCGAGCGCCTGGTACACAGGGGACAAGTCGATCCCTCCTACGGCGAGAGGGCGGATCTGGTTGTAGACGAAGGGCAGCCCCAACAGGCGATGGTAAAAACTCATAGCGCAGTCTACGGAACCTCTAAGCTAACTCAACTGATGACGAGCCACCTAGTGGACAGCTCCCGCCGAGGGGCCCTAGCGATTAACACGATCCACCAGTTCCTCCGCTTTCTGATGGTCGGAGGGATCGTCGCGGTCGTCCATTTCGGCATCTTGATCGCTCTCGTCAGCAGCAGTGACGTTTCGCCGACGCTCGCCTCGACGATCGGATTCGTCGTCAGTGCGGCGATCAACTACCTGCTCAACTATACCTTCACCTTTCGGTCAACCGCGAGGCACTCGGCCGCGATTGTTAAGTTTGCCCTAGTTGCACTCATCGGCCTGTCACTCAACGCGGCCTTGATGAAGGCAGGTACGGATGGACTCGGCATCAACTATCTCTTTGTGCAAACCGTGGCGATCGCTTGTGTTGTTGTTTGGAATTTTTTCGCCAATAAGCATTGGACGTTTGGTCAGGCGACTAGGGCGAAAGACGCGGGATGAGGTCAGACATTGACCGTTTGTTGCACGACGTACCGTGGGCGCTGCTTCACCTCGCGATAGATCTTGCCGAGATACTCCCCCAGTATGCCGATCGAAAGGATCTGGATGCCCCCCAAAAGATAAATGGGAAGGACCGTGGAGGCCCAGCCCGGGACGGCCGCGTCGGTCAGAAGCCGAACCCCGAGCACATAGAAGCTCATCAGCACCGTCAGCGCGAAGATCACGGCGCCGAGCGCCGTGACGATCCGCAGGGGGGTGATGGAGAAGGAGGTGATGCCCTCCCAGGCAAGGGACAGCATGCGGCGCGACGGGTATTTTGACTCCCCCGCCCTGCGTGCCCTGCGGGCATAGCTGACGGTCGCAGTGGGGAACCCAATCAGAGGGACGATGCCGCGTAGGAAGAGGTTGACCTCATGATAGTCCCGCAGAGCGTCGATGGCGCGGCGGCTCATGAGGCGAAAGTCCGCGTGGTTGTAAACGATCTCGACGCCGAAGAGCGCCATCAGGCGGTAGAATGCCTGGGCCGTCCACCGCTTGAATGCCGTATCGATGCTGCGATCATCGCGAACGCCGTAGACGATATCCGCACCGTCGTGGCAGGCATCGACCATCCGTTCGATGGCTTCCACGTCGTCCTGAAGGTCCGCGTCGACCGATACAATCGCATCTCCGGGCACCGTGTACAGCCCGGCCAGTAGGGCATTCTGGTGGCCACGATTTCGCGAGAGCCTCAATCCGCCAACGCGCTCGTGCTGCTGGGCCAGCTCTTCGATCAGCGCCCAGGTGCCGTCGCGGCTTCCGTCGTCGACGTAATAGATGCGCGATGCCACGGCGATCTTTCCGGCGGCGATCAATCGGTCCAACAGCGCGAGCAAACGAGTCGTGGTGTCTCGCAGAACCGGCTCCTCGTTATAGCAGGGTACGACGATCCCAAGTTGAATTGCGCGCTGGACTCCCATGTGGTTCTCTCGATTAAAGGGCACCTTAAAAAATTCAAGGTGCCCGTGCGGCAGAGGGATGTGCCGCCATTTTCAAGCGCCCGACCGCCTGAGCGATGCGGGAAACCGGGGGCCGCGTGCTCCGGTCTCGCGCTGGTGCTCGATGGGGATGGTCGAACAGTCAGCGTCGCGCGCGGTCATGATACGACGCCGCATCACCAACCGGGTCGGGAAATCGTGGTCTGGGCAGTCCGTCGGGGGCGATCGACGGCTGGGGGGTGGCCGGTCTGGTTCGCCAGGGGTCGGTGTTGGTATCCCGCCGTCCTCCGATCAGGCCGCGCCGGGTGGAGCTCGCTGCCACGGCTGCTAGCCGATGTGATCCACCGTGACTTGCAGTGCGTTGAGCTGGGCTTCGCGCACCGCCAGCGCCGGGGGAGCCGGTAGACGACAGGCATCGAGCACGCTGCGCCAGCGGTAGGCCCAGTCGTCGCGGCGCAGGGTGTTCGCGAGGCTCGCTCGGCGGATGGCCGCCAGCCGCTCGGGCTGCTGCTCCAGCGCCGAGATCAGGTCGCCGACCTCGGTGCTGCCGAAAGGCATGGGGATGACCGCATCCGGCCAGTCGAAGTGCTCGTGGAAGGACGCGACGTCCGGTGGATCGCCGATCATGACGGCTCCGCCGGCGGCGCCCTCGAAAAAGCGGAAACCGACTTCCTCCTGCCTGGCGGTCTCGCCCTCCTCGTTGGCCTTGGCCCGGTTGGCGATGAAGAAGCGGGTGCGCTTGATCAGATTGGCGAGCTGCAGCCGGTGCTCGGCCGGATCCTGCACCGGGATGTTTCCCTTGAAGGTGTCGTACAGGTAGAAGAGCCGGCGCTCTTGCGCGAGATCTAGAAAAGCGCGGTGGGTGTCCGGGTGACGGCGGCCCATGTTGAAGACGTCGATCACCCGCTCGACGGGCGGGGTGCCGGGGAAGAAGCGCAGGCAGTCCACCCCCGGCGGCTGGTAGATCACGGGCCGGCCGGTGGCCTTGGCGAGCCCGTCGACGCTGCCCAGACAGTTGGTGAAGATGTGGTCGAACTCGCGGAGCTGCGCGATCTGGCTCTGCAGGCGGCCGAGGTCCCGGGCCCAGATCTCCTCCAGCCAGCAGGCGGCGGTCGCGCAGCGCCGGCGCCAGCCGCGCAGGGCGTTGAGCGACACGGCGTCCGTTGCGAACTGGAAGACGGCGAAGAAGAGCGCGTAGTCGCGCGACACCTCGATCGGCCGGATGCCGGGATTGACGCGCCGGAGCCATGGGGCGCGCCGGCCCAACTTGTTGACGGCCCGACTCAAGAGCTCGCCCGAGGCATGGCGGTAGGTGGGTGCGGCCAAGTCGACCGAGTCGACGGCGCAGATCAGGTCCTCGAGCTCGTAGGAGCAGCAGCGCGAGATGACGGGCGCCAGGCCCCGCTGCGAGAGGAGCAGGACGCGGGGCTCGGTGCTCATCCCGTCTCGTCCACGATGATCTCGGCGTCGACGCCGAGGGCGTGCAGGTCGCGGCCGATCTCGTCCGCGTAGAGCGGATTCATCACGATCACCACGTCCGGGCGGTTGGCCGCGAGCGACGCCGGGGGGTGCACCTGGTGGCCGGTGCCCGGGATGTAACGGCCGTGTTTGTGGGGATTGAGATCGATGAGGCCGTCGATCGCCTCGCCGGCCTGAAGGGTGTTGACGAAGCTGACCCCTTTGGAGCCCGCCCCCCAGAGCACGACGCGCCGGCGCCGGCCCGCGAGGTCGTGCAGAAGCGATCGCCAGCGCTCCACCTTCTCGGCGTAGGCGCGCGCAAAGCGGGCGACGTCTTCAGCCAGCTCCGCGGGCGCCGTGGTCGGCTCAGCCAGCGGCTCACCCGCGCCGGCTGGACGGCCGTCGAGGGTGAGGAACTGGTCGCCGAACTCGGTCGCGATGCGGTCTACCTGAAACCCGCCGCGGCGGAAGACCTCGCGCAGGGAGGCGTCGCAGAAATAGCCGCAGTGCTCGTAGATGAGGTCCCAGATCCCGAGCTGGCTGAGGGTGAAGTGGGCGTTCGGCACCTCGAAGAAGATCGCGGTGGGTCGGTCGCCGATGCTCCGGCGCAGCATGCGCACGAATTCCGCCGGGCGCGGGATGTGCTCCAGGGCATGGCGGCAGCAGATCAGGTCGGCCTGCTCCTGGGCGTGGGCCTCGGAGTAATAGTCCGGAACGAAGGTGAGCTCCGCCCCGGACTCCAGTCGGCTGCGGCCGGGGACATGCCCCGGATCGAAGCCGATCCCCCTGTTGCCTCCCAGCGAGCAGAGGAGCTTGAGGAAGTCCCCCTGGCCGCAGGCGATCTCGATGATGGTCTTGCCGCGAAGCTGGTGGCGCTCGACGAGCTGCTCGGCGAGCGCGGTCGCGTAGTCCTGGAAGCGCGTGGAGTAGTGCAGTGAGTTCTCGTAGTCGCCCGAGTACTCCACCCGCTGCGGGTCGAAGGCGGCATTGAACAGATGGCCGCAGGCGCCGCAGAAAACGAGGTCGATCTCTCCCGTCGCCGCGTGCAGCGCCGCCTGCCGGTCGTCGTAGAGGACATTGCAGTAGACCGGGACCCGCGGGATCCGCAGGCAGTCGTGGAGCTCCCGCGAGCCGCAGACCGGGCAGCCAGACGTCGGCTCAGGTGAGGTGGTTAGGGTGCGCACAGTCACAGAGGGGCCGTTGGGAATGACGAAGCGGCTTGCCGGCCGGCCATTCTCGATTTCCGGTCGACTCGCGCTTTGATCGTACGCGGGTCGGGGGTCGACTCGTCGCGGGTTCGATCGGAGCTCTCCCCCGTCCGTCATTCCGGCATGGATTGCCGGGATCCGGAAGCCAAGGAGGGCAACGCCGCCGCACGTTGGCAATGTTAACATTCCGCCCGCGCGCTCGGCCGGATGGCGAAACCAGGCCCGCCGTTGCGGCGGTCATCCGCCGCGGGCGACGCACTTCACTTCCAGACAAGAAAACAAGGACTCCAAATGCGCGAGAGACTGCTGGTCTTGGCCGCGGCGACGCTCGCCGCTCCCCTGTCCGCCTTTGCGGAGGCGACCGTGTACGGCCGGGCGCATGTGTCGGTGGACTACGTCGACGTCGACCCGAACGCGGCCTGGAGCCGGCCCGCGGTCGCTGGGCCGTCCTTCGACGCGCTGGGCTTCATCAACGAGGCCAACCAGGTCTTGAACGATGCCGGCTACACCGCCGCGCTGCCGCCGCCGAGGGAGCTGGACACGGTGGTCGGCGATCTGCTGTACGGGACCATTCCCTTCGATTCGCTGGACCCCGTGACCCAGCAGCGGATTCTGGACGCGGTGGACAACGCGCTGACCACCGGCCGGGCCTTCCGCGGCTGGGACCTCAACGCCAGCAACCGGGCTTCGCGGCTCGGGGTGAGGGGCTCCGAGGACCTCGGCGCGGGACTCAAGGCGGTCTACCAGGTCGAGCTCGAGATCCCGATCACGGACACCGATGGCCTGGCCTTCAATGGGGACCCCGGCCAGGTCCGAATGCGAAACAGCTTCTTGGGCGTCGCCCACGGCTGGGGCACCTTCCTCGTCGGCCGCCACGACACCCCGACGAAGCTGTCGACGGCGGCGCTCGACCTCTTCGCCGACACGCTGGCGGACTACAACTACACGGTCGGCTTCAGTGACGTCCGGGCGGACAACTCGCTGCTCTATGTCAGCCCGAGCCTCTGGGGGCTCCAGCTCGCCGGCGCGGTCATCGCCGGCGGCGGCAGTAGCATCGTAGGTCTCCCCAACCCCGACTCGGATTCCTTGGCGGAGGGCTGGTCGGTGGCGCTCACCTACAGCAGGGGGCCGTTCTACGCCTCGGCGGGTTACGAGTTGCTCGGCAGCGCGCTCTGGGCGCCGCAGGATGGCACCATGGACATGATGCACGGGGTGTTCGCGGACGACGAGACCAAGTGGCGTGTCGGGCTGGGGTTGCTCGACTGGCGCGGCTTCACCCTCACCGGAATCTACGAGTCGCGGAGCAATGTGTTCGGTATGCCGGTGGAGGCCGATGCCAGCCTATGGCAGGTCCAGGCCGGCTACGCCTTTGGAAACAACCTGATCAAGGTGATGTATGGGCAGGCCGACCTGGACGCCTGCGCCGATCCCTGGGATCTGGGCTTCCGCTACACCTGCACCGCCGGCAAGATCGGCCAACTCTTCGGCGGTCGTTTGAACGGCGTACTCGATCAGGCGGACAAGCAGACCTGGGCGGTCGGTCTCGACCACAACTTTAGCAAGGACACCAAGGTCTATGCGCTGTATACCGCCGTGGACGACGACAACCCGGATGCCGACTGGAGCGGCTTTTCGCTCGGTATGGTGCATAGCTTCTGAAGACGGCCGAGCCGTTCGCTAGCACCCTAGCGGAGGTCGGACTTCAGTCTGACAACCACCTCGCCGCCAGCTCAACCGCCGTTCACTCCACCCAATCGATGTCCGCGTAGATCTCCGCCACCGGTACGTCGAGCCCGAGGCATTCGAGGTGCAGCGCCCCGTCGGTGAGGGTCTCATGGGTCCATCCCGGTTCGCCGCGGCGGTAGGTCTCGACGCAGACGCGCTCCTGATCGATGAGCACGTACTCGCGAAGACTCGGCAGAAGGGAGTAGGCCAGGCGCTTTTCCCGACGGTCGATGCGCTCGGTCCTGTCCGAGAGCACCTCGACGATCAGGCAGGGGCGGGTGCAGTACAGGTTGTGGCGGTCGTCGGGATCGCAGGTGAGCACGAGGTCGGGGTAGTAGAAGTAGGTCTCGCCGTCCTGATCGATGCGCACCCTCATGTCGGCGATGAAGAGCTGGCAGCCCCTGGCGCGCGCCTGGCCCGTGATCGCGAAGCTCAGGGCCGTAACGATCAGGCCATGCCTGCGGCTGGCGCCGCCCATGGCGACGATGTCTCCTGCCAGGTATTCGTGCTTGGTCTGGGTGCGCTCTTCGCCGGCGAGGTAGTCCTCGATGCTGATCGCTTGCCTAGGGTCGGACTTGGGCGTCATGAGGCGGTCCTCGTTGCGCTGCGTGCTGCGAACAGATTAGACGATGCCGCCGAGCATAACCCCTGGCGAGGGGCGGGACTCCTGTCGGACTTCAGTCCGGCCCAGGCCTTGCGGAGGGCGCCGGGCGTCGCTGTCGGGCTGAAGCCCGACCCACACCGCTGCGGGTGGCCTAGAGGGCCTGGATCTCCGGACTCAGCCCAAGTCCCGCCAGGTCCCGCGCGATCTCGTCGCGGTAGATGGCGTTCATGATGATGACGGCGTCCGGCCGGTAGTCGGCGAGGAAGGCCGGGGCGACGATCGGCAGCCCAGTGCCGGGCAGGAAATGGCCCTGGCGGTAGGGGTTGATGTCGACCCCATAGCTCACGACGTCGTCTGCCCCCAGGGTGGACAGGAAGGCGACCGCCTTCGACCCCGCGCCCCAGATCACCACCCGCTTGCCGTCCTCGCGGTACCGGCGCAGGCGCTCTGCCCAGGTGCGGCGCTTCGCCTCCAGACGCTCGGGGAAGCTGCCCACCAGCTCGGCGAGCAGGTCGATGTCGCGCTCCGCCGCCAGCGGCGGCTGGGTGACGGGCTCGGGGGCGGCGCGGGCCTCGATGGTGAGGTACTGACCCTCGTACTCCGTCGCCAAGCCCAGTACCTCGAAGCCGCTGGCGCGGAAGAGCCGGGCAAGGGCGCCTGGCGAGAAGTACGAGCAGTGCTCGTAGTAGATGTCCTCGAAGGCGCAGTCGCGGAGGATGCGGGTCGCCTCGGGGATCTGGAAAAAGACGTTGGTGCCGATCCGACTGCCGATGGCGCGGCGGATATGGGCGAGGAAATCCCCGACCGGGTGGATGTGTTCCAGGGTCATCTTGCAGGCGACGAAGTCGCCCTGGTACTCGGCATATTTCTCCGAGTAGAAGTCGGCGATCAACTGTACCCGCCCCGCCGCTGGGCCCTGGATGCGCTCGGCGTGCACCCCTGGGTCGAAGCCGACGCCGCGATTGTCCCCCAGCTCGCAAGCGCGCGGTGGAAGGCGTTGAAGGTGGGCGAGAAGCCCTGGGTCTCCTCGTAGCGGCCCGAGTACTCGGTGAGCGCGGGCTCGAAGGCGGTGTTCGAAATGAAGCCGCACTCGGGGCAGAAGCCGAGCCGGATCTGGCCGCAGGGGTAGGCGAGGGCCTCCTCGCGCGCATCGAGCAGGATGCAACTGTTGCTGGGGACACCGTCGACCTCGTGGAAGACGGCCATCTCGCCCGCCTTGCAGCTCGGGCAAATCAGAGCCTTGGGCGGCGTAACCACGGGCGAGATCTCGCTGGGCTCTAAAGGATCCGGGGCTCGGGGACGGGCACGATGAAGCGCCCGCCGCGCTCGACGTACTGGTGCTGCTGGGTGCGGATCTCCTCGGCGAAGTTCCAGGCGAGCAGCAGGACATAGTCCGGCATGGCGTCGAGCAGCCGACGACGAAGTCGACCAGGTCGCGTCCGATGCCGACGTAGTTGATGAGCGTGGCACCCTTGGCCGCCGCGCCGTAGGCGGCGATGGTCCGGCCCTCGGCGCGCAGCCCCCGAAGCAGGGTCAGGAGGTCGCGTTTCAGCCCCTCGACCTTGTGGGCGAAATCGCGGTAGTAGCCGATTCCGTCGACGCCCTCGCGCCGCTCCAGGGCCAGGAGCTCCCGGACCGAGTCGCCGACGCGCTCGCGCCTCTCGATGAATAGGCGCAGCGAGCCGCCGTGAATGGGGAGCCGCCGGACGTCGTTCAGGTAGAGGCCATGGCGCCGGAAGAGGTTGTCCAGCGCGGTGACCGAGAAGTAGCACAGGTGCTCGTGGTAGATGGTGTCGAACTCGCAGTGGTCGACGAGATCCTTGACGTAAGGCACCTCGATGACTGCAACGCCGTCGTCCTTGAGCAGGCGCGCGATGCCGCGCACGAAGCCGTTGGTGTCGGCCACGTGGGCGAGGACGTTGTTGGCGTGGATGACGTCGGCCCGCTTGCCCTCGGCGGCCAGTGACTCGGCGAGGTCGGCGGTGAAGAAGGTATTGAGCGTCTTGACCCCGATCTTCTCGGCCTCGGCCGCCGGGCCGGCCGCGGGGTCGATGCCGAGCACCGGAATCCCCCGCTCCAGGTAGTTCTTGAGCAGGTAGCCGTCGTTGCTGGCGAGCTCCACGGCGAGGCTGTCCGGACCCAGGCGACGGCTCTCGATCAGCTCCAGGACATTGTCCCGGGAGTGGCGCAGCAGGGCGTCGGAGAAGGAGGAGAAGTACGGATAGTCCTCGCAGAACAGGACCTCGGGCGGCACCGTCTCGCGGATCTGTAGCAGACCGCACTGCGGGCAGAGCACCACCGCCAGGGGATAGCGCGGCTCCGGCTCGCCGAGCTGCGCCTCGGTGACCAGACGGTCGGCGAGCGGCGTGCTGCCCAGGTCGAGTACCGGCTCGAGCCGGGGGTGGGAGCAGGAGCGGCAGGCGTCGATCTCGGCCATCGCGCTCAGGCCCTGGCGCGCCAGCGTAGCTCGTCGTCGAGCAGCCCGTCGCCCACCAGCTTGCGCACATGGGCGATGCGCTTGAAGCGCTCGCCCTCGAAGTCATCGAGCGTTAGGCCGACCTGGCGGTAGCTCTCGTAGAGCTCCTCGATCCCGCGGCGGGCGGTCCACTGGGGTTTGAACTCGTGCAGCGTCCGGGCGATTTTGTTGCAGTCGACCCGGTAGCAGCGCGTGTCAGGGCCGGCATCGGGCGCGTACTCGATGCGGCAGCCGGGCACGATCTCTTTGACCAGCTCGGCGAGCTCGCGGATCTGGTAGTTCTCCGTGGTGGTCCCGACGTTGAAGGCCTGGTTGTGCACGGTCTCCCGCGGCGCGTGGAGGGCGGCGACGTAGGAAAGCGCGATGTCTTCCACATGGACGACCGGGCGCCAGGGGGTGCCGTCGCTCTTCAAGTAGACCATCCCGGTGGTGAAGGCCCAGGCGGTCAGATTGTTGATGACCAGGTCGAACCGGATCAGCGGCGACAGGCCGTAGGCGGTCGAGGCGCGCAGGTAGGTGGGCGAGAAGTCGGCGTCGGCCATGGCGGAGAGCGCCGCCTCGACCTGGACCTTTGAAACGCCGTAGGGGGTCACCGGGTTGAAAGGGGCCTGCTCGTCGAGAAAGTCCTGCCCGCCCGCGCCGTAGTTGCTGCATGAGGAGGCAAACAGGAACCGCCTGACGCCTGCGGCCTTGGCCAGGCGCGCCAGGTGGACCGAGGCACGATCGTTGATGGCCTCGGTGAGCTCGGGCTTGTAGTCGCCCAGGGGGTCGTTCGAGAGTCCGGCCAGGTGGATGATGGCATCGAAGCCCGCGACATCCTCCGCGGACAGGTCGCGGATGTCCTTATGAAGGCCCTCGATCTCGGGGATCGCCCCCGTGAACAGGCACTGCTCGAAGTAATCCGTGTCGAGCCCCGCGACTTCGTGGCCGCGTTGCTGAAGCATCGGGATGAGGACGGTCCCGATGTACCCGTTGTGACCCGTGACCAGTACGCGCATCGTTCAGTCCCACGTTTTCCAGGGGGCATCGCCTTCCGCCCACAGCTTCTCGAGCAGCTTCTTGTCCCGCACCGTGTCCATGCACTGCCAGAAGGATTCGTGGCGGTAGGCCATCAGCTCGCCGTCCGCCGCGAGCCGCTCCAGCGGCTCCTTCTCCCACTGGGTGTCGTCGCCCTCGACGTAGTCGAAGACGCCGGGCTCGAGGATGAAGAAGGCCCCGTTGATCCAGCCCTCGCTGGTCTGCGGCTTCTCGTCGAACTTGGCCACCCGATCCCCATCGAACTCCAAGTGGCCGAAGCGGGCAGGCGGGCGCACGGCGGTCATCGTGGCGAGCTTGCCATGCGACCGGTGAAAGGCCAGAAGCCGGTCGAGATCGATGTCGGAGACGCCGTCGCCCCAGGTCAGCATGAAGGTCCCAGCGCCCATCCAGTCCTTGAGGCGCTTGATCCTTCCACCGGTGGCGGTGCCTTGGCCCGTGTCCACCAGGTCGACCGTCCAGTCGAGGTGATGGCGGTCGTGGAGCACGACCTCGCCGTTTCCCGTACGCACCGTCATGTTGCTATTCAAGGACGCGAACTCGCGCATCCAGCGCTTGATGTATTCCCCCTTGTAGCCCAAGGCGATGACGAACTCGCTAAAGCCGTAGCGCGAGTAGTGCATCATGATGTGCCAGAGGATCGGCTGTCCGCCGATCTCCACCATCGGCTTGGGCTTGACCTCGGTTTCCTCGGCGAGCCGGGTGCCAAGCCCACCAGCGAGAATACCTACCTTCATGCAAAGACCTTATGAGCGCGAGCCCTTGGAGCGGGGGGTCTGCTGTTTCGGCCGTGACCGACGGGGCGTCGTCACGACGACGAGCGGAGTCTGGTCGCGTGTGCTGGTTGTGGCCCGAGTGCGCCAGCGGCGCCAGATACTGCCACAGCGGCGACTGTCGTTCTACTGGCGGCGTTTCGCCGCGGCGCAGCGGGTACGGTGCGGCTTGCTCGGCGTGGAGTGAACGGCCATCCCCTCCCATTCGCTGAGACCGGCGGTTGCTCGCGGCTCAGGCCCTTGCTCGCCAGGCCGTCTTTGCCGACGCGGTCGGCGATGGCGGCGACGTGCGCCGGGTCGGGCGGCGCCGCGGGTGCGGATGTGTTCGCTCTTCGCGCCATCCCCCACCTTTCGGACCTCCAGTACCGTCTCGCCTTCGGGCAGGAAGAGATCGGCCAGGCATACCGCCTGGTCGATCAGCCCGCCCGAGGTGTCAGGCCGAGGATAGCGAGCCGGGCGCGCGGAAAAACGCCGCGCCATGGGCGGGTGAGGCGCCGACCGACCGGGTCGGGGTCTTTCCCGATCACCCGATCCAAAGATCCTGGAGACGCAGTACCGAGGCCTCGAACGGGGCGACGCGGACCAGGTCCTCACCGGTAAACCGCCCGATCTCGCGCCAGTCTTCGCCCTGCAGCGCGTAGGCCTCCAAGGCGCGTGCACGGGGATCGACCAGCCACACGTGGGCGACGCCGAACTTGGCGTAGATTGGCATCTTGATGCCTCGATCCCTGCTCTCGGTCGAGCTCGACAGCACCTCGCAAACCCAATCGGGCACCAGGGTGAAGCGGTGGTCCTCCGGCGGCTGGGGCATGCGCTCCCGGCGCCAGCCAGCCAGATCGGGCACGGCGACCTCAAGGTCCGGAACGAAATGCAGCTCTGGCTCGGGAAAGATCCACCAGCCGCCAGGACCGCCGTCGCCGTCGTCGAAGCGCCGGCCGATGATGCGGTCCAGCCGCGAGGCCGCACGCAGGTGGCGGGGCGCCGGTCGCGGCTGGGTGTGGATCTGCCCATCGAGGATCTCGCCGGTCAGCCCGTCCGGCAGGGCCTGGAGCTGCTCGTAGAGCGAGGATGGTCGGGTGCGGGCGTGCATGGCCTGATCGCCGTCGGTGTGAATCCCTGGTGTCGACGGCCTGGCCGGCGGGGAGGGGCGTTCGACCTCGCCGCTGGCGGTGGCGGCGTTCGCGCTGAGGATAGCAGACCGACAGGCGTAAGGAGGCGCCTGGATGTGGGAAGCAACAACTCCGAGTTCGCCCGGCCACGCCTCCCGCTGGGAACCTTTGCCGGTTGGAGATCGACTCGGTCCGCGCGCTCCTCCGCCCACTCGTCCTATACCCTCGCCAACATTCCGGTGTGGATTGCCGCAACCCTGTGGGCCATGGGCGGCAATGTGGCGGCGAGGAGCAGCCAGGGTTTGATCGCAGCGTCGGAGATCGGTCGCGGCCTCGCCGTCCCTGGTCTCTGGGTCCCGGCATTCCCTGCGCGGGCAGTCTTTGCCGGGACGTCCGCGGTGCAGACGATCCCAGTCTGGAACTTTTGAGTGAGAAGCAAGCACGGGACCGCGGCGGCGGTCCCGTGGGTCGTCGCAGGGACGGGGTTGGCGCGGCCGCGTTATTGCGGTGCCGGCTGGAGCCGATAGGGGCCGCCCGGGTACTCCGGCGGCACGAGCTGCATGGGGACGGGTCCCTGCCAGGGTCCCGGCGGCATCTGCATGGGTATAGGCGCGGGCGGCGGTGCCGGGGCTCGAGGGGCGGTCTCGACCGGCGCCGGGGCCGCTGCTGGGGCTGGCGCAGGTGCCGGGGCTGGCTCGGGTGCCGGGGCTGGCGCAGGTGCTGGGGCTGGCGCAGGTGCTGGGGCTGGCGCAGGTGTTGGGGCTGGCTCGGGTGCCGGGGCAGGCCCCGGCGCCGCAACGACCTCGGGCTGCTTGACCGGCTCGGCGGCCGGGCCGGGGCCGACCTGGGTCTCGACGGCGGGCGCGTCCTGTTGGGGTGCCATCGCGGGCGCGCTGCCCTGCGCCGCGGCCGCTCGGGCGGCGACGACGGCGGCGGGGGGCGGGGGGTCGCCGACCCAGTTGTAGCGATCGGTGGCGAGCAAAATGAGATGGATGAGGAGCGCCAACCCGATCAAGAGCCCGGCCAGCGCGAACAGAGCAGTGCGCGGATTAAAGAGCTGCCAAATGCGGTACACGGTTGTTAGCCTCCCGGGGTGAATGAGTGGTCGACGCTGGGCCTTATGTGTCTAGCAAACTTGACAATATCCGCTGTAAGGCAAGCGAGACGCCTCCAATTACCACAACGAGCGCGGGTAATCAACTGCGCCGGGACCTGCGCAGCGACTCCAAGTTCGGATTCTAGGTGCCGCGAATGAGACAGCCAAGGCTGAGTGTCGCCACCGACGCCGTCGTCGCGGAAGAGCCTGCCCCGTCAGGCAATGCCGGAATGACGGACGGGGCAGACGATGGACACAGCGATGCTGATGCCGCACCAAGTCGATCTCCGGCCTGCGGAGGTTGCGCGGGGGCGTCTGGCGGGGGCGGAGTCCATACGAGACGCTGAATGATTGGCCATCCTGGCCAAAATCAGCACGCGGTCCGCGAGGCGCGACTCTCGCATCTCTTTTTTCAAGGGCTTAGGTGCTTGAAAGCGGAGGCACATCCCAGTGCCGCGGGAAGCGCTGAACGGATCGGCGTTTCCCCGAGGATTGCTCATCGTCCGCCGCTCCTGTCCGCCGCTCCTCGCCGCGTGCCTTGTGTTCTGATAGCCTACGCGAATACCCGGGTTTGCGTGCTGACTGGGCGGCTTGGATGCCGTGCCGGCAGTGGCCTGCCCCTCAAGGAATCCGTTTTCCGCTAGCCTGGAGCGCCGAGAGATGGCCCGTATCACCGTCGAGGATTGCCTCGCCCATGTCGACAACCGTTTTGACCTCGTGCTGCTGGCGACGCGGCGTGCCCGCCAGCTTGCCGGCGGCGTCGAGCCCTTGGTGCCGCGCCAAAACGACAAGCCCACCGTGGTGGCGCTGCGCGAGATCGCCGAGGGACTGCTGGACCCAGAGGTCCTAGAGGCCGCCGAGCAGCAGGAGGTCGAGGACCCGACCCGCGAGCTCGAGCGTCGGCTCGCCGAGGAGCTCGCCGCCAGCCTGCAGGGTGACGATCGCGAATGAGGCCCCAATGACCCGACGGCGGACCCAGGGGTCGGCGCAGCACCCTGGGCCCGGTCGCGAGCCCCGAGACCTGCCGCCCCCCCATGTCCGCCGCCCCCACAGCGCTTGTCCTTGCCCACACGGATGATCCGACGGACAAACCGCGCTTCCTGATCAGCGACCTCTGCGTCTACCTGGAGTCCTACCTCTCGCCCGAGCAGGTCCAGGAGGTCTACCGCGCCTACCTCTTTGGGGCGGAGGCCCACGAGGGCCAGCGGCGGAAATCCGGCGAGCCCTACATCTACCATCCCATCGCGGTCGCGCGCATCCTCGCGGACATGCGCATGGACCACAAATGCCTGATGGCGGCCCTGCTGCACGACGTCATCGAGGATACGCCGACGGCCAAGGAGCAGCTCGCGAGCGTCTTCGACGAGGAGATCGCCGAGCTGGTCGACGGGGTGAGCAAGCTCACCCAGATCGACTTCAAGTCGCGCGCCGAGGCCCAGGCCGCGAGCCTACGCAAGATGCTGCTGGCCATGACCCGCGACATCCGGGTCATCCTGATCAAGCTCGCCGACCGCCTGCACAACATGCGCACCCTAGGGGTGATGGACCCGGCGAAGTGCCGGCGCGTGTCGCGCGAGACGCTCGAGATCTACGCCCCGATTGCCAATCGGCTCGGCATCAACAGCTTCCGCCTGGAGCTCGAGGAGCTCGGGTTCGCCCACTACTGGCCCTGGCGCCACCGCATCCTCGTGCAGGCCCTGCGCCGCGCGCGCGGCGCTCGCCGCGAGCTGGTCGCGACAGTGGAGACGGCGCTCAGGCGCCGTCTGGTTCAGGAGGGCATCCAGGGCGAGGTGCTCGGGCGTCAAAAGCACCTCTACGGCATCTATCGCAAGATGCGCGAGAAACGGCTCGCCTTCAGCGATCTGGCGGACGTCTTTGCCTTCCGCGTGGTGGTCGACCGGGTGGACACCTGCTACCGGGTGCTCGGCCTGGTGCACAACCTCTACAAGCCGGTCCCAGGGCGCTTCAAGGACTACATCGCCATCCCCAAGTCGAACGGCTACCAATCCCTGCACACCGTGTTGTTCGGGCCGCACGGTTTGCCCATGGAGCTTCAGATCCGCACCGAGGCGATGCATCGGGTCGCCGAGAGCGGCATCGCCGCCCACTGGATGTACAAGTTGGCGGGCGAGGGCAGCAACACCCAGGCACTCGCCGCCGACTGGCTGCAGAACCTGCTGGAGATGCAGCGCGGCTCGGGGGACTCCAGCGAGTTCTTAGAGCACGTCAAGGTCGACCTTTTCCCCGACGAAGTCTACGTGTTCACCCCGAGGGGGCGGATCATGGTCCTGCCCAAGGGGGCCTCGGTGGTCGACTTCGCCTACGCCATCCACTCCGATGTCGGCAGCACCTGTGTGGCCGCGCGCATCGATCGAAGGCTCGCGCCCCTGCGTACGGTGCTGCGCAGCGGGCAGACGGTCGAGATCATCAACGCCCCAGGGGCGGTCCCCAATCCGGCCTGGCTCAACTTCGTCGTCACCGGCAAGGCGCGGGCGAGCGTGCGGGCCTACCTCAAGAACCTGCAGCGCCAAGAGGCGGAGGCCCTGGGCCGCCGCCTGCTCGACGCGGAGCTCGGCGGTCATGGGGCCAAGCTCGCCGAGTTGCCGCAGGAGCGCATCCAGCGCTACCTGCAGAGTACCGGCCTCGCTGAGATGACCGACCTGTTTGCCGAGATCGGCCTTGGCAACCGCCTGCCGGCCCTGGTGGCACGCCGCCTGCTGAGCGACGAGGGTGGCGAGCCGAGCGCGGAGGCGGTGCTCCCTCATCGTCTGTCGATCAAGGGCACCGAGGGCATGGTGGTCAACTACGCCCGCTGCTGCCGGCCCATCCCGGGCGACGAGATCGTCGGGCTGTTCAATCCGGGTAAGGGGGTGGTGGTGCACCGCCAGGAGTGCCGCAACCTGGGGGACTTCCAGGCGCAGCGCGACCGGTGGCTGGACGTGGAGTGGGCCGAGGAGGGCAACGCCGATTTCACCACCGAGATCCGCGTCGAGGTCGGCAACCGGCGCGGGGCGCTGGCCACCGTTGCCGCCGCGATCTCGGAGCAGGGCTGCAACATCGAGAACGTCCAATCGCGCGAGCGCGACGGGATGACCTCCGCCCTGGAGTTCCTCATCTCGGTCAAGGGTCGCGCGCACCTCGCCCGCGTGATGCGCCGGCTGCGCCAGATCCCGCTGGTGATGCGCATCAATCGGGTCTCGCGCTAGGCTCGGCCGCGGCGGCTTGCATTCCGGGACGCCGCCACAAATTCTGAAGACACAGATGGCGACGTCCGGTCTCGGTCGGGTGAGCGCCGGTCACCCCCCAACGAGTGGTATCCCCCGATGACCGAAGTGAGCACGGACGAGCGCCTGGCGATGACCCGCAACGTGATGTCGATGCTGGAGGCCTGGGGCCTGTCGGCGCGGGACATCCTGACCATCCTGTCCCTGCCGGAGAGCGTCAAGGCCCGGTCGATCTCGCGCTTTCGTGAGGACGAGCCCTTTCCGGACGAGCCTGCGGTCAACCGCCGCGTCGCCTACCTGCTGCGCATCGAGCATGCCCTGCACACCTATTTCCCGCGCAACCCCGAGATGCGCAATCTCTGGGTGAAGCGGGGCAACAAGCAGTTTGGGCGCAAGGCCCCGATCGCGGTGATGGTCGAGGAGGGCGAGAGCGGCCTGATCTCGGTGCTCTCGCATTTGGACTGTACTTTCGCCTGGGACCTCACCGGCTCGAAGAGCGAGTACGGCGAGCGCACCTCCTGAGACCCTCCGCCGCCCTCGCGCGGCCCGGTCGACAGGGGGCTCAGCGGCTCGGGTTGAGCTCGGGTAGCAGCGGACGACGGAACCTGAGCCTGAGGTCAGCGCGCAGCACGCCGCGCCGTCGACCCACCTGGCGGCGGAACTGCTGCTTCCAGCGCGGGAAGTCGATGTCCTGGCGGCCGTAGAGGGCGGCGTCGAGCTGCTCCATGAGCCGACGCACCTGCTGCGGGTCGGCCCCGGGTCGGAGCTGTAGGATACGTCCCGTCATCCCCGGTAGCGGCGCCTGGCTGTCGAACTGCAGGTGGCGGCAGGTGGACTCCTGGAAGCGCTCGCACCAGCGCACCGGGTTGGACTCGCGGTCGGCCGAGCGCACGCACATCAGGAAGCGCGTCGAGCGCGGCAGGGCGCGGCTGAGCCGCGGCCGCAGCGATGCCAGCATGGGCGCGGGATCGAGCCGGCGACCGAGTCGGTCCAGCCCGTCAGCCGCTCGATCACTCACTGCGCGCAGCCCGGCGCCGATGCGCGCACCCAGCGGGGCGAGCGCGATGCCGCCTGGCTCGCGCCCCTTGAACCAGACCCCGGCCCAGTAGCCGACGACCAGCAACAGCAGCCCGGCGAGCGGCATCCAGAACCAGCTCATCCCGCCCCCGCCTGGGTTCGAGCTGGATGTCGAGAAGCCGAAGGGCCCGGTCTGGCCCTCCACCAGTAACGTGCGGATGGGTAGACCGGCATACTCCCGGGTCCCTGTCGTCACATTCCACCAGGGCAGGCGGATCTCCGGGAGCTGGAGCTTGCCGCCGGAGCCGGGGACCAGGGTGTAATACTCGGTCCGCTTGCCCTCCAGTCGGCGCCCGTCGGAGGAGATCTCCGCATTGGTGAGTGTCTGCTCACGGTAGACGCGAAAGTCCGTCGAGCGCAGGAAGGGCTCCAGGCTCGGGAGCTGCGCCCCGGTGGCGCCGGCCGCATTGAGCTCCAGCACCAGCGTGACTGGCTGCCCTTCCTCGACCTCCTCCCCGCTGTCGAGCGTCGCCTTGAGGCTCAGGTCCTGCAGCGGCAGCCAGGGCTGCACCGTAGCCATCGCGGGGCGGACCTGAAGCCGGATGCCCTCGCGGCTGGTCGCCGAGTAGCGCCGCCCCGCGCCCTGGCCGTAGCCGTAGGGGTCCGCGGCCTGGGTGCCGCTCACTGTGATCGCCGGTAGCTCGATGTCGCCGGCGCGTAGCGGGGTGAGGGCGAAGACGAACTCGTTGACGATCTCACGCCGCCCGTCGCTGCCCGTGCGGGAGCGCGCGGTCGGTCCCTGGATGCGCTGCAAGAGCACGTCGTTGTTGGTCGGCAGCTCCGGGACGGCGGTCTCAAGGTTGCCGTCGCTCACCACCCGCAGGCGCAGCAGGGCATTCTCCTGGACGTAGGGTTGGTGGTTGCTCAGCTCCAACTCGAGCCGTGGCGGCCGGCTCGCCGGCTGTTGGCCCTGCTGGGGGTAGGGTGTCCCGTACTGTCCGGGCCAGCCCGGCTGGTAGCCCGGCATCTGGCCGGGCATGGGGAAAGACATCTGCCCAGGCATCTGCCCAGGCATCTGCCCAGGCATCTGGCCCGGCATCTGGCCCGGCATCTGGCCCGGCATCTGGCCCGGCATCTGGCCGGGCATCTGGCCGGGCATCTGGCCGGGCATCTGGCCGGGCATCTGGCCGGGCATCTGGCCGGGCATCTGGCCCGGAAACTGACCAGGGACCTGCGTGGGCAACTGGCCCGGCGGGGCGCCGCGGGCGTTGCTCGGGTCCTGCGGCCGGAACTGCCAGGGCGCCGGACCGGGTGGCGGGCGGTCGCGATCGGACGAGCCGGGAAAAGGGAAGCCGAAGGTGAATGCCCGTGCCCCCGGTCCGCCCGCAAGGAGCAGGAGGCCGATCGCGGCGATCGCCCAGGCCGGCCGTCGTAGCGCTACGAGGGTCCTCACCATGGCCGGCTCTCCCGCAGCGGGCCGCCCGATCCGCCCATGAACTGCATCTCCTCCAACATGAACTGATTGCGCATCAGCAGGGTGGGGTCGCCCTCCACCTGCTGCAGCCGCTGCTCCATGATCGCCATGCCGGGCCCGTGCACCGGCATCCCGCCCAGCGCCGCGGCCGCGGCCTGCTCGGCACTCGGCTCCGCGTCCGGCATCGGCTGGTCCCCGAGCTGGTCGAACTCGTCGACCGCCGCACCGCGCTCCTGATCGGGCGCGGTGTCGGGGGGGGAGTCGTCGGCCGGCTCGTCGCGGCGGGTACCGCGCGCGGCCGAGGCCTCCTCGGGCGGCTCCTCGCCCTGCTCGCCGGTGCGCTCGTCGCGCTCTTCCGGCTGCTCGGCCGCTCCGGGCTCTTGGGTCTCCTCCTCCGGACGCTCGCCCTTGCCTGGCTCCTCTTGGTCACCGCCCTCGTCGCGGCGATCCTCGGGCCGTTCCTCCTCGCCGCCCGCGGTGTCCTCGCGGCGCTCCTCGTCGCCGCCCTCGCCCTCCTCCTGTCGCTGCTCCTGCTCCTTGCCGCCCTCGTCCTTTGGCTCCTCCTCGCGCTGATCGCCGCCGGTCTCTTCCTCCCGCGGCTCCTCTTCGCGCTTGCCGCCGGCCTCGTCGCGGGGCTCTTCCTCGCGCGGCTGATCGCCCGTCTCGGTTTGCTCGTCGCGCGCCTGCTCGCCGGCCTCGGAGGGTTGCTCCTCGTCCTGACGCTCGGCCTCGCTGTCCTGCGTCTCCTGATCCTGACGGCCCGCCTGGTCCTCGCTCGGCTCGGCCTCGGAGTCGCCCTCCTGCTCCTGCTCGGAGGCGCGGCCCTTGGAGTCCTGGCTCTCGTCCTGCTGCTCGCCCTCGGTGGCCTCGCTCTCGTCGCTCGGCTCGCCCTCGGAGGACTGCTGGTCGGACTCCTGCTGCTGCTCGCCGGACTGCTGTTGCTCGGACTCCTGCTGCTGCTCGCCGGACTGCTGCTGCTCCGACTCCTGCTGCTGCTCGGACTCCTGCTGCTGCTCGGACTCCTGCTGTTGCTCGGACTCCTGCTGTTGCTCGGACTCCTGCTGTTGCTCGGACTCCTGCTGCTGCTCGGACTCCTGCTGCTGCTCGGACTCCTGCTGCTCCTGCTGCTCCTGCTGCTCCTGCTGCTCCTGCTGCTCCTGCTGCTGTTGTTGCTCTTGCCGTTCCTCCTCCCGACGCTCCTGCTCCTGCTGCTCCTGGCGTTGCTGCTCCTGGCGCTGGCGCTCCTCCTCTTCCTGTTTCGCCTGCTCGAATGCCTCCTGCTCGATGCGGGCCAGCATGGCTCGGGCGAGGTTGAGGTTGTGCTGGGCGTCCTCGTGCGAGGGGTTGCGGCTCACGACCTGCTCGTAGGCCTCCACCGCGCCGGCGAAGTCGCCGAGCTGGAAGCGCGCGTTGCCGAGGTTGTAGCGGGCGTCGTCCTCGGCCGAGGCGCGCTCGACCCGGGAGAATGCATCGGCCGCCTCCTGGTAGCGCCCGGCGCGGTAGAGTGCAACGCCGCGCCGGTAGCTGTCGCCGAAGCCCGCGGCGGCCTGCTCGAACTCGCCGTCCTGGAAGTCTTGGTAGGCGCGCTGCTCCTGGTTGAGGAACCAGCTCGCCTGGCTCGACCCGGCGAGGCCGACCCCGAGCGCGAAGGCGGTGAGGACCAGGGGGCGCATCACGGTTGGCGCCTCGGCGGCGCCGGACGGCCGCGGAAATGCGGGATGAGAAAGGCCGCGAGGAGCAGGATGGGCAGGTAGTAGCGCTCGTGCCAGATGCGGGTGCGCTCGCTCCCGGCCTCGGGGGGGAGCCGGCTCACGGTGGCGGCCTGTAGGATGCGCGCGGTGTCGCGGTCGCGGAAGTCGGCACGCTGGTAGATCCCGCCGCCCGCCTGGGCGAGGTCGTCGAGCAGATCCTCGCGCAGCACCGAGCGGATCGGCTGCCCGCCGCGGTCGGTGATCCAGCCGCCCTGCGGGGCTGGCACCTTGGCGCCGTCGGTGGTGCCGATGCCGAGCACGTGCAGCCGCACGCCCTTGGCCGCCAGGGCCTCGATCCGGCCGGGCAGGTCGGGCTCGTCGAAGTCCCCGTCGGAGATCAAGAGCATCGCACGGCCGCTGTCCTCGGGCAGGCTGTTGAGCAGGATCTCGGCGCGGTCGAGTGCGAGGTGCAGGCGGCTGCCCTGCAGCCGCGCCATGTCGGTGGAGAGGGCCGGCAGGCTGTTGAGGATGGTGAAGCTGTCCTCGGTGATCGGCGAGACCACGTGCGGCACCGAGGCGAACACGATGAGGCCGAGGCGCACTTGGCGGTTCTGCACGATCAGGTCCTGGATCTCTTGGCGGGCCCGCGAGAGGCGGTTGGGGGCCACGTCGTCGCCCTGCATGGAGCGCGAGATGTCGAGTAGAATCAGCAGGTTGTTTCCCGGGTGGAAGAGCCTCACGTCGTCGTAGCCCCAGCGCGGGCCGGCCATCGCGACGACCAGCAGGGTCCACAGCAGCGACCAGCGCAGGAAGCGCCCCCAGCGCTCGTGGCCCTTGAGCTCGCGGGTGCCGGTGAGATGGGGTAGCAGGTGGGGGTCGGCGTAGCGGTGGATCGGGCCACGCGCGGCCTTGGCGGCACTGCGCCAGAGCCAGATCGCTACCGGAATCAGCGCGAGCAGGACCCAGAACCAGGCCGGCTGCGCGAAGTGGAGGCTCGATTCAGGCACTCGCCATCCTCCGCGCGAAGCGCCGGCGCCCCTCCGGGAAGAGACCGAGGCCGAGCAGGGCGAGCAGGGCCACCGCGAGCGGGATGCGGTACAGCGGGTGCGGCAGGAAGGCCGTGCGCGCCTCCGCCTCCGTCTTCTCCAACTGGCTGATGCGCTGGGAGATCTCCTCCAGGGCCTGGGTGTCGGTGGCGCGGAAGTAGGCCCCGCCGCTGAGGCTGCCGATGCGTTGCAGGACCTCCTCGTCCATGGTGAGGTCGTCACGGTACTTGACGATGCCTTCCTCGACGATCGGGATGCTCTCCTGCTTGCTGCCGACCCCGATCACATAGATGCGCGCCCCGGCGAGGCGCGCGAGCGCGGCCGCCTCGATGGGCGCGAAGCCCCCGTGGGTGTTGTCGCCATCGGCGATGAGGACCATCACCCGGGACCCCTCGGGCCGCTCACGGAGCTTTTTCACCCCGAGTGCGATGCCGTCCCCGAGCGCCGTGCCCTGGCCGGCGATGCTCGGCACCACCCCGTCGAGGAGCTGGCGCACCGCGAGCCGGTCCACGGTGAGTGGCGAGAGGACGAAGGCCTGGCTGCCGAAGATGATGAGACCGATGCGATCGCCCTCGCGGGCGTCGATGAACCGCCCCATGACGCCCTTGACTACGGCCATGCGGGTGACCTGTCGGCCCTCCACCGTGAAGTCGAGTGCGTCCATCGAGTGCGAGGCATCGACCACGACCATGAGGTCGTAGCCGGGGGTGCTGATCTCGGTATGCGGCTCCAGCCACTGTGGGCGCATGAGCGCGACCACCAAAGCCGCCCAGAGGAGATACAGCAGGGTCTTGTGGACCCAGCCGGCGAGCTGACGGCTCGGGCGGCGTGCCTGATACGCGGCCTGGAGCTCCTGCAGGTGGGGGTGCAGCAGGGTGACGCGCTGGCCCTCCAGTGTCTCCTCGCGATCGGTTCGCCGCTCCCGCCAGAGGAGCGGCAGGATGAACGGGAGGGGGAGCAGCAGCCCGACCCAGGGCCAGGCGAACTCAAACATGCTTGGGGTCCTCGGCCGCCACCCATTCGTAGGCGGCGTCAATCAACAGGATCAGCTCCGAGCCGCCGCGGCGCAACGCCGGCGGCGCATAGGGGGCGTCGAGCAGCGGGCGCCCATGGGCCCGCCAGTCGAACCCCTTGGGGTCCTGCCCGGCGAGCCAGTCGAGCCAATCCTCGCCGGTCAGGCCCGCGCAGGACTCCCGGCCGAGCCGCGCCATCGCGATCCGGCGCAGGAGCTCGGAGAGCTCGGCGGCGGTCTGCTTGAGATCCTGGGTGGCGGCGCGCCGGCGCAGGTCGCGGAGCTTGCGCGCCGCGTCCCAGCGCCAGCTACCGACGGTGAAGATCGGCAGCGGCGGGATGCGCAGGCGCAGCCTTGCCCGATAGCGCCAGGCGAGCGCGGAGAGCACCACCACCGTGCCGACCAACAGCCACCAGCCCGGTCCCGGAGGCCACCAGGGGACCCCAGCGATGCCGTGGATGTCGCGAAGCTGCTCGGCACCCGGACCCATTAGACCGCCCTCGACCGCGCGCGTTGCTCCAGGTTGTGGATCAACGACAGGTGGATCTCCTCGTCCGTGCGCACCGGGAGCAGGATGATGCCCAGGCGATAGGCGATGGCCTGGAGCATGTCGCGGCGCTCCTCCCAGGTGTCGCGATAGGCCTGCCGCGCCTGGGGGTCGTCGGTGTCGATCTCGATCAGGGTCCCGTCGGTGCCGGTGAAGGTGGCCACGCCCATGGCGGGGATCTCCCAATCCGCCGGGTCGTCCACCGGGAGCAGGGCTACGGAGTTGCGCTGGATCAGGTTGCCGAGCATGCGCTCCAGGCCCATGGCGTCGCGGTTGAGGTCGGCGATCACGAAGACCAGCGAGCCCGTCGGCAGGCCGCTGGTCGCGCGCTGCAAGGCCCCGGCCAAGCAGTCGACCGAGCGGTCGCGCTCGCCGCCGGGGTTGGTCAGGGTGCGCAAGAGCTGCCAGAGGGCGCGGCGCCCGCGCGCCGGGCGAAAGTGCTGCAGACCGGCCGTCGGGTCGCCGAACACGAGCCCGCCGACGCGATCATTGAGCCGGCTCGCGGCCCAGCCGATCAGGGCCGCGGCGCGCGCTGCCTGCACCGACTTGAAGGTGCCGCGGGTGCCGAAGCTCATGTGCGGCCCCTTGTCGACGCAGAGCACCACGCAGCGCTCACGCTCTTCGCGGAAGACCTTGAGATGTGGCTCGTTGGTCCGCGCGGTGACCTTCCAGTCCATGTACCGGATGTCGTCGCCCTCGCGGTACTCGCGCACCTCCTCGAAGTTGACCCCTGCGCCGCGGAAGACCGACGCGTAGAGCCCGGCGAAGGTCGAGTTGACCAGGTGGTGCGACGGCAGCCCCAGGGTGTGGGCCTGGTGGCGCAGCTCCAGGAGGTCGTCGAGGCGCGGATAGAGGCTCATCCGGCAGATCGCGGACTGCGGAATGCGGATATCGGATTGCGGGGCGGCGGCTCGCCTTGGCAGCAACGCCTCGCTGTGGGAGCGGCTTTCAGCCGCGACCGCGGCCTAACGGACCATCTTAACGCCGGAGTGATCCGCGCGGGCGAGGGTCGCGATCGGGAATCGCTCCCACGGGTGAGGGCAGCCGCCGGGGGGATCACGATCGCCGTGTTGCGCAGGGACCGCGCCTCGCTCAAGGAATCGCCACCAGATTGAGCAGGCGGTTGACGAACTCGTCGGTGGTGATGCCCTCGGCCTCGGCCTCGAAGGTCAAGAGCAGGCGGTGGCGGAGGATCTCCGGGGCGACCGACTGGATGTGGTGGGGGGCGACGAACTGGTCGCCGTCCATCCAGGCGCGGGCGCGGGCGCAGCGGGCCAGCGCGATGGAGGCGCGGGGCGAGGCCCCGAAGCGGCACCAGCGCGCCAGGTCCGGGTCGTAGAGCTTGGGGTTGCGGGTCGCCTGGACCAGGTCGACGATGTAGTGGTTGAGCTTGGGGTCCAGGTAAAGGTTGGCGACGTCCCGGCGCATCGCGAACAGCTCGGCCTGCGACAGGCGCTTGGCCGGCGGGGTGTAGTTGGTGCGCTGCTGCTGGTGGTCCAGCTCCAGGATCTTCAGCTCCTCCTCCCGCGTCGGGTAGTCGACCACCGCCTCCATCAGGAAGCGGTCGAGCTGGGCCTCGGGGAGGTGGTAGGTCCCCTCCTGCTCGATCGGGTTCTGGGTGGCCAGCACCATGAAGAGCTTGGGCAGCGGGTAGGTCCGCTGGCCGACGGTGATCTGGTGCTCCGCCATCGACTCCAGCAGGGCCGACTGCACCTTGGCCGGGGCGCGGTTGATCTCGTCGGCGAGCAGCACGTTGTGGAACAGTGGCCCGGGCCGGAACTCGAACTCGCCCTTCTCGTGGCGGTAGATATCGGTTCCGATCAGGTCCGAGGGCAGTAGGTCCGGGGTGAATTGGATACGGTGGAAGTCGCCCTCCAAGGCCTCCGCCAGGGCCTTGACCGCGGTGGTCTTCGCCAGGCCCGGCAGGCCCTCGACCAGGAGGTGGCCGTCGCTCAGCAGGCAGATCAGCATGCTGTCGATGAACTTCTGCTGGCCGATGATGCGCGAGGCGATGTGATCGCGAACGGGTTTGAGGTCTGCAGGGGTCATGCGGAACCGGGTCGGGCTTATGAATGGGGGTCGGTAGCGATACGGCGCCGCCTCTTGCGGGCGGCTGGCGCGACGGCGGCTATCCTGACTGTTTCCAGGGGTTAGCGCAACTCCCGCAAGGGCGGGTCGGCTATACTCCGCGCCCCCTCACCCCGCTGCTGTCCCAGGCACCTGGAGCCCGTTCCTGTGATCGAGACCCTTCGCAACATCGCCATCATCGCCCACGTCGATCACGGCAAGACGACCCTGGTCGACAAGCTCCTGGAGCAGTCCGGGACCCTCGGCGAGCGCTTCGGCCCCATCGAGCGGGTGATGGACTCCAACGCCATCGAGCGCGAGCGCGGCATCACCATCCTCGCCAAGAACACGGCCCTGCGCTGGCGCGACTACCGCATCAACATCGTCGACACCCCGGGGCATGCGGACTTCGGCGGCGAGGTGGAGCGGGTGCTCTCGATGGTCGACTCGGTGCTGCTCCTGGTCGACGCCCAGGAGGGGCCCATGCCGCAGACCCGCTTCGTCACCAGCAAGGCCTTCGCCCACGGGCTGCGGCCGATCCTGGTGGTGAACAAGATCGACAAGCCGGGGGCGCGCCCGGACTGGGTGGTCGATCAGGTCTTCGATCTCTTCGACCGGCTCGGGGCGAGCGAGGCGCAGCTCGATTTTCCGGTGGTCTACGCCTCGGCGGTCAACGGCTACGCGGGGCTGACGGCCGACGTCACCAGCGGCGACATGACCCCGCTCTTCGAGGCGATCGTCCAGCACTGCCCGGCCCCGGAGGTCGACCCTGACGCCCCCTTTCAGATGCAGGTCTCCACGCTCGACTACAGCTCCTTCGTCGGGGCCATCGCAGTGGGGCGCATCCGCCACGGGAGTGTCCGACCCAACCAGCCGGTGGTGGTGGTCAAGCGCGACGGCGACCGCCACCGCGCCAAGATCGGGCTGGTCTACGGGTATCTCGGGCTCACCCGTTACGAGGTCCCCTCGGCGAGCGCCGGGGACATCGTCGCGCTGACCGGGATCGAGGCCCCCAACGTCTCCGACACCCTGTGCGACCCCGAGCACGTCGAGCCGCTGCCACCGC
Organism: Chromatiaceae bacterium; assembly: GCA_025458165.1. Taxonomy (GTDB): domain Bacteria; phylum Pseudomonadota; class Gammaproteobacteria; order Chromatiales; family Chromatiaceae; genus JALOTB01. The sequence goes on along the minus strand of JALOTB010000033.1, from coordinate 14,919 downwards.
TGATGGTGGACGAGCCGACGGTGACCATGACCTTTCAGGTCAACACCTCGCCCTTCGCCGGGCGCGAGGGGAAGTATCTGACCTCGCGCCAGCTCAAGGAGCGACTCGAGCGCGAGCTGATCCACAACGTCGCGCTGCGGGTCGAGGAGGGCAACGACCCGGACAAGTTCCGCGTCTCCGGGCGCGGTGAGCTGCATCTGTCGATCCTGCTGGAGAACATGCGCCGCGAGGGCTACGAGCTCGCCGTGTCACGCCCGGAGGTCATCTTCCGCGAGATCGACGGCGAGATCTGCGAGCCTTACGAGCAGCTCACGGTCGACCTCGACGAGGTCTGCCAGGGGGCGGTGATGCAGGCACTCGGCGAGCGCAAGGGCGAGCTCAAGGACATGCTCCCGGACGGGCGCGGGCGGGTGCGGCTCGACTACGAGATCCCCTCGCGCGGGCTGATTGGCTTCCAGACGGAGTTCATGACGATCACCTCGGGCACCGGGCTCAAGTACCACATCTTCGACCACTATGGCCCAGCGACCCGCGGCGGCATCGCCCCAAGGCGCAACGGTGCGATGATCGCCAACGGCCAGGGCAAGGCCCTAGGCTATGCCCTGTTCAATCTCCAGGAGCGCGGGCGGATGCTGATCGGCCCGGGCGAGGAGGTCTACGAGGGCCAGGTCGTCGGCATCCACTCCCGCGACAACGACCTCACCGTCAACCCGCTCAAGGCCAAGCAGCTCACCAACATCCGTGCCGCGGGCTCGGACGAGAACATCCTGCTCACCCCGCCGATCCGGTTCTCCCTGGAGCAGGCCCTCGAGTTCATCGAGGACGACGAGCTGGTCGAGGTCACCCCGAAGGCCATCCGCATCCGCAAGAAGCACCTCAAGGAGCACGAGCGCAAGCGCGCCAGCCGCTCCGCTTAGCCGAGGTTCTCGGTGAGAAGCGGCCTCATGGCCTGGAGGAGGTTGGCGAAGAGGTGCGGGTGCTCGGCCTCCTCGCGGGCGAGCAGGGCCTTCATGTGCTCGCGGCGGGTGGGGGCAGCGAAGCAGGCGGGGCAGCTATCGGGGATCACCGGGAGGCCGGCGGCGCGGGCGAATGCCGCAGTTTGGCGCTCCCGGCAGTAGGCAAGCGGGCGGATGACGCGCAGATCACCCGCGTCGTTGCGGTAGTGTGCCTTCATGGTCCGGAGCTGCCCGCCGTGGAAGAGCGACAGGAGTAGGCTCTCGGCGAGGTCGTCGAGGTGCTGCCCAAGCGCCAGGACGTTGTAGTCCTGCTCCCGGCAGACGCGGTACATGATCCCGCGCTTCATTCGGGAGCAGTAAGCGCAGAAGGAGTCCCCGTCCATGTGCGCCTGGGCCTGCTCCAGGAGCGGCTGCTGCTCGTAGTGCCAGGGGACGCCGATGGTCTGGTAGTGCGCCTTGAGCGCCTGGGGGTCGAAGCCGGGTACCTCTGGGTCCACGGTGATCACCCCGAGCTCGAAGCGCACCGGCGCGTAGGTCTGCAGGTGTCGCAGGACGGCGAGGAGCGAGAGCGAATCCTTGCCTCCGGAGACCCCGAGCAGGATGCGGTCGCCCGCGCGGATCATCTGGTAGTCGCCGATCGCCCGGCCGACCTGCCGGAGGAGGGACTTGGGGGGCTTGATGCAGGCCGCGCTCATGTGCCGGCAGTGTAGCGGAACGGCGCGGGGGCGTTGCGCGAGCGATTGGCCGGCGCGCCACCGAGGTCCGGCCCTCCGCGATTCTGCTATCCTCCCCGCCCGCCGCGTCCTGGCGGTTATTGGCCTTATCCAACCGAACGGAGGAGATCTGTGAGATACGTCTTACCAGCGGTGCTATTCGCGACCCTTAGCGCATGCGGCGGCGCCGTCGCCGCCGAGTCGCTCAACATCGAGGACGAGGCGACCCGGCTCAACTACAGCCTCGGCTACCAGATCGGCGGCGATTTCAAGCGCCAGGGGATCAAGCTCGACGGGCCGGCGGTGGTCAAGGGGATCGAGGACGCCCTTGCGGGTGCCGAGCCGCTGATGCCCGCAGAAGACATGCGCAACACGCTGATGGAGCTGCGGCGCCAGCTCGTCGCCAAGCAGCGCGAGGCGGCGGCCGAGGCGGAAAAGAAGAAGATCGAGGAGGGCAAGAAGTACCTCGCCGAGAACGCCGCCAAACCCGGCGTGGTCACCACCCCGAGTGGCCTCCAGTACGAGATCATCGAGCCGGGTACCGGCAAGGTCCCCAGCCCGACCGATCAGGTCAGCGTGCACTACCGCGGTACCCTGGTGAACGGCAGCGAGTTCGACAGCTCGTATTCGCGCGGCGAGCCGACGAGCTTCCGGCTAGACGGGGTCATCAAGGGCTGGACGGAGGGGCTGCAGCTCATCAAGGAGGGTGGCAAGATCCGCCTCGTCATCCCGCCGGAACTGGCCTATGGGGAGCGCGGCACGCTGGCGCATCAGACCCTCGTCTTCGACGTCGAGCTGATCTCTGTCGGCGAGGCGGCCAAGCCCTAGTCGATCGCGCGGGGCGCGCAAGCGGCTCGGCGGTGGGACACCTGGGCGCGCGTTGATGGCTGACGGCCTCGCCGGCGGCTTGAGTCGAGGCCGCCCGGCACCCACCCTGAGCCCACGACAAGCGGCCCCAGGGCCGCGCCGACCAGAGGACTGCCGCGATGCCCGACTCGGGAGCCATCCCACTCAATGTCCTTGGCCTCCCCCTGGAGGCCTGTTCGCTCGATCCACTCACCGGCTTCACGCGCAGCGGTGCCTGCGAGACCGGGCCCCAGGACCTGGGCTCGCATACCGTCTGCGCCCAGCTCACCGAGGAGTTCCTCGCCTTCAGCCGGGCGCGCGGCAACGATCTGGTGACGCCCGTACCGGAGTACGGTTTCCCAGGGCTCAAACCCGGCGATCGTTGGTGTCTGTGCGCGGCGCGCTGGCGGGAGGCCTTCGAGGCCGGCTGTGCGCCACGGGTGCGCCTGCGCTCGACCCATGCCAAGACCTTGGAAGTCGTGCCGCTCGGCGCCCTCAAGGCCCACGCGCTGGACATCGACTGAGCCCCGGGAGGTGGCGGGGCATGCCGCCCTCGCGCACCTCGACTTCACCGGGTCCGGGCCCTGGGTCCAGCCGGACGCCGCTGGTCGGTACTGCGCCTTCATCGGGTCTTCATGCCCCTTGGGGTCACGGGGCTCGCCGGCGTTTCGGCCGTCCTCGCTGGGACCGGCCGCCGCGAGGGGCTGACGCGGGGTGAGCCGGGCGACTCGCCGTCAAGCAGGCTCGTGTAAGGCCGCACCCCATTCCGGCCAGGCCAGAAGGGGCAGATGCGGCCCGTCGGAACCGACCCCGATCGCGGCATCGGTCAAACGGTCGAGCGCCAGTAAGCGTCCACAGTCATCGGCCGGGGCCGGGTGGGCGAAGTAAAACCCCTGGGCCTGATCGCACTTGAGCGCCTCGAGCAGGCGCAGTTGGCCCGGTGTCTCTAGGCCCTCGGCGACTACCTTGAGCCCGAGCGCGCTGGCCATTCGGATGATGGCGTCAGAGAGCGCCACTTCGCGCGCGTCGTTCTCCAAGTCGTGCACGAACTGGCGGTCGATCTTGAGCTGGCTGAATGGCAGCCGCTTGAGAAAGACCATCGAGGCGTAGCCGGTGCCGAAGTCGTCGAGCGCGAGTTGCACCCCGAGCCGGCACAAGCCGGCGCAGATGCGCCTGGACGCCTCCACGTCCTCCACGATGGTCGACTCGGTCACCTCGAGCACCAGCGTCGCTGGGTCGATCCCGGTTTCCTCGATGACACGGCCGACCAGGCCGATCAGGTCGTGATGGCGGAACTGTCGCGCCGACAGGTTGACCGCCATGTTGATCCCGGTGACACCCCCTCGCGCCCAGAAAACCGCCTGCCGGCATGCCTGCCGAAGGACGAGCTCGCCGAGGGCGTTGATCAGGCCGGTCTCCTCGGCAAAGCCGATGAACTCGGCCGGGGAGACCACCCCGTGCTCCGGGTCGTTCCAGCGCATCAGGGCCTCGAAGGCGATGATCCGGCGCCGGGCTATGTCCAACTGGGGTTGATAGTAGACCTCGATCTCCCCGCGCTCGAGCGCAAGCTGAAGGCGGGCGATGGTACCCATCCGCCGCGCGGCCTCGCGGTTCATGTCCGCGGTGAAGAATTGGTAGCCGCTCTTGCCGGCGGCCTTGACGCGGTACATCGCCATGTCGGCGTACTTCATCAGGGCGTCGAGGGCATCGGCGTCGTCGGGATAGAGGCTGATGCCGACGCTGGCGGAGATGTTGCAGAGCCACCCCTTGAGGAGATAAGGGGCGGAGACGGCGGCGATGACCTTCTGCGCGATGCGCTCGACGTCGGCGGCGCCACGTACCCCAAGCAGGATGGCGGCGAACTCGTCGCCGCCGAAGCGGGCGACGCGATCGCTCGCGCGCAGCGCGCCCTGCAGCCGGGCGGCGACTTCTCGTAGGAGCTCGTCGCCGGTGTCGTGCCCGTAGGCGTCGTTCACATACTTGAAGCCGTCGAGGTCGAGAAAGAGCACGGCGACCTTGTGACCATAGCGCTCGCTCTGTGTCACCGCGCCCTTGAGGTGCTCGCGGAACAGCAGGCGGTTGGGCAGCCCGGTGAGTGCGTCGTGGAGCGACTGGTGGCGCAGGCACTCCTCGGCCACCCGCCGCTCGGTCACGTCCTGGGCGATCACCATGAGCCGCTCGGGCTCCCCTGGTGCGACCTTGACGGCCGAGCCATGAAGCTCGAGGTGGCGCGGCTCGGCGCCCGGGGCCCCAAGGGTCAGCGCGACCGGGGCCGGGCCGCCCGCACGTGCCGCCTCGGCGAGTCGGCGAGTCAGCCCGCGGCGCGCGCTCGGCGAGAGGATGCGCAGGGCGCTCCGCCCGACCAGCCCGCCGGGTGGGACCCCGGCCAGGGCCTCGGCGGCTGCGTTGGCCATCAGGATACGGCCCCAAGGCCGGGTCAGCACCAGCACCGGCAGGGGCGCGGTGTGTAGCAGCCGGTCGAGGAACCGGTTGGAGGCCTTGAGGCGCGCCTTGGTCTCCTTGAGCTCGTCGAGCGCGCGCGTCCACTGCTCGCGGATCCGGGCGAGCTGGCTCATGGCGTGCTGGAGCAGCCGGTTCTCCCGCTCGAGCGTCACTAGGCGCTGGGCGAGATCGGTCTCGCCGGCGGTCTCAGTCGAGGTCGGCATACACGATATCCAGACCGCAGCGCAGATCGCGCAGGTACGCGAGGGCATCGGGGACGTGCCGGCGGGTGATGATCGACCCGTGCTGCGGCAGGATGGCCTCGATGTCGAGGCCCTCGAGCTTTCTGGCGAAGCCTCGGGTGGCGACATTCGAAGCCATATAGTCGACGTGAAACAGGTCCATCGCCGCGACGTGCTCGGCGAAGTCGTCCACCATCAGGCCCCAGTTGAGGTCAAGCGCGGCCCAGACATCGCCGGAGAACAGCATCTGGGATGCCCTGTCGTAGGTCGCAAAGGCCCCGGGGAAGTGTAGGAAGGGGGCCTCGAAGAAGCGTAGGACCTGGCCGGACGGCAGCGCGTAGGTGGCCCGGTCGCCGGCATCGAAGCCGCGGTAGCCCCGGCAGCCGTAGTGGGGCAGCAGGACATGGGTGCGTGGGGTCGAGATGACCTCGATCTGGGGATTGAGGTCGAGCCAGTCGACGATCGAAGCGCTGACGTCGGGGTCCTGGTGGCAGAGGACCAGGGCCTTGACCTGCCGGGGGTCGAGAACCTGTGCGACACGAGACCGTACCTGCTCGAAATAGGTGCGGTTGCCGGGGTCAATCAGGACCCCTTGCCCGCCGTCCTGCACCAGGTAGGTGTTGCAGCGAAACGCGGTCTCCTCGGGTACGCCAAGCCAGTAGACGGCGTGCCCGCCATCATCGAACAGCGCGATCGGCCGATCGACGTCGGGGCAGAGTTGCGCGGGGTCGCGGGCGCCCATCTGGACTGCTCCTCCGAATGGTGGCTTAGGATCGCTGCAGCGAGTGTAGGGGCGCGCACCCCAACCAATGGTGACACGGATCGCAGATCGCATTTCACGTGCCAGTTATGCGGTCTTTCGCGCGGGGGCGGACTTGGCCGGACTGGCGCCGGCGCTGGGCGGACGGCTGGGCGGGGGTGCGCGCTTCCCCCAGGACTGCTGCCGCCAAGCCGTCGGAGACCGGGCCTCGGAAGCCGCGCCGGCGGCGTCGATCCAGGTCAGGCGTCTGGCGCGGTCCCGGACTCGACGGCGACGAGCGCGTAGCGGACCTCACCGGCCTGCTGGTCGCGGTGCGGGTGCCAGCCCGCCGGCAGCGGCGGCAGGCCCGGTCGCGCCCTGGCCTCCAGGTAGACCCAGGCGTTCGGCGCCAGCCAGCCGTTGCGGCTCAGGAGCGCGCAGGCCCCTTCGAGCAGTCCGTCGGCGAAGGGTGGGTCAAGAAAGACGATGTCGAAGGGCCTGCCCAATCCGGCCAGGCGGGCCATGGCGTCCGTCTGCTCGACGCGAACCTCGGAGGCCCCGAGCCGGCGGGCGTTCTCCGCCAGCAGACGCGCGACCGGCGCGGACCGCTCTAGCATCAGCACCTCGCGCGCCCCGCGGGAGGCCGCTTCGAAGCCCAGGGCGCCGCTCCCGGCGAAGGCGTCGAGGCAGCGCGCCCCCTCGATCACCGGGGCGAGCCAGTTGAAAACCGTCTCGCGGACACGGTCCGGGGTCGGGCGCAGACCGGGCATCGCGGCCACCGGGAGCCTTCGCCCCCGGTAGCGCCCGGCGATGATCCGGATCCGGCCGCTTCCGCCCGGTCGATGGGGGGGCTGGTTACGCAATCGCGCCGAGATCGCCGGGGCCAGTGTCGCGACCCGGATCGCGTCAGCCGCCCGGCACGGCGGCGCTCGCGACCTGCCCCGGGCGCGGGCCGACGATCACGGTGGCGAAGTGCTCCGGGTCGACGCGGCGTTTGAAGGCATCGCGGATGTCCTCGGCACTGACCGCGGCGACCTGATCGGTGAAGGTGTCCAGGTAGTCGAGCGGCAGCCGGTAGAAGCCCATCATCGCCAGTTGCTCGACGATCTTCGCGTTGCTCGCGATGCGCAGCGGGAATCCGCCGGTGAGGTTCTTGATCGCGGCGTTGAGCTCGGCCTCGGTGGGTCCCTCCTCGCGGAAGCGCCGCATCGTGTCCATCAGCACGGTGCGGGCCGCCTCGGCCTGCTCGTTCTTGGTCGAGAGCCCCATCAGGAAGGGCCCACGCTGCGACATCGGCAGGAAATAGCTGTAGACGCTGTAGGAGAGCCCGCGTTTCTCGCGTACCTCCTCCATCAGCAGCGACACCAGCCCGCTGCCGCCGAGGATGTGATTGCCGACGTAGAGCGCGAAATAGTCGGGGTCGTCCCGGCTCATGCCGGGCTGGCCGGCATAGATGTGGGTCTGGGTGGAGGGGAAGTCGAGCTGCTCGACGGCGGCACTGCCGAGGTCCGGGACCGGTGGGATCGCCGGTGCCGCGGAACCAGGCGCGAGCCCGGCGGTGACCCGCTCGGCGATCGCCTCGGCCTGCCGGCGGTCGAGCGCCCCGACCATCGCCACCACGGCGTTGCGCCCGACGTAGTGCTCGCGATGGAAGGCAGCCAAGTCGTCGCGGGTGAGGGCGGCGACGGACTCGGGCGTACCGCTCGGGTGGCTGGCGTACGGGTGCTCCCCGAAGATGCGGCGGTAGAACGCCTTCTGCCCGACGCTGGCCGGGTCCTGCTCCTCCTGGCGCAGGGCGACCAGGGTGTTCTGGCGCACCCGCTCGAAGTCCTCGGCGGCGAAGCGGGGCTCGGCCAGCACCGCGGCCATGGTCTCCAGGGCGGTATCGAGCGCCGGGCTCTGCGTCAGGGAGCGGACCGATACGAATGCCATGTCGCGCAGCGCCCCAGTGCTGAGCTGCGCCCCGACCGACTCCAGTCGCTCCGCCAGGGTGTTGGCATCCCAGGCCCCGGCGCCCTGGTCGAGTAGGTTGGCGGTCAGCGAGGCGAGCCCGTCGCGCCCGGCGTCGCGGGCGCTGCCGGCTTCGAAGACCACGCGCACGTCGATCATCGGGAGATCGGGCGCGGGCACGAACAGCACCCGGGCGCCGTTCGCTGTCTCCCAGGTCTGGATCTGCGGGACCGCGCCCGCGATCGGGGCGAGCGCGAGTGCGACCAGGCCGAGGCTGGCGGCGAGCAGGCGTTGGCGGTCAAAAATCACGGGCATGCCCTCCGGCCGCGGCCGCGCGCGGCGCTTTGCCGTCCATTGGCTGAGGCTCCAGCACGGCGACGGTCAGGTTGTCGGGGGTGAGGTACTTTTGGGCGACCGCCTGGATCTGCTCGGGGGTGATCCGGCTCAAGTGCTCGACGTACTCGTCGACCAGCCGCCAGCCGAGACCGACGGTCTCCAGCTTGCCGAGCTGCATTGCCTGGTAGAACACCGAGTCGAGCTCGTAGACCTTGCCGGCGATGAGCTGGGTTCGGATGCGCTCGAGCTCCTCGGCGCCGACGGGCTCGGTTTGCAGGCGCTCGACCTGCGCGCGCAGCGCCGCCTCCAGCTCCCCGACCGTCCGCCCCTTGGCCGGGGTGCCGTCGAGCAGGAGCATCTCGGGGAGACGCGAAAACGCGCTGTAGCTCGCGCTGGTATCGGCCGCGACCCGCGCACCGCGCACCAGCTCGCGGCTCAGCCGGGTGCTGGATCCGCCGTCGAGGACCGAGGCCAGCATCTCCAGCGCGTAGGGCTCCCAGTCGGCCTCGGCGGTCGCCAGCCCAGTGGTCTTGTAGCCCATGAGGAGATAGGGCTCCTTGGCGGGGGCCTTCACGGTCAGTCGCTTCTCCCCGCGCTGGGTCGGCTCGGAGCGGGGCTTGGGCGTACCGACCTGCTCGGGCTTCAGCGGCCCGAAGTGCTCTTTGGCCAGCGCGATGACTTCATCGGGGTCGACGTCACCGACCACGACCAGGGTCGCGTTGTTGGGTGCGTACCACTTCTGATACCAGTAGCGCAGGTCGTCGACGCTGAGCGACTCCAGGTCGCTGGCCCAGCCGATCACCGGGATGCGGTAGGGCGAGGCCTCCCAGGCGGTGGCGTTGAACTGCTCGAAGGTGAGCGACTGGGGGTCGTCCTCGGTGCGTTGTCGGCGCTCCTCTTTGACGACCTCCAGCTCCTTCAGGAACTCCTCCTCGGGCAGCGCGAGGTTGCGCATGCGCTCGGCCTCCAGCTCCAAGGCGATAGGCAGGCGGTCGCTGGCGAGGGTCTGGAAATAGGCGGTGTAGTCGCGGCCGGTGAAGGCGTTCTCGCTCCCGCCGTGCTCGGCGATGATGCGCGAGAACTCGCCCGGCGCGAGCTTCTCGGTGCCCTTGAACATCATGTGCTCAAGGACGTGGGAGACGCCGGTGACGCCTCCATACTCGTAGCTCGAGCCGACCCTGTACCAGACCTGGGAGGTGACGATGGGGGCGCGGCGGTCGGGCCTGACCAGGACCTTGAGTCCGTTGTCCAGCACGGCCTCGTGCACCGGGACCGAGGCCGCGGCCGCCAGGGGCAGCGCGAGGGCGAGCGCGATCAGTGTTCGTTTCATGGAGACTCCTATCTGACCGCGGGGGACGCAGTCTGTGGCTTTTGCTAGCATGAGCGTCCGCGCCGGTCCTTCGCAACCGAGCGAGGCGCGCCCGGGGGGAGGCGGCCGGTCGCCCGGGCACCAACCTCCCCATTCACGAGGCATGCTGACCAAGGACCGCGGCCTTCGGTTCCCCCAGCGCAGACGCCAACGCCCCCGATGTTCGGTTTCGGCAAGAGAAAGCAAGAGCCCGCGCCCCTCGGCATGCCCGCCGAGCGCGGCGGGATGCTCGGCCGGTTGCGTGAGGGGCTGGCGCGCACCCGCGCCATCCTCAATACCGATGTGCGCGACCTCATCCGCGGTCGCAAGCGCATCGACCAGGACCTGCTCGACGAGCTAGAGACCCTGCTGATCACCGCCGACGTCGGCGTCGACGCCACGCGCCTGATCATCGAGGACCTGAGCGCGCGGGTGGCGCGCCACGAGCTCTCCGACCCTCAGGTCCTGATGCAGGCCCTGCGCGAGGAGCTCGCGGCCATCCTCCACCGCTGCGATCAGCCGGTGCGCCAGCCCGCGGCGGGGCGCCCGCAGGTGATCCTGATGGTTGGCGTGAACGGGACCGGAAAGACCACCACGATCGGCAAGCTCGCCAAGCGCCTGCAAGAGGAGGGCAACAGTGTCATGCTCGCGGCCGGCGACACCTTCCGCGCGGCCGCGATCGAGCAGCTCGAGACCTGGGGAGAGCGCAACCGGGTCCCGGTGATCGCCCAGCACAGCGGGGCGGACTCGGCCTCGGTGATCTACGACGCCCTGCAGGCCGCCACCGCTCGCGGGGTCGACGTGCTCATCGCCGATACCGCCGGGCGTTTGCACACCAAGAGCAACCTGATGGAGGAGCTGACCAAGATCGCCCGGGTGATGAAGAAGATCGACCCCGATGCCCCGCACGAGGTGATGCTGGTGGTCGACGCGACCACTGGGCAGAACGCGCTCAACCAGGCCCTGGAGTTCAACCGCGCCATCCCGCTCACCGGGATCACGCTGACCAAGCTCGACGGCACCGCCAAGGGTGGCATCCTGTTCGCGATCGCCGAGCGCCTGCGTGTGCCCATCCGCTTCATCGGGGTCGGAGAGACGATCGACGACCTGCGCCCCTTCGAGCCCGAGGAGTTTCTCGATGCCCTGTTCGGGCGCGCCCAAGCCTGACGGGGCAAAGCGCACGGCCGGGGCGCCTGTACCGGTCGCCCCGCCTGATACGCATTCTCTCGGGTTGGTTGGCGGACCGATCCTGGTGTCCGCATGATCCGCTTCGAGCACGTCACCAAGCGCTATCCGGAGAGCGGTGATGCCATCGCCGATGTGAGCTTCGAGCTCGCGGCCGGTGAGATGGCATTCCTCACCGGTCACTCCGGGGCCGGCAAGAGTACGCTCCTGCGCCTCATCGGGCTCTTGGAGCGGCCCACCCGCGGCCTGGTCACGGTGCGCGGGCGCAATCTTGGCCGGTTGCCGATGCGGCGCGTCCCGCTGCACCGCCGGGAGGTGGGAATGATCTTCCAGGACCACCGCCTGCTGCCCGACCGCACCGTGTTCGACAACGTCGCCCTGCCGCTGGTCGTCTCCGGGCTCGGGCACAAGGAGATCGGGCGGCGGGTGCGTGCCGCGCTCGATCAGGTGGGGCTCTTGCGCAAGGAACGGTCCTTTCCGGTGACCCTCTCCAGCGGCGAGCAGCAGCGCGTCGGGATCGCCCGCGCGGTTGTCGGCCGCCCGCCACTGGTCCTCGCCGACGAGCCAACCGGCAACCTCGACCCCGACCTGTCGCGCGAGATCATGGGCCTCTTCGAGCGCTTCAACCAGGTCGGTGTCACCGTGCTGATCGCGAGCCACGACCTCGCCCTGATCGCGACCCTACCGTATCGCACCTTCACCCTCGGCGCCGGCCGCCTGACCCGCGACACGGGGCCGAGATCGTGAGGAGGCCGCAGCGCCGCCCAGCGCCGCGCCGGCGCTCGCGCATCCCCTTGCGTCTGTGGCGGCTGCCCGGCATCTGGGCGAGCCACCACCTGCAAGGGGCCGTTGCCAGCCTGGGACGGCTGATGCGCACCCCCCTGCCCACGCTGATGACGGTCGCCGTGATCGGCATGGCGCTGGCCCTGCCGGGGGGGCTCTATGCCCTGACGCGCAACCTGAGCCTGCTGAGCACAGGCTGGGAGCAGACCGCCGGGCTCTCGCTCTTTCTCCGCACCGATATGGCCGAGGCCCAGGCCGCGGGGCTCGCCGACGCCCTGAGGGCCCGTCCCGAGGTCGCGGAGGTGCGGTTGATCGGCCCGGACGATGCCCTGGTGGAGCTGCGCGAGGCGGGTGCGGGGTTCGCCGACGCCATCGGGCTGCTCGGCGAGAACCCGTTGCCCTGGGTGCTGGCGTTGCAGCCGACCGCTGATGTCAATGCCCCCGATGCCCTGGAGCGCCTGCGCGAGGAGCTCGCCGGGCTCGCCGAGGTCGATCTGGCGCGCCTGGACACCCAGTGGATGCGACGCTTCCAGGCGGTCGTCGATCTCATCCGCCAGGGGGTGCTGATCCTCGGCGCGGGGCTGGCGCTCGCGGTCCTCTTGGTGATCGGCAACACCATCCGGCTGGAGATCGAGAATCGTCGCGGCGAGATCGAGATCATGGAGCTGGTCGGGGCGACCCCCGCCTTTATCCGCCGGCCCTTCCTCTACGCCGGGGCCTGGTACGGGCTGCTCGGTGGGCTCGCGGCCTGGGTCCTGATCGCCGTCGGGCTGTTGCTGCTGCAAGGGCCGGTCACCCGCCTCGCGGCCCTCTACCACGCCCAGTTCCCGCTTGCCGGCCTGGGACCATTGGCCCTGCTCGCGCTGCTCGGCGGGAGCGCCCTGCTCGGTCTCCTCGGGAGCTGGATCTCGGTCAACCGACACCTGGCTGCCATTGAGCCACACTGATTTTCCGAGTAGGATCTGGGGTAATTTCCGTTGCCGCGAGTTGGCCCTTCGGCCCTGAACAAACCCTGAACAGGTTTGTATGGCCGGTTCCCCCTCGGGCGCACCGCTCGCCCCGGTGGAACTTTCCGTCTCGCTGCCGATCTCAATGCGCATGTCGGCAGTTGCGTTTTTTCCTGGCTTAGTGCTAGGCTATTTCCCGAGAAAACTACTAGGGTATTGGCACATGAACAAAGACCTCGCGCTCCTCCCCACGGGGAACATCGATGCCTACATCAATGCTGCCTACCAGATTCCGGTCCTGACGCCGGAAGAAGAGCGCAGCCTGGCGCTCCGGCTGCGCGACCACAATGACATGGCGGCGGCGCAGCGCCTGGTCCTTTCCCATCTGCGCTTCGTCATCCGCATCGCCCGCGGCTACCTGGGCTACGGGCTCCCGCTGCCAGATCTGATCCAGGAGGGTTCGGTCGGGCTGATGAAGGCCGTGCGCCGTTTCGAGCCCGACGTCGGCGTGCGTCTCGTCTCTTTCGCGGTGCACTGGATCCGCGCCGAGATCCACGAGTACATCCTGCGCAACTGGCGCATCGTCAAGGTCGCCACCACCAAGGCCCAGCGCAAGCTCTTCTTCAACCTGCGCAGCGCCAAGAAGCGACTCGGCTGGTTCTCGCGCGAGGAGGTCTTGGGCGTCGCCGAAGAGCTCGGCGTCAAGCCCGAGACGGTGCTGGAGATGGAGGCGCGGCTGGCCAACCAGGACCTCGCCTTCGACGGCGACGACAGCGACGACGACGAGGGCCCGGCCGCCCCGTCGACCTATCTGCCCGACATGCGCATGGAGCCGGCCACCCAGCTCGAGCGCGAGGACACCGCGACCGACCGTCGCGAGCGCCTGTTCGCCGCGCTGGAGGGTCTGGACGACCGCAGCAAGATCATCCTCCAGGCCCGCTGGCTGGCGGAGAAAAAGCAGACGCTGCACGAGCTCGCGCAGCAGTTCAACGTCTCCGCCGAGCGCATCCGCCAGATTGAGAAGAACGCGATGCGCAAGCTCCGCGTCCAGCTCGAGGTCTGAGCGATCGGCCCGACACCCTGAGAGACCCGCCGCATGGCGGGTCTTTCGTTTCAGCCATCAGCGGTCCACAGGCGATTCGGCGGCGTGATGACCTCGACCCAGAGCCCTTGCCGCCCGGGCTGCGGCGCCTGCTGCATCGCCCCGTCGATCTCCTCCCCCATCCCCGGGATGCCCGACGGCAAACCCGCCGGGGCGCGCTGCGTGCAGCTCGACGGCGACGACCGCTGCCGACTCTTCGGCGACCCCCGCCGCCCGGCGGTCTGCGCGTCCCTGCAACCCAGTCCTTCGATGTGCGGGAAGGATCGCAACGAGGCGCTTGCCCACCTCGCCGAGCTGGAGCGCCTTACCCGTCCGGGCTGAATGCGGGCTGGGCCGGCTCCAGGACCTCCAGATACCGCCGGGCGCTCTCGCCCTGGCTGTACTCCGCCACGGCGGCCTGGAGTACGACCGGCAGCAGGTGCTCATCGAGGGTGGCGGCGATCGCCTTAGCAAGCGCTGCGACCTCGCCCACTGGCACGAGCGGGCCGAAGCGCCCGCCGTCGAGCAGCTCGCGCGGGCCGCTCGGGCAGTCGGTCGAGACCACCGGGGTGCCGAGCGCCAGCGCCTCGGCCAGCGCGTTCGGTGAGCCCTCCCAGGCCGAGGACAGGACAAAGAGCGCGGCGCGGGCGAGATAGGCGTAGGGGTTGGCCTGGAAGCCCGGCAGGTCGACGTCGCCCCCGATCCCCAGCCCCGTGATCAGTCCCTCCAGCCCACCTCGGCCGCCGCCTTCGCCCAGCAGGGTCGGGAAGTCCTTCTGGCGCTGCAGCCGCCCCATGCCCAGGATGACCGGGGGCTGTCCCGGCTCCAGCCAGGGATGCGGGCAGGGCGCGGCGGCGAGCATGGCCAGCTCAGGCGTGATCACGGGGTTGCGGATGACGCGGATGCGCTTGGCGGGGAGGCGTGCGATCTGGGCGGTGTCCTCCGCGACGCCCTGCGAGACCGCCACGATCTGGTCCACCCGCGGATAGAGCCGACGTATCGGCCAATAGCGCAGCCAGCGCGCGATCGCCGGTCGACTCGCCATGGCGGTGGACAGGTTCGTCCCGAGCCGCAGCACGATGCGGGTGTCGGTGCCGGCCAGCGCGCGGGCGAGCACCGCCGCGCGCCCGGCGCGGTCCTTGGCGGCGAGGAATGCGCTCGGGCGCGTCTGGCGCAGATAGCGTGCGAGCGCCGGCGGAGCGAGCAGGCTGTGCCGCACACCGAGCCGAACCAGACGGACCTCGGCGGGCAGCCCGGTGAGGTGCGGACCCTCGGCGCGCATCACCACCAGGTCCACCCGGCGGCCCAGCTCCACGAACCCGCGCACCAGGTTCATCACCATCCGCTCCAC
>JALOTB010000177.1 GCA_025458165.1 Chromatiaceae bacterium | reverse complement strand
CAGACCCTGGAGCTGGCTCGTCATCTCCTCCATGCCGGGCGGGGCCATGATCTCCACGCCCATGGGGGCGAGGCTCACCTGGACCTCGATCTCGCGCTCATCGAGCTCGCCGCGGCGGAGCTTCTCGCGAAACTTCTCGCGGGTGGCGGAAGACGACCCGGCGCCGCGGCTGTCGTCCTCGAAGCTCGCCGGCGGCTCCTGCTCGCGGGCCATCTTGACCGAGACGTCCACCAGGTCGCGGACGATGGATTCCACGTCGCGGCCGACGTAGCCGACCTCGGTGAACTTGGTCGCCTCGACCTTGAGGAAGGGGGCGTTGGCGAGCTTGGCCAGGCGCCGCGCGATCTCGGTCTTTCCCACCCCCGTAGGCCCGATCATCAGGATGTTCTTGGGCGTGATCTCCGAGCGCATTGGCTCAGGGATCTGCGCGCGCCGCCAGCGGTTGCGCAGGGCCACGGCGACGGCGCGCTTGGCCTCGTCCTGGCCGACGATGTGCTTGTCGAGCTCCGCGACGATGCGTTGGGGGGTGATGTCGGACATGCGCGGTGGTGCTCCAGGGTCAGGCGGTCAGCTCCTCGACCACCAGGTTGTGGTTGGTGTAGACGCAGATGTCGGCGGCGATATGCAGCGCACGCTCGACGATCTCGCGCGCGCTGAGCTCGGTGCTCTCCAGCAGGGCGCGGGCCGCGGCCTGGGCGAAGGCCCCGCCGGAGCCGATCGCCATCAGGTCGTGCTCGGGCTCCAGCACATCGCCGGTGCCCGAGATGATCAGCGAGGCGCTGGTATCTGCCACGCACAGCATCGCCTCCAGGCGGCGCAGCATACGGTCGGTTCGCCAGTCCTTGGCGAGCTCCACCGCCGAGCGGGTGAGGTGCCCCTGGTGCTTCTCCAGCTTGGCCTCGAAGCGCTCAAAGAGCGTGAAGGCGTCGGCCGTGGCCCCGGCGAACCCGGCCAGGACGCGCTCCTTGTAGAGCCGGCGCACCTTGCGGGCGTTGCCCTTCATCACCGTCTGGCCGAGCGAGACCTGCCCGTCGCCGCCGATGACGACGCTCGCGCCGCGCCGGACGGAGAGGATGGTGGTGCCGTGAAAGATTTCCATGACTTCGTAGCCGTTTGCTGTTGGGGACTACCAGGGTAAGCAAGGGGCGGCGGAGGTGGCGGGTATGCTTTGGATGGTCAACGAGGACCGGCCGTTCAGTTGAGTTAGACGCGCGCCGGCTTCAGGCGGCGTCCGTCTCGATTGCGGCAGGCAGCCGGCTCACGACGAGCTTGCTCAGCTCGACCTTGGCGCTGGCGTTGTCGATGTCGATCCCAACGAGCGTACCGTCGGCAGCGTAGTCGAGCGCGACGCCTTCTGACACCTCCACGGTATCCACGCTGACCTTTTCCGACAGGTCGATGTACAGGGAATCGGTTTCTGCGTAGTAATTGACCTTCACGGCGTGAACCCTCGGTCCGGAAACGCGTTGTGAATCGTCCGCTTGTCCGCCAGCGTCACGACGCGCAGGTAGCGGCCCCCGAGCTCCGGGATCGCCGCCCAGAAGCGGTAACGGTTCTGCTCCTGCGGCTCCATCCGAACGGCATGTTCGATGACGTAGACACACCATGCCCGCTGGAGGTAAGGGCGTTTGCGCAAGACCTCGTTCTCAAAATAGTCGGTGAAGCTATAGCTGACCATGAAACCAGGATTGACGAACGGCGACACCCGGGGTCAGCCCTTGCGCTTCGCCCTCGGGTGGGCCTGATCGTACACCTGGGCCAGGTGCTGAAAATCGAGATGCGTGTAGATCTGGGTGGTGCTGATGTCGGAGTGGCCAAGCAGCTCCTGCACGCCGCGCAGGTCACCGGAGGACTCCAGCAGGTGGCTCGCGAAGGAGTGGCGCAGGAGGTGTGGGTGGACACCCCGCGGGGCGCCGTGACTCAGGCCCCATTGGGCAAGGCGGAGCTGCACGGTGCGCGGGTGGATGCGCCGCGCCCGGCTGCTGACGAAAAGCGCGGGCTCCTCGGTTCCGACCAGGGTGGAGCGCACCGCGAGCCAGCGCCGGATCGCCTCCCGAGCAGCGCTACCAACAGGGACCCGCCGGGTCTTGGCGCCCTTGCCGGTCACCGTGAGCACCCCATCGGCCAGGTCGAGATCCACCAGGTTCGCGCCCACCAGCTCCGCGAGGCGCAGGCCGGATGAGTAGAAGAGCTCGATCATCGCCTGATCGCGAAGCGCGAGCGGCTCGTCCTCGGCCTGGTCGAGCAAGGCGCAGAGCTGGTCGGCCTCCAGGGTCGCTGGGAGCTTGCGCGGCGCCTTGGGGGCACGCACGCCGACTGCGGGGTTGTGCCCAATCCGGGCCTCGCGGAGCAGGTAGCGAAACAGGCTGCGCAGCGCCGAGAGCTCACGCTGCAGGGTGCGTCCCGAGGCCCCGGCACGGTGGCGGGCCGCGGCATAGCGGCGGACCGCGTCCTGGTCCACGCGCTCCCAGGGGCCGAGCCCCTCGCGCTCCAGCCACCCGGCAGTGCGCGCGAGGTCGCGCCTGTAATTGGTTAGGGTGTGAGGGGAGAGGCGGCGCTCGTGGGCGAGATGGTGGAGGAACGCCGCCAGCGCCTCGTCCTCACCCATGGGCGCGGCGGAACATGCGCAGGCGCTGACTGATCACCTCGCCCAAACGGTCGAGGAGCTCGGTGCCCATCTCGGCCTGGAAGCGTGCGGGATCGGCGCTGCCGATAGCGAGCACGCCGGCGAGTTGCCCCGCGCGGATCGGGACCAGGGCGGCCGACTGCACCGCGGTATCCTGATCGGCGAACAGGACCCCATCGCGCTCCGGCTCCAGCGGACCGCAGAGTGCGTGGCGGCGCTCGACGAAGTCGAGGAAGGCGCTTCGCACCGGGTCGGACGCGTCCGCATCCTCTTCCACGGGAAAGAGCTTGAGCGTGACCGCATCGGCCTTGAGCTCGCGCTGCAGGGTCCCATGCAGCACCGTCTCGACAGCGGCGAGGTCGGGGGAGGCGATCAGCTCGAGGACCAACGCATGCAACCGCCCGGCGAGTCCCTCGTTGTCCCGAGCCCGGGCGATGAGGTGGTTGAGCCGGCGGCGCTCGGTGTCGAGCTGCTTGCGCAGCACCGCCATCTGGTGGTCTGGGTGGCGCTCGAAGAAGTCGGGGTGCTCTGAGAGGTAGCTCGCTACCGCGGCCTCGTCCGGTGGAGAGGTCTCCGCCCCGCGGCGACGCCGCGCCTGCCCGCTGCTCATAGCTCGATCTCCCCCTCGAAGACGCTCTGCGCCGGTCCCGACATCCAAACCGGACCCGACTGATCGGGCCACTCTATCACAAGATCTCCGCCCGGCAGGCTGACCCGCACGCGCTCGCCGAGCAGGCCCCAGCGCCGCCCGACTGCGACCGCCGCACAGGCGCCGGTGCCGCAGGCGAGCGTCTCGCCCGCTCCCCGCTCGTAGACGCGCAGGCGTACCCGCCCAGGGTCGATGACCTGGAGGAAGCCGGCGTTGACCCGATTGGGGAACCGCGGGTGCCGCTCGATGCGCGGGCCCAGCTCCGCGACGGGCGCCGTCGCCACGTCATCGACCAGCAGCACGGCGTGCGGGTTGCCCATGGAGACCGCGCCGAGGCTCAGCACCTGGCCGTCGACCTCGAGCTCATAGCGCTCGGCCTCGGCCGGTGCAACGAAGGGGATCTGTGCAGGGTCGAAGACGGGCCGGCCCATGTCGACCCGCACCGACCCGTCGGCAAGGAGCAGCAAGCGGATATCCCCGGCGCGCGTACCCACCGGGATCTCGGTCTTGTCGGTGAGGCCTTGATCGCGCACGAACCGCGCGAAGCAGCGAGCCCCGTTGCCGCACTGCTCCACCTCCGAGCCGTCGGCGTTGAAGATCCGGTAGTAGAAATCCGTCGCCGGACCGCGCGGCGGCTCGACCAGCAGCACCTGATCACAGCCCACCCCGAAACGGCGGTCGGCGAGAAAGCGGCACCAATCCGGTGTCAGCGCGACGCGTTGTCTGACCCCGTCGAACACAACGAAGTCGTTGCCCAGCCCGTGCATCTTGGTGAACCGCAGTCGCACTCAGATGATCCGGCCGTAGACGGCGAGGTGGCGGTCGCTGACGACGCCGACCTCGAGGTCGGTGAGCCCGGCCTCGCGGAGCTGGGCGACGACCTCCTGGGCCGCAGGACATCTGGGGCATCGGCCGCGTAGGTCTCGACCAGCGACTCGGCCCAGAGCGCCGACGGCGGGCGCATGAGGTCCATGACCAGCACCAGGGCGCCGGGCCGCGCCGCCTCGCGCACCGTCTGCCAGAGGACCTGCGGCTCATGCAGGTGGTGCAGAAGGCTGTTGGAGAGCACCAGGTCGTAGCCGGTGTCCAACTGACCCGAGGGCAGGCGGTCGTGGATCAGGCGACAGCGAGACGCAATCCCGGGCAGCAAGTCGAGTGCGGCACGGGCGTGGGCCAGCATGGCCTCCGAGCCGTCGAGCGCGTCGCAATAGGCGCCCGGGTAGGCCTTGAGGAGGCGAATCACGATATCTGCGGGTCCGCAGCCCAGATCGAGCGCCCGCGCCCCGCCGAGTTCGCCGGGCGCCAGGCTCGCCAAGAGCCGCAGGAAGAGCTCGTTGGGTTCGGAGAAGTCGGCCTCGGCGTACGCCCGCGCCTGCTCGGCCTCGTCCATCAGCTCGGGCT
>JALOTB010000032.1 GCA_025458165.1 Chromatiaceae bacterium | reverse complement strand
ATGCGCGTCTTGCGGTCAATCCAGCGACGCGGCGGGTGGCAGGTCCTGGCCGTTTGCGCCCCTCCACTCGGACCGTACGCGGCACCTCCTCACACCCGCTCAACCCGCGTTGTCGATCCCCCCTCGCAAAGTCTGGCGGCAGGATGTCTGCAGGTAAGCTGCGCCGCCAGCCGACGGTCGCCGGCCGCGAGCGCTCGGCGCGCACCTTCGGTTGTGGCCAGAGGGTTAGGCGGCGGTGCGATTGGTTGGGGGTTGGACCTCCGGTGACCAGGGGCAGGTTATGGTCCGTATCCCGCGACGGTTGCCGTCGCGGTCTTGAACCCGATGGCCAGCCGCTGGGCGCAGGTGGTCAGGCCCGCGACCATGGCCTCCCGCAGGCGCGCTCCGCTGTCGCGTCGCCCGTCCGCGAGGGGATAACGGGCGCCGAGGTAGTAGCAGGTTCCCTCCCGGGCCGCGCCGGGACGTGCGAGGGTCGCGGTACCCCGCACCACCCGTCCGCGTGGCAGGAGCTTGGCGATCACGCTGAAGCTCAGCCGATACTCCTGCAGTCGCAGCGGCAAGCGCTGGTAGTCCAGATACCAGCCGCCCGAGAAGAGGAGCAGGACCAGCGCATCCGGATCCTGGGAACGCAGATCCGCCAGGGTGGTGGGCGTCACCTCGATCACCGAAGTCGCCGGAGGTAGGCCGACGCCGGCTGCCACCTCCGCCGCCAGAAACAGCAAGGGATTGCTCATACCGGCCAGCGCGCTGAGCCCCGGCCCTTGATCCTCGGCGCCAAACAGGATCTGCGGCGCGCGCACGCTGAGCCTCGGTCGGTAGAGGAGGATCGACGGCGCCGGGGAAGCGGGGAATGCGGCGATCCCCGCTTGGCGCACGTGGGGCGCGGGAGGGCCGGCGCAGCCTGCGACCGTGCAGAGCCAGGCAAGGAGCACAGCGGTCCACCGGGCCACTGAGGCCGCGGTGGGCGCTCCTTCCTGGAAGCACAGCGACCAGCGACATCGCGCCCCCGCCGCAATTTGCCATATCCGCGCTGTCCGGCGCCTCAGTCTGCGAAATTGGCATCCAATCCGGTCTCGGGCTCCACCGGACGCCGACCAGCGAAACTGCGGCACTCCCATTGGTCCTGCCCGACCCGCAGATGTCAGTCGCGGCTCGTCTCGGACTGTCCGCTGGTAGATCTGACGCGGTCCCGACCGGGATAATGCTCGCGTTGAGTCGCGCTTGACGTCGGCCGACTGGAGCGGCAGCGAAAGAGGGCTCGGTCAAGCGTCGGCCTCGAGCGCGTCGTTAGCGGTCGCTTCGCTCCGACCAGTATCCCGGCTTTCGACTGCTATGAGCTATCGCAAGTACGTACAAAATATCGCCAACTTCCGCATAGATTACTGAGAAAGGGAATTGGCGAAGAACAAAGTGCCGAATGTCCTCTTGGATCGGAGCACCAAGCTTTGGGTTCTTGATGAGCAGGTCAATTACGCGCTCCACCTCGTCTCCAAAGCGAACGCCAAGCCCTGGGACCTCTCGTTCATAGTGCGCCGCTGCTTCAATGACCTCGAACTCCGCCTCGGGGTGAAATTCGTATTTCATCCCCCGGTACGCGCTCGCAGCCGCTCAAATACGAGCTGGCCAGGGACTCCCTTCACATTACCTTCTACGAGCTCTCGATATCGTCTTTGAGACTCTTTCAGCCACGCTTTTGCGACTTCGGCATCGGCCGGTGCATCAAGTTCTGCAATGAGCGTCCGCAGCAAATCGCGCTTTTGATCTGCATCCAGCTCTCGAATCTCTCGCTCTATTTCTGAAAGTGCTCGAGCCATAGCCGACTCCATCTACAAAAGTTGATTGCGAATTCTAAGCTTGCAGTTCATAGGCCGCTCACGAGATCTCGGCGGACCATGTGCCTGATATATGGTCCCTCGACACGCATCAAATCAAAAAACCGACACCATGTCCACGGGTTGCGTCGGTTTGGCGGTTCCTTCCCGCCCAAGTTACCCGGCAAGTCTGCCTCATATGTCAGAACTACCGGCCGTCTTGCCGGGTAAACGGGCCGGCTATCCGCCTGCCTGCCTCGGAGAATTCTCGATGAAACATAGGCGTGGGGGTGGCAGTGCGTGCATAAGGCCAGCGGCAAATGCGGCTGAGTTGATGCGAGCGAATCGCAGGACGAACCTCTTTGGAGGTTGCCCGGTGGCAGCTCATCCAGTCCGGGGGGTACCGTCGGCAGGGCGAAAGCGGCGCCAGCCCACGAAATTGCTGGAACAGCTGCCTCATCATCTTCGTCCCAAATCTACCGGGCGACGGCTGTGCCTCGTATTGCAGTCCCTGCTTCCGGGCATCTGGACGACCGCTCCTGGCCGGGACCTGCCCTGGCCGGTCCCGCTCGACGGGGTGCTAGAAAACTTAACAGTGGCTCGCCACGCATGACGGTCGCGATGTCGGCTGTTGGCCGGGGTCCACTGACCACCTGCCACGTCGGACTGTCAGGCACTTTCCGGGAGTGACCCAGGCGTCGCTGCAGCACCGAAGCCCGCGGGGCCGACAGTCCGCTTCGCGGGGTCAGGGCGTTTTCACGGTCGCGCGCGTTGCGAACGCCGAAGGGCAGCGGGTTCAGTGCCCGGCCGGAACCTCCTCCCGAAGGAGTCAGTGGCCGATGGTGGCGGTAGCCAGCTCTCGCACTTTGCGGGGGAAGCCAGCGTGCGGCGCAGCGGCCAAGGTTCTCTCAGTGGCGCTCAGGGTCGGTGCGCACGCGCGGCTGGGCAGTCAGCCCCGATACTGCAGGTTGGTGGTCCGCAACCCAACCCGCTGCGCCAGTGGCGAGTCGAGATAGGCGCGTTCGTTGCGCTGCTCAGATCCGAACAGTAAGCGGAACTGGAGCATCCGCCCGCCATAGTTCAGCCGGCGCTCGGCTATCCGTAGGTAGGGACGCAGGTACCCGTCGATCCTGTCGAGCCGCGCGTCCTCAATGGGCACCGCGTCGAGCCGCGACGCGAAAGCCGGATCGAGAAGCTCCGGGCCCCACACCGTGATCGACCACAGGAAGTCCTCCGGCCGGGGTACCCCAGGGCCGGATGAACCACGCAAGCCGGGTCGGCCGCCGCCCCGACGCCGCCGCCCGTGGAGCCCACGCCGACAGAGGCGAAGCGCGCCTTAAGTTGCTCGGTCAGCGCGGCCACCAGTTCACCCAGTCGCGCACCGCGCTGGGCTCAAGCCGTCAGCCCGTCCTCGATGCCGCCGGCATCGTACAGCGGGAGGATCGACTCCGTGACGAGCATCTCGGCGTAGGCGCGCGCGGGAGGCATGGGGCGGCCATTCGCGAGCAGACGGTCCGCCAGTTCGTTGCCCCACGGGCGGTGGCCCGCGGCCCGCTCTCCCAGCAGTTCGAGGTGCCGGCCGATCTTCGCCGGGTCACCGCCGAGCTCGCGCAGGAATCGCTCGACGCCGCCACGCCAATCGGCGTCTGCGGCGGCCACGATAACGGCATCCTTGTGGTCCTGCCAGGCAGAGGCAAAGCGGGTCGGCGGCGCGGTGTATCCCTTTGAACCAACGTCTGGTTGTCGTTGCCCCCGCCTCCCGCGGGAGGTGGAGATCGGTGGCAGCCCAAATCAGTCCTCCGCGGGAACCACCGAGGGGCCGCTATCGATATTCTACCCTCGCTTCAGCCTCCTCCCGGCAGGTGGGACCGGTCCCGACCCAAACCTGCCGCTCAGGTCTGCGTGCTGAGCGTCGGCAGTGGGTCGATAGCGCCCGCCGCAAAACGCAAGAGCTGTGCCGCCCACCCGCACGCAGAAGTACATCGTTCCAGTCTTTAGTCTCTGGTGGCGTGACCCTGTCTACTGCCAATTCCCCCTTGCCCGCATCAACAGTCACGGCCTCGATGATGGCCGGCTGGCTTGGGTTCATGGTCCCCCCAAAGCTCGCGTAGCGAGTGTTCTCGTCGGGATGCAGCGCCACGTAGCTCAGGGCATCGATGGCGCTCTCGGCGATCACGAGAGCGGTGTCGGTGCTGCGCACCCTGGACATCCAGAGCCCCTTCTCTCCGCCCGGGGCGAAGCCGGTGAAGCCGTGGTTCTTGATCTCGTAGCCGCAGGGTCCGTCGCGGTCGAACTGGGGGAAGACGGCGTTGGAGCGGGCGTCCACCAGGATGCGGCCCTCGAAGCGGGGATCGCCGAGCAACTCGCGGGGGATGGCCCGCTCCTCTTCCAGGTAGCGATGGGTCTGGACCGGCCGCATGGCGGCCAGGGCGCGGATGACGCCGGCCCGGTTCGTGGAGACCGGGACCACCTCGGGGACGTAGAGCTTGAGGTCGGTCCGGGCGACGGTACCGCCGATCCAGGGGCGCAGTTCGCGGCGGACATCGCCGAGGGTACAACGGCGCCGGCGCTGGACGAAGTCGATGATGCTGCCGTTGTCGGCGTCGTCGCGCACCGAGAAGTAGATCCAGTGCTGGTCCTCGCCCCGGGCGATGACGATTTTTGTCACCGCCGGGCGGCCAAGACCGTCACCAGGGAGCGGGGATTTTTCGCATGCGAAAGTACGGGGCGCCGCCGTCTTCGAAGCCTGCCTAGCCGAAAACCTGCGTCACATGGCAAGGGTTGCCAACCCTTGGCGACCGTGCCAACCTGAGGGCAAACGGAGGTGCCCGATGCAGACCATGAACATTTCCCTGCCCGATCCGCTCAAGGCGTTCGTTGACGGGCAGGTGGCCCAGGGGCGCTACAGCAGCGCGAGCGAGTACGTGCGCGAGCTGATTCGTGCCGACGAGCGGCGCAAGGCTCAGGAGGCGCTGGAGTCGGCGCTCCTCGAAGGGCTGAACAGTCCCGAGGCGCCACTGGCCGCGGAGGACTGGACGGCGATCCGCCGGGAGGCCACGAACCGCCTGGCCGCGCGCAAGCAACAAGGCTGATGGGCCGGGTCTATCGGCGGGCGACGGCACGGCGGGATTTGGTCGAGCACTTCGTCTATCTGGCCGAGACTGTCGGGCAGGACACCGCCGAGCGATTTCTGGACAGTGCCCGGTCCAGCTTCGAGGTCTTGGCCGAGCAGCCGATGATGGGCTCCCAGATTCGGACACATAATCCCGCCGTGGCCGGGATGAGGAAGTGGCCGGTCCGAGACTTCAGGGGCTATCTGATCTTCTATCTGCCGCGCACGGACGGGATCTCCGTGGTTCGGGTACTGCACGGCTCGCGGGACTGGTGGGGCCTGTTGGGGATCGAGACGGATTAGGCTCGATCCCTGCCCCCTTCACTGCACGGGAGCCGAGGTCGGACCCCTCGCGCACAGAAGCGCCTCGTTCCAATCCTTGGTGTCCGACGGCACCGCCCGGTCGACTGCCCTGTCTGCTTTCCCGCTTTCCGCGACGAGCCGCTCGATGATCCGAGCGAAGCCGGCGCCTTCTTCGTGGGGTATAAGGGGCCAGGGTCAAGTACTTCGATCTGTCGCGCGGCCCCTTAACGTCCCTCCTGATTAGAAAGATGTGTCAGCTAGCCGTGTTTTCGTTTGGTAAGCCGTCAATCAGGTGCGCCCAAGATGCAGAATTCGCCGGACTCGTGGCGGATCGACCCCGGAATAACGGCATTTGGCAACGTGTTTTTGACGCTCGGCGGCGCTAGCTGAAGTTCCTTTCTAATCAGGACGTCCCTTAGCCGTCGCGAACACAACCACGCTCGGGGACCGCTGTTGGCCGGGACCTGCCGTGACCGGTCCTGCGGATCATTCGCCAACACGACGCAGCACCGTTTCGATTACCTGGGCCACGATACGGCAGTCGCATCCATGGAAGGGCGCAAAGATATGACGCGCCGAGCCGATCAGGCCCCGCGTTCAGGCCATCCCGATGACTGCCGCGGTGCCGGTCACCGCCAGGTCATGATCCATCGCGATGGCGCGACCTGCGCGTTCGTCCATCAGCCACAGGCGGGGCCGGGGCTAGCCAGCGCGATGCGGATCCACGCCGCCTCCCTATCCTCCAGGTCGGGGATCAGCGTCGCGACCGGCGACGCAGAACGGGGGCGACGTGTCGCGGAGGGACTGACCACGCAACGCAGCGGTTGCCCCTGCTCCGGATCAAGCAAGAGGCCCAACGGTTTGAACCGGCGTGGCCGAGCTGGGATGATTCGCCGCCACGAACCCCGTATTTCCCGCCCAGCCAGGAGCAGTACCATGGCGAAAGCGCCCAGCAAACGCCGGGGCATCACCCTCGGTTCCCGTGCCGACAGCGTTACCGCGCTCGACCTCTTGTACCGTCCGCCGGCCCCTTCCGCCACCCCCGCGGCCGATCCCACGCGTCCCGACCCCGAAGCCGCCGGCCAGTCGGGTGCCGCGGCGGAGATGTCGGGGCAGGTCGACGAGCTTCGCCGCCTGAACGCCGACCTTGAAAACCGCTGGAGGAAGCAGGTCGACGACATCGAGCGACAGTTTCAGCAGCTCGATCAGCAGCGAGATCAGATCGCGCTGCAGTCGCGCGAGCTACTGGCCCTGGAGCAGCGCCGGGCCGCATCGGGTCGGGTGGGGGCCTTGCTGGCCCTGCTGGCCTTCGCCGGCGTCGCCGCGCTGGGCGTCCATGGCTGGCCTTGGCTCCGCGGTGTGGCGGAGGACTTCGATCGCATGAGCGCGGGCGTGGCGGAGCTTGCGCCGCAACTGCAGGCCGTGCGCGGGCAGGTGACCGCCCTAGGCTCGGACGAGGGGCAGATGGACGGCGCGATGGCGTCCCTGCGCGAAGACGTCGCGGGCGTGCGCTCGGACCTGAGCTCGCTACGCCGGGCGGTCGATACCTTGTCGGAAGGGAAGGGCGCGGCACCGACAAACGTCGCCGACAGGCGGGGCAGCGCGACGACTTGGCCGTACAACGCCACCACGATGACCAGCCCCTACCGGACGGGGCGTCCGATGATGCCCTGGTGAGGACAATGCGGGCGGGGACGCACGACCCGTCGGCGGAGGCGCTCCAGGCGCCGTCCGCGTTACGATTCGGTCACGGTCAAGTCCCTAAGGGATCTGGGGCAATCACCTAGGTGATTGAATTGGCGGAGAGGGTGGGATTCGAACCCACGGAAGGCTTGCGCCTTCACTTGATTTCGAGTCAAGCCCGTTCGGCCACTCCGGCACCTCTCCGGGGGATCTTGCGGCGGCTGGTCGGCCGGTGAATCAGCGCTGCCCGACCGCCGAAACGGGGCGAAAGCATAGCATCCTTTGGCGGATTTTCCTCGCTTCGCCGATCGGCCTCGTTGGCTAGGGCTCGACGGTACGCCGTTGCGCGCGGAAGAAGGCGCGGAGCAGCTCGCCGCAGTCCTCGGCCAGGACGCCCCCGGTGCACGCGGTGCGATGGTTGAATCGGCTGTCCGACGGCAGGAGCTCGAAACGGCTGCCGCAGGCGCCGGCCTTGGGGTCCTCGGCGCCGTAGACGACCAAGGCCACTCGGGCGTGGATCAGGGCGCCCGCGCACATGACGCAGGGCTCCAGGGTGACGTAGAGGGTAGAGTCGGTCAGGCGGTAGTTGCCGACCCGCTCACCGGCGGCGCGCAGGGCGCGGATCTCAGCGTGGGCGGTCGGATCGTGGGTGCCGATCGGGCAGTTCCAGCCCTCGCCGATCGCCTCGCCGTCACGTACCAGGACGGCACCGACCGGCACCTCGCCCCCCTCGGCGGCCTGGCGGGCTAGCGCAAGCGCATGGGCCATCCAGGCCTCGTGCGCGTCGCTCACTCCCACTCGATGGTGCCCGGCGGCTTGCCGGTGATGTCGTAGACGACGCGCGAGACGCCGCGCACCTCGTTGACGATGCGCCGGCAGACCCGGTCGAGGAAGTCGTAGGGGAGATGCGCCCAGCGGGCGGTCATGAAGTCGAGCGTCTCAACCGCGCGCAGGGCGATGACGTGCTCGTACTGGCGGTTGTCGCCGACCACCCCGACCGACTTGACCGGGAGGAAGACAGCGAAGGCCTGGGACACCTGGTCGTAGAGCGCGGCCGTGCGCAGCTCCTCGATGAAGATGTGGTCGGCGAGGCGCAGGGTGTCGGCGTGCTCGCGGTCGATCTCGCCGAGGATACGCACGCCGAGCCCAGGGCCGGGGAAGGGATGGCGGTAGACCATGTCGGAGGGCAGGCCGAGCTCGACCCCGATGCGGCGCACCTCGTCCTTGAAGAGCTCACGCAGCGGCTCGATCAGGCCGAGCTTCATGTAGTCGGGGAGCCCGCCGACGTTGTGATGGGACTTGATCACCTTGGCCTTGCCGGTCTTGGCCCCGGCCGACTCGATCACGTCCGGGTAGATGGTCCCCTGAGCGAGCCACTTGACGTTGGGGAGCTTCTCGGCCTCCGCCTCGAAGACGTCGATGAAGGTGTTGCCGATGATCTTGCGCTTCTGCTCGGGGTCGGACACCCCCCGCAGGCGTTCCAGGAAGCGGTGCTCGGCGTCGATGCGGATGACGCGCACCCCCATGTGGCGGGCGAAGGTGCTCATCACCTGATCACCCTCGCCGAGGCGCAGCAGCCCGTTGTCGACGAAGACGCAGGTGAGCTGATCGCCGATCGCCCGGTGGAGCAGGGCGGCGACCACCGAGGAGTCGACCCCGCCGGAGAGCCCGAGCAGGACCTCGTCCTCGCCCACCTGGTGGCGGACCTGCTCGATGGCGTCGTTGATGATGTTGCCGGGGGTCCACAGCCGCCCGCAGCCGCAGATCTCGTGGACGAAGCGCTCGATGACCCGTTGGCCCTGACGGGTGTGGGTCACCTCGGGGTGGAACTGCAAGCCGTAGAAGCCGCGCACTTCGTCGGCCATGCCGGCGAGCGGGGCGTTGGCGGTCTCGCAGATGACGTGGAAGCCGGGCGGCAGGGACTCGACCCGGTCGCCGTGGCTCATCCAGACGTCGAGCAGCCCGTAGCCCTCGGGGCTTGCGTGGTCCTCGATGTCGCGCAGCAGCCTGGAGTGCCCGCGGGCGCGCACCTGGGCGTAGCCATACTCGCGCTCGCTCGCCGGGGCGACCTCGCCGCCGAGCTGAGCGGCCATGGTCTGCATCCCATAGCAGATGCCGAGCACCGGGACGCCGAGCTCGAGCACCAGCGGGTCGGCGCGCGGGGTCTCGGCCTCATGGACTGACTGCGGACCGCCGGAGAGGATCACGCCCTTGGGCGCGAAGTCGCGGATCTGGGCGGCGTCCATGTCCCAGGGGTGGAGCTCGCAGTAGACCCCGGCCTCGCGCACCCGCCGGGCGATGAGCTGGGTGTACTGGGAGCCGAAGTCGAGGATCAGAACGCGGTCGGAATGGATGGTGCTGGGGGTCATGGGGTGGTCCGGGAGGGGTGCGGGTGCGGCCAGGGGAATCAAGCCGCAACGGGACGCGAATGAACGCGAATTAGGAGCCCTACTCGGGGTGGCGGGTTGGGCCGCCCGCCGTTCTTGCCCGGGCGACCAGGCAAGACCTCAGGTCTCGATGCGATAGTTCGGGGCCTCTTTGGTGATCTGCACGTCGTGCACGTGGGACTCGCGCACGCCGGCGTTGCTGACACGCACGAACTCGGGTTTGGTGCGCATCTCGGCGATGTTGGCGCAACCGGTGTAGCCCATGCTGGAGCGCAGTCCGCCGACGAGCTGGTGGATGACATTGAGGATGCTGCCCTTGTAGGGGACCCGCCCCTCGATGCCCTCGGGGACCAGCTTCTCCTTCTCGGTCGCCTCCTGGAAGTAGCGGTCGCTCGAGCCCTCTTTGCTGCCCATCGCCCCGAGCGAGCCCATGCCGCGGTAGGACTTGTAGGAGCGCCCCTGGTAGATCTCGACCTCGCCCGGGGACTCGTCGGTACCGGCGAAGAGCCCGCCGATCATCACGCTGTGGGCCCCGGCGGCGATCACCTTGGCGATGTCGCCCGAGTAGCGCAGGCCGCCGTCGGCGATGATCGGGACGTCGGTCCCCTGGAGCGCCTGGTTGACGTTAGCCACCGCGGTGATCTGCGGTACGCCCACACCGGCGACGATGCGGGTGGTGCAGATCGAGCCCGGGCCGATGCCGACCTTGACGGCGTCCGCGCCCGCCTCGGCGAGCGCGATGGCGGCCGCCCCGGTGGCGATGTTGCCGCCAATCACCTGGACCCCGGGGTACTCGCGCTTGATCCAGGCGACGCGGTCGAGCACGCCCTGCGAATGGCCGTGGGCGGTGTCGACCACGATCACGTCGACCCCGGCCTCGACCAGGGCCGTGACGCGCTCGTTGGTCCCCGCCCCCACCCCAACCGCGGCCCCGACCCGCAGCCGCTCCTGAGCGTCGCGCGAGGCGTGGGGGAAGTCCTTGGCCTTCTGGATGTCCTTCACGGTGATCAGGCCGCGCAGCTCGAAGTGGCCGTTGACCACCAGCACCTTCTCGATGCGGTGCTTGTGCAGCAGGCTGACGACCTCGTCGCGGCTCGCGCCCTCGCGCACCGTCACCAGGCGCTCGCGCGGGGTCATGATGCTGCTCACCGGCTCGTCGAGGCGGGTCTCGAAGCGTAGGTCGCGCCCGGTGACGATGCCGGCGAGGTGGCCGTCCTCGGTGACCACCGGCACGCCGGAGATGTTGTGGGCGCGGGTGATCTGCATCACCTCGCCGATGGTGGTCTGGGGCGGGACGGTGACGGGGTCGCGGATGATGCCGCTCTCGTACTTCTTGACCGTAAGCACCTCGCGCGCCTGGCGCTCGGGGCTCATGTTCTTGTGCACGATGCCGATGCCGCCTTCGAGTGCCATGGCGATGGCGAGCCGCGCCTCGGTGACCGTGTCCATGGCCGCGGAGACCAGCGGCACCTTGAGCGTGATCCCACGCGTCAGGCGGGTGCTGAGATCCACCTGATTGGGCAGCACCAGGGAATGCGCGGGGACCAACAGGACATCATCGAAGGTGAGGGCTTCCTGGATGAGACGCATGGCGGCGGGGGACCTGCGGGCGGGGTGAAGTAACCGACGAGTATAGTTTTCGTCCGACTGCCGGTAAATTGAGACCCTCCGGACGTCTGGCAAGTACGCTCGCCGTTGCCGTCTGTCTCGCTCGCCCTCTGACCTGTCCTCCTTGAGTACCGTGACCGATCCGATCACCGAGCCCGCGGGCACCCAGGCGGGGTTCGATTTCTCCCGCGACATCTACAGCGTCTCGCGCCTGGCGCG
Source organism: Chromatiaceae bacterium (assembly GCA_025458165.1). Taxonomy (GTDB): domain Bacteria; phylum Pseudomonadota; class Gammaproteobacteria; order Chromatiales; family Chromatiaceae; genus JALOTB01. The sequence continues at coordinate 25,196 of JALOTB010000032.1, read as the reverse complement.
GGAGGCCCGTGCCGTGCTCGAGGGCAGCTTCCCGCTGCTCTGGGTGGAGGGCGAGCTCTCCAACGTCGCCCAGCCGGCCTCGGGGCACATCTACTTCTCGCTCAAGGACGAGGCCGCCCAGGTGCGTTGCGCCATGTTCCGCCCGCGACGCCTACTGCTCGGCTTCCGGCCGGCCAACGGCCAGCACGTCTTGGTGCGGGCGCGGGTCAGCCTCTACGAGGGGCGCGGGGAGTTCCAGCTCATCGTCGAGCATATGGAGCCGGCCGGGGAGGGGGCTCTGCGCCTGGAGCTGGAGCGGGTCAAGCAACGGCTCGCCGCCGAGGGGCTGTTCGACGCCAGGCACAAGCGCCCCCTGCCGCCCTTCCCGAACTGCGTTGGGCTCATCACCTCGCCGAGCGGGGCGGCCATCCGCGACCTGCTCGCGGTGCTGCGCCGGCGTTTCCCGGCCCTCCCGGTCCTACTCTACCCGGCCCAGGTCCACGGTCAGGGGGCCGTGGAGGAGCTGGTCGGGGCGCTGGAGCTTGCCAACGCCAGGGCCGAGTGCGATGTGCTGATCCTGGCCCGGGGCGGCGGCTCGCTCGAAGACCTCATGGCCTTTAACGCGGAGGCCCTGGCGCGCGCCATCCGGGCCTCGCTGATCCCGGTGGTGACCGGGGTCGGCCACGAGATCGACACCACGATTGCTGACCTCGCCGCAGATCAAAGGGGTGCGACACCATCGGCTGCGGCCGAGCTGGTCAGCCCCTCGGCCGAGCACCTCGCCGAGCGTCTGCGCGCCTTCGAGCGGCGGCTGGCGACCAGCGAGGCCCGCATCCTCGCAAGCCTGCGCCAGCGGCTCGCGGCTACGACCCGGCACCTCGCGCTCCTGCACCCGCTCGGTCGGGTCCAGCGGCGCCAGCAGCAGGTCGACGAGCTCGCCCGACGACTCGCGGAGGCGCTGAGCCGCCGGCTGGAGCGGGACCGGGCGCGTTGGGCTGCGCTGGATCGGCGCCTGGCCGCCGCCTCGCCGGCGCAGGGGGTCGAGCGGCTGCGGGTACGTGCTCAGGCGGCCGCGGAGCGCCTGCTTCGGCTGATGCCCAGCACGATCGTATCGCGGCGCGCGCGCCTAGCGGTGGCGGTCCAGGGGCTGGAAGCGCTGAGTCCGCTCGCGACGCTGGCAAGGGGTTATGCCCTGGTCCGGCTCCTGCCGGGCCGGCAGGTCGTGCGTGACGCGCGCGATGCCGCCCCCGGCTCCGAGATCGAGGCCCAGCTCGCCCGCGGGCGCCTCATCGCTCGAGTTGATCACCTGATGGAGGACTGAGCCGCGCCAATCCTGAGGTTCTGACCATCGGAGGTGGTTGCGCAGGACCGGGCGGCGGACGGCAGTGGGGTCGGGAGACTGCGCTGTGCTTGTCCACCCGGCATTCGTCTGATCGAGCCGTCGCGCCCTGGCCTTCGTAGGGCGAAACCCCGCGGGCATTTCCGTCAGCTCAGGCGCTGCTCATCGGTACCCAGAGCTCGGCGAGCTCGATCGTGACGGCCTCGAAAGGTGGGACCGAGACCCGGCCGCTCTCGCGATAGCGCGCGATCTCCCGCCAGCCGCCGTCCGCGAGGGCATAGGCCTCCAGGGTGCGTTTCAGGGGGTCGATCAGCCAGGCGTAGGACACGCCGAAGCGGGCGTAGATCGGCAGTTTGATCTCGCGGTCCTTGCTCGCGGTGGCGGGCGAGAGGATCTCGCAGACCCAATCCGGGACGATGGTGATGCGATGTCCCTCGGGTGGCTGGGGCATGCGCTCGCGGCGCCAGCCGGCAAGGTCGGGGACGTCGACCTCGACATCCGGGATGAAATGGAGCTCCGGCTCGTAGACGATCCACCAGCCGCCGGGGCCCCCGCGGCCGAGCTGGAAGGGGCCCACCAGGTCGGCGGCGAGCACCGAGCCCGCCAGGGCATGGGGCCAAGCCGGGCGGGGCTGGGTGTGGAGCTGACCGTCGAGGATCTCGCCCGTCAGCCCCTCGGGTAGGGCCTCAAGCTGCTCGTACAGGGTTGGGCGGCGGCGGGCGCTCGTCGCGCGCATCGTTGGCTGCTCTTCTAAGGGTGCAAGTGATGGTGGCAGTCTAGCACCGGGCGTGGTGATGCCGCGGGGCCGGTTCGAGGCTGCGAGCGCATTCGTAGCGTGCCGACGGCACTATGCGAACAGCTCGGCGAGTACGGCTAACACCTGTCGCTGGGTGTCCGAGGTGATGGGGTCGAGCCTCTGCACGATGCGGGAGCGGTCAATCGTGCGAACCTGATCGAGCACGATCTGCCCTTGTTGTCCGCGAAACTCGCAAGGCACGCGAGTTGGGTAGGACTGCCCCTTGGTGGTCATCGGCGCGACGATGAGGGTTCTGATCCAGCGGTTCATTTCGTCCGGCGAGATCACCAGACAGGGGCGGGTCTTCCTAATCTCGCTGCCAACCGTGGGATCGAGCTGGATTAGGCAGACGTCAAAGCGCTTGATTACCACTCCCAGTCGGCCGCGTCCCAGGCGGTAGCGGAGGCGTCGTCGCCATCGAGCAGCTCATCGTCACCGCGCTCGCACATCGTACGAAAGGATGCCTCCCATAGGTGACGGACAGGGCGGACCGGTCGGATGACGATCTGGCCCTCCTCCAGCTCGAGCTCCACCTCCTCGCCCAGCTTGCCTTGCTCGATCAACGTCTTGGGAATGCGTATCCCTTGTGAGTTTCCGATCTTCACGATCCTGGCCCGGACGACCGTAGACATGACACCAATCCGATGCGGCTCGAGTAGCACGATGAGGTAGGCACACTGTAATTACCTGGGTTTGCCGAGGTCAACCGTCCGGTCCCAGTCGGTCGGGTAACGCCGCTGGCTGGCGCAAGCCCCTGGCCCGGGGCGCCGATCCGCGCGAACCTGATGCCGCTGGGCCCTTGCGCCGATCGAGCGGCACTCAGCCAAACGCCAGCGCGGCCTGAGGCGGGACGGGGCGAGGGCTGGTTGGGCGCGGAAAACGAAGCGGCTGGGGGTAGGGATAGACGTCGCCGTAGACGCCGTGTTTGACGTCCTGCTGGCGGCGCTGCCAGTAGCCGTAGTCGAAGAGCTCGGGGTGCAGCTCCTGGAGCAGCCAGCGCTGGGTCAGGTCGCTGGTGAGGAAGGTGGGGAGCTCTTCGGGGAAGATGTCGTTGGGTGCGACCGAGTACCAGGGCTCGGCGGCGAGCTCGTCGTCCAGGGTGCGCGGCTCGGGGATCTTGCGGAAGTGGCACTCGGTCAGGTAGCAGACCTCGTCGTAGTCGTAGAAGACCACCTTGCCGGAGCAGCTCACCCCGAAGTTCTTGAACAAGAGATCTCCGGGGAAGATGTTGACCGCCATCAGCTCCTTAATGGCCCGGCCCCAGTCGTCCAGGACGTCGCGGGTCTCCTCGGGGGTCGACTGCTCCAGGACGAGGTTGAGCGGGGCCATGCGCTTCTCGATGTAGAGGTGGCGGATGAAGAGGACCTCACCCTCGATCGCGAGCTTGGACGGGATCTGCTCTTGGAGCTCCTGGAGCAGGTCGGGCGGAAAGCGCCGGAGCGGGAAGGCGACGTCCGAGAACTCCAGGGTGTCGGCCATGCGCCCGACCCGGTCGTGCAGCTTGACCTGTAGGTAGCGCCGGCGCACCAGGGCCTCGGTAACCTCCTTCTGGGGCGCGAAGCGGTCGCGGATCACCTTGAAGACGAAGGGGTAGGACGGCAGGGTGAAGACCGTCATCACCAGCCCGCGCGTGCCCGGGGCCATCTGGAAGGCGTCGTCGGTGCGCGCCAGGTGGTGGAGGAAGTCTCGGTAGAGCTCGTTCTTCGCCTGCTTGTGGAAGCCGATGCTCATGTAGAGCTCGGCCAGCGGCTTGGCCGGCATCAGCTCGCTCAGGAAGGCCACGGTCGCCGCCGGCACCGGTGTCTTCACCAGGAAGTAGGCGCGGGCGAAGCTGAACACTGCCTCGGCCTCCTCGACGGTGGTGAGTAGCGCGTCGGCGTAGATGCCGCCCTGCCCGTTGTTGACCAGCGGGACGATAAAGGGGTGCGAGTCCCCGCCGCTCACCACCCGCCCGATGAGATAGGCCCCTTTGTTGCGAAAGAACGGGAACTCCAGCAGGTCGATGCGCAGGCGCGCCAGGCCGCGCCGAGCGAGCGGCGAGCGCTCCCGCAGGGCGGCGGCGATGTGCGCGGAGTCGTGGTCGATGTCCTCGTAAGGGAGCGCGAAGTAGAAGGCGGAGAGGACCTCCCAGATGCCGCTCTCCAGCCCGCCCTCGCGCGGGTGGAAGGACATGAAGCCGCGGTAGCGCTCGGCCAGCGCCGCGCGGTCGGCTACCGACTCGACGAAGATGTTCGAGTTGTTGAAGTACTTGCGTTCGAAGAGCCGGCAGAAGACCGAATTGTAGAAGGTCTCCGCCAGCTCGGCCCGGCTGTGCTGGGCGAGCAGGTCGGTGTAGACGGCCTTGACCGACTGCCAGAGCGGCTCGTCGAGCTCATCGACGCCGAGACTCGCGCGGAGCTTGACCACGGTCTCGCGCACCCTCTGGTCATAGAAGCTGATCCGCTCGGACGCCGCCCGGCGTACCGCCTCCCAGTCCGCGGCCTCGAAGCGCTCGCGGGCGCTCGCGGTGATCTCCTGAAAGACCGAGAAGTGGCGCTCGAAGCCGGTGAGGATGGCGCGCGCGAGCTGTGCGGGCAGGTCGGTCATGGGACGGGAGCTTGGTCCGCAAATGAACGCAAATGGTTTGAAGGATCAGACGGTTGGAGTCTTCTTCTTGGGTGGGTCGTCAGGCCCCCAGCCTGTCCCATGACCCAACCTCGATTCGACTATAGCATTCCTCATAGCAATGGCTAATGCGGGCATTCATTGTATTTCTTAATGCTTAGCATTGAGAATTCCCCACTGTTTCGGTCGGATAGGCTGCGCTAGCGTTCAGCGTAGAGGCCGCGCACGTCGACGCGGCCGTGAGAACGACCGGAAACCACCCAGGTGGAGGACCTCGCATGAACCGAGTGCAACAGATCCAGGCGCTGGAGCAGGACTGGGCCGAGAACCCCCGCTGGCGGTGGGGCACCAGAGGCTACGATGCGGCCGAAGTGGTCCGCCTGCGCGGCTCGCTGCAGCCCGAGTGCACGCTGGCCCGGCGCGGGGCCGAGCGGCTCTGGGGGCTGCTGAACGGCGAGGCCAGGAAGGGCTACGTGAACTGCCTGGGGGCGGTGACGGCCGGCCAGGCCCTGCAGCAGGCCAAGGCCGGGGTGGAGGCGATCTACCTCTCGGGCTGGCAGGTGGCCGCCGACAACAACAGCTCCGAGACCATGTACCCGGACCAGTCGCTCTACGCCTACGACTCGGTCCCCACCCTGGTCCGGCGGATGAATAACAGCTTCAAGCGCGCCGACGAGATCCAGTGGAGCCGCGGCATCGCCCCCGGGGACGAGGGCGGGATCGACTACTTCCTGCCCATCGTCGCCGATGCCGAGGCCGGCTTCGGCGGGGTGTTGAACGCCTTCGAGCTCATGAAGGCGATGATCACCGCCGGCGCCGCCGGGGTGCACTTCGAGGACCAGCTCGCGGCGGTCAAGAAATGCGGCCACATGGGCGGCAAGGTGCTGGTGCCGACCCAGGAGGCGGTGCAGAAGCTCGTCGCCGCGCGGCTCGCCGCCGACGTGATGGGCGTGCCGACCCTGCTGCTCGCGCGCACCGACGCCGAGGCGGCGAACCTACTGACCTCGGACATCGACGACAACGACCGCCCCTTCCTCACCGGCGAGCGCACCGCCGAAGGGTTCTACCGGGTGCGCAACGGCCTGGAGCAGGCGATCAGCCGCGGGGTCGCCTACGCGCCCTACGCCGACCTCGTCTGGTGCGAGACCGGCACGCCCGACCTTGGCTTCGCCCGCGAGTTCGCGCAGGCGGTGCGTGAGCGCTGCCCCGGGCGCCTGCTGGCCTACAACTGCTCGCCCTCGTTCAACTGGACGAAGAACCTGGACACGGCGACCATCGCGAGCTTCCAGGACCAGCTCGCCGAGTACGGCTACAAATACCAGTTCATCACCCTGGCGGGCATCCACAGCATGTGGTTCCACATGTACGACCTCGCCTACGACTACGCCCGCGGCGAGGGCATGCGCCACTACGTGGAGAAGGTGCAGGAGCCGGAGTTTGCGGCACGGTCGAAGGGCTATACCTTCGTCTCCCACCAGCAGGAGGTGGGGGCCGGCTACTTCGACGAGGTGACCACCGTGATCCAGGGCGGCCTGTCCTCTGTCACCGCGCTCCGCGGCTCGACCGAGGAGGCCCAGTTCCACGACGACCGCGGCGGGGATTTGCGCAAGGCCGTCGGGCTCTGACGCGCAGGGGCTGCCCGGCCACGCAAGGGAATCACCAGGTAGGTCGGCCTTCAGGCCGACGGCGACGCTTCGGGTTCTCGCCCGGGTCGGGCTGAGGCCCGGCCTGCCGATTCAGTCCAGGTGCGGGTAGGCGATCAGGGTCAAGAAGTCGGGGAGCTCCTCCGCTCGGGTGATGTCGGCGAAGAGCTCTGCGGCCAGGCGATAGCGACCTGAGTCGAAGGTCTCGACGCCGACCTCGTCGCGGATCTTGTCCATCTCCTCCCCGAGCAGCGACTCGACCAGCCCGAGCGTCACCCGCCGCCCGTCGGCCAGCACCCCGCCGGGGTGGCGGAGCCACTGCCAGACCTGGCAGCGGGAGATTTCGGCGGTGGCAGCGTCCTCCATCAGGTGGTGGATGGGCACGGCACCGCGCCCGCCGAGCCAGGCCGCCAGGTACTGGATGGCGACATTGAGGTTGGTGCGCAGGCCGGCCTCGGTGATCTCACCCTCGGGGACGGCGATCAGCTCGTCGCGGCCGGGGTTGACCTCGGGTCGCTGCCGGCCGAGCTGGTTAGGGCCGGGCATGTGGGCGTCGAACACCGCCATGGCCACCAGCACCAGCCCGGGGTGGGCCACCCAGGTCCCGTCGTGGCCGTCGCTCACCTCGCGCTCCTTGTCGGCCCGCACCTTGGCGAAGGCGGCCTCGTTCGCGGCCGCGTCGTCCTTGACCGGGATCTGCGCGGCCATGCCGCCCATGGCGAAGGCACCGCGCCGGTGGCACGTCTTGATCACGAGCTGGGCATAGGCGCGCATGAAGGGCACGGTCATGGTGACCGCCGAGCGGTCGGGCAGCAGGCGCTCGGGATGGTTACGGAAGGTCTTGATGTAGCTGAAGATGTAGTCCCAGCGCCCGCAGTTCAGGCCGACGACGTGATCGCGGAGCTCCCAGAGGATCTCGTCGAGCTCGAAGACCGCGGGCAGGGTCTCGATCAGCACCGTGGCCTTGATGCACCCCCGCGGCAGATCGAGCCGCTCCTCGGCGAAGTCGAAGACCTGGCTCCACAGCCGCGCCTCCGGGTGGGCCTCGAGCTTCGGCAGATAGAAGTACGGGCCCGTGCCCTGCTCCAGCAGGGCGCGGGCGTTATGGAAGAGATAGAGGCCGAAGTCGAACAGGGCCCCGGGGATGGGCCGACCGTGCACCAACAGGTGCCGCTCCGGTAGGTGCCAGCCGCGCGGCCGCACCATGAGGACCGCGGTCTGGTCGTTCAGCCGGTAGTGCCTGCCCTCCGACGTGATCAGTGCGATGGTCCGGTTGACCGCGGCGCGCAGGTTCGCCTGACCCTCCAGGCCGTTGCGCCAGGTCGGGGAGTGGGCGTCCTCCAGGCAGGCCATGAAGCACCTGGCCCCGCTGTTCAGTGCGTTGATCAGCATCTTGCCGTCGGTCGGGCCGGTGATCTCCACCCGCCGGTCGCGCAGGTCCTCAGGGACCGGGCCGATGGTCCAGTCGGACTCGCGGATCGCGCGGGTCTCGGGAAGGAAGTCGGGCAGCTCGCCGGCATCGAAGCGGGCCTGGCGCGCATGCCGCGCGGCGAGCAGGTCATCGACCCGGTCGGCGAACTGCTCGTGCAGCGACACCAGGAAGTCCAGGGCCGCGGGTGTCAGCAGGTCGTCGAAGCCGTGGGTCGGGGCGGTGAGTACGACGGCGGGCTGCTTCGGGTTTGGCGCGCTCATGTTCGAGCCCTCTCGGCGGCGGGCGATGGGATCGCTGGTCGGCAAGACAGTAGAGGGTCGCGCAGTATTTGACTAGATTATTCAGGAAATATTGACTATTGGCTCAACGAATAAACCGGCCCGCGATCCCGTCGATGCCCAGACCCGTCTCAGTCCCGCCCGCGACCCCCAATCGCCTGCGCCAGCTCCGTGCCTTCTGCCACGCGGCCCAGACCGGCAGCATCTCGCGGGCCGCGGAGCGCCTGTGCGTGAGCCAGCCGTCGGTCTCGCTGCTCATCAAGGGGCTGGAGGAGGACCTCAAGGTCCTGCTCTTCGAACGCCGCGGGCCGCGCATCGAGCTCACCGCCGCCGGCCAGGTGCTGCTGGAGACCAGCCTGCCGCTGGTGGAGGGGATGGACCACCTGCCCGAGGTCTTCGCCGCGCGCCTGGGGGAAGCGGGCCAGGGGCGGCTCGATCTGGCGGCGGGGGAGTCGACCATCCTGTACCTGCTGCCGGATTACGTGAAGCGCTACAGCGAGCGGTATCCGCGCGTGAAGCTGCATCTGCACAACGTCACCGGCCGCGACGGCCTGCGCATGCTGCGCGCCAGCGAGGTCGACTTCGCGGTGGGCTCGATGTTCGACGTGCCCGAGGATGTGATCTACCACCCGATCTTTACCTACGAGCCCATGCTCATCACGGCCCTGGGTCATCCCCTGGCGAACCAGGAGCGGCTGACACTGGAGGAGGTCGCGCCCTGGGGGCTGATCCTGCCGCCACGTCACCTGTCCACCTGGCGGATTGTGGACCTGGTGTTCCGCCAGCACGGGCTCGACTACAAGGTGGTGCTGGAAGCGGGCGGCTGGGAGGTGATCAAGAAGTTCGTGGCGCTGGACATGGGGGTGTCCATCGTCACCAGCATCTGCCTCACCGGCGAGGAGAAGCTGGCCGCGATCCCGCTCGGGGCCTACTTCCCGCGGCGCACCTACGGGGTGGTGATGCGCAAGGCCAAGTTCCTCTCACCCCAGGCCTGCGCCTTCCTGGAGCTGATGGACCCCGATTTCTCGCGCTGCCAGCGCGCCGACCAGGCCCGCCTGCTGGGCGGTCCCCGCGTCGCCGAGGGGATCGGCGAGCGCGTCGATTTCACGGGTCACGACCGGTCGTTCTGAGCCCGCAGTCCGGCGGAGGCCCCCGCCGCGGGGTGAGGGGCTCGCCGATCCCCTGTGCCGCCCGGCCCCCCGTCGGGTCCGCCACCGGTTGCGGGACGGCCCACCTCGCCCCTGCCGGTCAGTTGGTCCGCCGTCTGGGGTCGAGCCAGACCTGGCCGTCGGCCAGCTCGACGCGGAAGGTGGCGATGGGGGTGTCGGCGGGGTCCTCCTGGGGCTCCCCGGTCTTGAGGCTGAAGCGGCTTCCGTGCAGCGAGCACTTGATGTGGTCGCCGTGCAGACAGCCGTAGGAGAGCGGATAGTCCTCGTGGCTGCAGAGGTCCTCGACGGCGTAGAAGGTCCCATCGATGTTGGCCAGGATGTAGGCACGGCCCGCAACCTCGATCTTGCGGAAGCTCCCGGGGGCAATCTCGCTGGCGTTGGCCACGGCGACAAAGGCTTGCTCCATGTCGGCTCCCCTAGCGGACACGGCGCGCGGCACGACCGGAGTCGAGCGCGGCCCGGATGCGGTCGGCGGCGGCGCGCAGGCTCGGCTCCCGCCCTAGGTGCCAGAGCACCAGCGCCCCGGAGAACACCAGGCTGTCGTAGGTCGGCCCGCCGGCGCCCTCCAGCGCGGCCAGGCCGGCCTGAGCCGCCGCGCGCGCGGTCGCCTGGACGTCGACCGCGACCGCGATCTCGTCCCCCGGGCGGCTGGTCTGGGGGAGGTCCTCCGGGAGCGGGACCGAGCGCACCGACTGCTCGATGCCGAGCGCCGCCGGGTCGATATCGAAGGACTGCTCCTCGCCCCGGTGCTGGTAGTTGAAGCAGACCCCTTGCTGGCGCAGCGAGGGGATCACCCCGCCCTCCACCCCGCGGACCAGCAACGCGGAGTCGAAGCCCGCATGGCGTGCCAGCATGGCGTAGATGCGGGGGTAGGGCTTGTGCACATAGCCGGTGACCAGGTGCGTGCGGCGGCGCCCATGGATCGGCTTGGCCATGACCTCGACGGTGGTCACCGCCTGGCGCTTGACGATGGTCGCGCGCAGATCGACCAGGTCGTGCAGGGCAGGGCAGAAGGCCTTCTGGTCGACATAGGTCCAGCCGAGCCCGGGGTCGGCGAGCCGCGCCGCAGCGGTCGCGGGTGCGAGGTCGACATCGACCCCGGCGGCGGCCAGCACATGGCGGTGAGTGACCCCGAACTTGGGCCCGACGGCGTCGAGCCCGTGGCTGACGGCCGGTACGCCGCACTCGGCGAGGACCGCGGGGAGGAAGGGGGCGGCCGGCAGGCAGCGGTTGTAGCCGTCGTAGGGGTCGCCGATGTCGACCAGGTCGTCGACCTCGGCCACCACGTGCTGGGTGGCGTCGCGCACCGCGTCGAGTATGCCCTTGAGCTCGTCGTCGGTCTCACGCTTCATGCGCAGCGCAATCATGAAGATGCCCGCCTGCACCGGGTCCACCTGGTGGGCCAGGATGGCGTTCATGCCGATGCGTGCCTCGTCCAAGGAGATGTCCTTGGAGAGCTCCGGCCCCGTGGCGATGCGCTGGATGATCGAGCGCATGGTGAGCCGGACGTCGTTGCTTGCGGTACTGCCCACGTTGCCCTCCGCCGAGAAGTTGGCACTGCCGCCGACACGCCAGCCTGACGCGCCGGGTCGTTTCGAATCACGCGGCGTTTGTGTGGGCGCGCCGCAGCGATCTCAATCGCGATAGCGGCGGAGCAAGTCCTGGTAGGCGTCGATGCGCCGATCGCGCAGGAAGGGCCAGATGCGCCGCACCCGCTCGCCGCGGGCGAGGTCGATGTCGGCGATCAGGAGCGCCGGGGTGTCGGCCGGGGCCGCGGCGAGTATCTCCCCCTGGGGACCGCACACGAACGAGCTGCCCCAGAAACGGCTGCCGGGGCCGCCGGCGGGGTCGGGCTCGTGGCCGACGCGGTTGCAGGCTGCGAGTGGCAGGCCGTTGGCGACGGCGTGGCCGCGCTGCACCGTCTGCCAGGCGTCAAGCTGGCGGTGCTGCTCGTCGCGGTCGTCGGCCGGGTCCCAGCCGATGGCGGTGGGATAAAGGAGCAGCTCGGCGCCGGCGAGCGCCATCAGGCGGGCCGCCTCGGGGAACCACTGGTCCCAGCACACCAGCACGCCGAGCCGCCCGACGGCGGTGTCGACGGGGGTGAAGCCGAGATCCCCCGGGGTGAAGTAGAACTTCTCGAAGTAGCCGGGATCGTCCGGGATGTGCATCTTGCGGTAGCGCCCGGCGAGGCGACCGTCGGCATCGAGCACCACGGCGGTGTTGTGATACAGGCCGGCGGCGCGCCGCTCGAAGAGCGAGCCAGCGACCACCACGCCGAGCTGTGCCGCCAGCACGCCCAGCCGCTCGGTCGTTGGTCCTGGGATGGGCTCGGCGAGGTCGAAGCGCCGTGGGTCTTCGGTCTGACAGAAGTAGGGCCCGTTGTGCAGCTCCTGAAGAAGCACCAGGCGGCAGCCCTGGGCGGCGGCCGCGCGGATGCCGGCCTCGCAGGCGGCGAGGTTGGCCTCGGCGCTGCCCTGGTCGGTCTGCTGAACCAGGGCAAGTCGCAGGAAGGTCGCGCTCATCCTCGTTCAGGTCCCGGCGATGCGGTCGTAGTAGCGCGCCCGGTAGAGCAGGCGCACGCTGGCCCCATCGGTAAAGCCGGCGCGCGTGTGCAGCACGTTGTTGCCGAGGATGCCCCAGCCGGGTCTGAGCAGCACCCGGAAGTGCCAGGGGCTGGGCTGGTAGAGGATCTCGCGCAGGATCTCCACCGCCTCGCGGGTCAGCGGATCGTCGCGCCAGAGTACGTTGCGCTTGCGGTCGGTGTAGCGCATGTGCAGATGCCCGTCGGGCTGGATCGAGAAGACCGGCCCGGATTGGTCGGCCCGGTGCACGCCGCCCTCGCCCTCGTTGGCGGGGATGGTCATCGCCTGCGGGTGCATCAGGGCGCGGACGTACTCGACCGCGCGGTCGCGGAGCTGGAGATAGGCCATCTCGTGGTCTAGGAGCTCGTTCTCCCCGCCGCTCTCCGCGGGCCGGACGCAATGGAGCATCACCGCGTGGATCTGCCGCTCTGGCGTGTTGTAGTAGCCGTCCGTGTGCCAGGCGATCGGGCGGTTGGTGTAGGGGATGTAGCCGCGGTGACGCTCGTCGGTCTGCACGGTGAGCGAGGTGATCGCGTCCTCGTCCGCCCCAGGATTCTGGTCCAGCCGGTGCAGGCCGAGCTGCGCGCCCAGGCCCCGCACCAGCTCCTTGTCCGGGTCGGCGCCGGTCGCGCCGACGTAGACGGCCATGTTGGCGCTCCGGCAGCGCTCCAGGATGGCTTGATGCTCGCCGCGGGTGAGGTCCCGCGGGTCGGCGACCTCGACGACCAGGTCCTCGACGCGGACCGGGTGGCGGGCGAGCTTGGCCTCGCGCCAGTGGGCATAGGCCTGGGGCTGGTCGGGATCGAAGGGGGAGGGCAGAGAGTCCGGGGTTGCGCTCACGGCGGTTGGTTCTCGGCTTGGTGGGCTTCAGACGAGTGCCGATGATCGAAGAAAGCCGGTCGGGCGGCAAACCGGCATCCGTGCTCCCGGCCCGCGTGCTCGCGACAACGGGTGAGGGGCATCGATACGTCCCGGCTACGCCGGTTTCGTGATCGACTCTCCGACCAGCCCTGTCCGCTCAAGCCCCCGGCGTGATCTCAACCAGCACCTCATCGGGTGTCACGGCATCACCCTTGCGCACGTAGACGCCCGTCACCTTGCCCGAGATCGGGGCCTGGACCTCGGTCTCCATCTTCATCGCCTCGGTGATGAGGACGGCTTGACCGGCGGTCACGGCGTCGCCTTCCTTGACCAGGACGTCGACGATGTTGCCGGGCATGGAGGCGGTGACGTCGCCGTCCTTGCTGGGCTTGGGGCGCTTGCCGGCAATGGCCTTTTTGACCGCGCCCTCGGTGCCGCCGGTCAGGACGACCTCATCGAGGGTCTCGACGACCACCTCCTCGGGGACGCCGTCGATGGCGAGGTAGAAGTGGCGCTCGGGCCGGCCCTTGTGGCCGGCGCCGGTGACCTTGACGTGGTAGGTCTCACCGTGCAGCGCGATGTTGAACTCGGTCGGCGCGGTCTTGGGTCCGGCGCTTGGCGGCGGCTCCAGGGGCTCGGGCTCCAGGATGCCGGCCGCGCGCTGCTCGAGGAACTGGCGGCCGATCTCCGGAAACATCGCGACGGTGAGGACGTCCTCCTCGCTTTGCGCGAGTCCGGCCGCCTCCTCGGTGAGCCGCTCCAGCTCCGGGGGTAGCAGGTCCGCGGGCCGAACGTCGATCAGCTCCTCCCTGCCGACCGCCTGCTGCTGCAGGGTCGGATTGACCGCCGCGGGCGGCTTGCCATAGCCGCCTTGCAGATAGCGCTTCACCTCGTTGGTGATGGTCTGATAGCGCTTGCCGGTCAGCACGTTGAGCACCGCCTGGGTGCCGACGATCTGGGAGGTCGGGGTGACTAGGGGTGGGTAGCCCAGGTCCATGCGCACGCGCGGGATCTCGGCCATCACCTCGGTCATGCGGTCCAGGGCGTTCTGTTCCTTGAGCTGATTGGCGAGGTTGGAAATCATCCCGCCCGGGACCTGGTTGACCTGGACCCGGGTGTCGACGCCGGTGTAGTCGCTCTCGAACTGGTGATAGCGCTTGCGTACCTGGTAGAAGTAGACGCCGATCTCCTGGATCTTGATGAGATCGAGCCCGGTGTCGTACTCGGTCCCGGCCAACGCCGCGACCATGCTCTCGGTCGGGGCATGAGAGGTGCCGCCCGCGAGCGAGGAGATGGCGGTGTCGATGTGTCGGCAGCCGTTTTCGATGGCCTTTAGGTGGCACATCTCCGAGAGTCCAGCGGTGGCGTGCGAGTGCAGGTGCAGTGGCAGGTCCACCGCGTCCTTCAGGGCCTTGACCAGCTCGGCGGTGGCGTAGGGTGTGAGCAGCCCGGCCATGTCTTTGATCGCGATGGAGTCACAGCCCATGGATGCGAGCTCGCGACCGAGGGCGACGAAGCCGGCGATGTCATGCACGGGACTCACCGTGTAGCAGATGGTCCCCTGGGCGTGCTTGCCCGCCTCCTTGGTGGCCTCGATGGCGGTGCGCAGGTTTCGCAGGTCGTTCAGGGCGTCGAAGATGCGGAAGACGTCCATCCCGTTGGCGGCCGAACGGGCGATGAACGCGCGCACCACGTCATCCGAGTAGTGGCGGTAGCCGAGCAGGTTCTGGCCCCGCACCAGCATCTGTAGGCGGGTGTTGGGCAGACCCTGGCGCAGGCTGCGCAGGCGCTCCCAGGGGTCCTCCTTCAGGAACCGCACACAGGCGTCGAAGGTGGCCCCACCCCAGCATTCCAGCGACCAGTACCCGACGGCGTCGAGCTTGGGCAGGATCGGCAGCATGTCGGCCAGGCGCATGCGCGTGGCGAGCAGGGACTGGTGGGCGTCGCGCAGGACGACGTCGGTGATCTGGACCTTCGACATCTTTGGGGACTCTCTCTACAGGCCGGCGTGGGCGGCGATGACGGCGGCGATGGCCGCGGCGATCTCGTCCTTGCGCCGCTTGCTTGAGTATTCGACCAACTGGGGGTTGGCCTCAAGGAACCCGGTATCGAAACAAGCACCGCGGAAGTCCGGGTGGCGCAGGATCTCTTGGTAGAAGGGGATGGTCGTCTTGATCCCGAACACCCCCATGTCCTCCAAGGCGCGCCCTCCGCGTGAGATCACGTCCTCCCAGGTCAGTGCCCAGACGATGACCTTGGCGAGCATGGAGTCGTAATAGGGCGGCACCGTGTATCCGGTGTAGATGCCGCCGTCGGTGCGTACGCCGGGGCCGCCGGGGGCGTAGTAGCGGGAGATGCGCCCGAAGCTCGGCAGGAAGTTGTTCTTCGGGTCCTCGGCATTGATCCGAAACTGTATGGCGTAGCCACGTCGACTGATCTGGTCCTGCCGGTAGCGCAGCGGCAGTCCGGCGGCGATGCGGATCTGCTCCTCGACCAGGTCGACACCGGTGATGGTCTCAGTGATGGTGTGCTCGACCTGGATACGGGTGTTCATCTCCATGAAGTAGAAGCGGCCGTCGCTGTCGAGCAGGAACTCCACCGTCCCCGCGTTGGTGTAGCCGACGGCGCGTGCCGCCAGCACGGCGAGGCCACCGACGTACTGGCGCTGGGCCTCGTCGAGCTGTGGCGAGGGCGCGATCTCGATGAGCTTCTGGTTGCGCCGCTGGATCGAGCAGTCGCGCTCGAACAGGTGGATGCAGTTGCCGTGATGGTCGCCGAGGACCTGTACCTCGATGTGCCGAGGGTTGACGACGCACTTCTCCAGGAAGACATCGGCACGGCCGAAGGCCTTGGTCGCCTCGGAGATGACGCGCTCGTAGTTGCGCTGGAGGTCCTGGGGCGTGTCGCAGCGGCGGATGCCGCGGCCGCCGCCGCCGGACGTCGCCTTGAGCATCACCGGGTAGCCGATCTCCTCGGCCTTCGCGAGGGCGTGCGCCTCGTCGGCGAGGTTGCCGTCGCTGCCTGGGGTGACCGGAACGCCCGCCTTCTGCATCGCGAAGCGCGCCTCGGTCTTGTCGCCCATGCGCTGGATCAAGGTCGCCGAGGGACCGATGAAGGTGACCCCGCGGCGGGCACAGGCCTCGGCCAGCTCTGGGTTCTCCGAGAGGAACCCATACCCGGGATGGAGGGCGTCGCAGCCGGTTGCGACCGCCAGGTTGACGATGCGATGGACGTTCAGATAGCCGGCCAACGGGTCGGCACCCAGGCTGTAGGCCTCGTCGGCCTTCTTGACGTGCAGTGAGCAGCGGTCCGCCTCCGAGTAGATGGCGACCGAACGTATGCCCATCTCTGCGCAGGCGCGGATGATGCGCACGGCGATTTCACCGCGATTGGCGATCAGGATCTTGCGGAGCATGCCGGCGCCTCGAAGGGGCAGGGTGGATGGCTGGGGCCGTCTCGGTCGAGGAGCCGGCGCCGCGAGCCCGGGGTCGATGCTGCGACGCGTCAATATCGCGAAATCCGTCCTCTGGGGCAAGGCTCCCAATCCGGCCTACCTATACTTAAGCGCAGGACCCACACGCCGCGGAGACCGATCATGACCCCCTTTCCGTACCGGCACCTGCTGCTCGCCGCCGACTTCGCCCCCGAGACCGAGGGCGTGGTCGCGCGGGCGGCGGAGTTGCGCGCCCATCTGCGGGCGCGGCTGACGCTGCTGCACGTGGTGGAGTATCTGCCGATGTCTTACTCGGGGGACTTGGTGCTGCCCGAGGACTTCGATCTGGAGCAGGAGCTGGTGGAGGTCGCCAAGCGCCAGATGGCGGCGCTGGGGGAGCGGCTGGATGTGCCGCCGGGGGACCGCCGGATTGAGACCGGGAGCACGGGGCGGACCATCCTGCGGGTGGCCGAGGAGATCGGCGCGGACCTGATCGTGCTTGGCAGCCACGGCCGGCATGGGCTGGCGGCGCTGCTCGGCTCGACCGCGCGCTCGGTCCTTAACGGTGCTAAGTGCGACGTCCTGGCCGTGCGGCTCGGGGTGGAGTGACCGAACCCCAGTCCGAGCTCAGGGCTTGATCACGACCTTGATGGGGAACTTGGGGAAGCGCTTGAGCGGCCGGTTGCGCCAAGGGCGTGCGAGCTGGTCGGCCAGCCAGATCGCGAGCAGTCCGAGCGGCACGAACCCAAGGTAGGCGAGGGCCGGCAACCCGAGCACACGGGCGCCGTCGAGCAAAGGCAGGGTGAGCGTCCAGCCCGCGCCGACCAGCGTGCCCCAGAGCTGGACGATCGCCCCGAGCAGCAGGGCCGCCCCGGACGGCAGCAGCACGCGGCTCCAGTCACCCTCCCAGATGCCGGCGAACGGGGTCGGTCGGCCGCGGATCATCGCCAGACCGAGCGCCAGGAGCAGTGGCGCGGTCCAGGTCAACGGATAGATCCAGTCCGGCCAGACGCCAGCGCTGAGGAGCCCCAGGGTGGCCAATGCGACCAACATCCAGCCGGCCGCCCAGCCGTCGATGGTGCCGTCAACCGTCATTCCGCGCTGGGCCGAGCCCAAGAGTCGCGGAAATGACGCCAGCCACTGCCGCAGGCTCAACATCGCGGGTAGGAGCAGGGCGTACTCCAGCGTTCGGGTCAGGGCGAAGGGCAAGGCCGAGCCGGCGTCCGGGTAGTGCCAGAGCTGGAGAAAGAGGTTGAGCCAGTGGTAGAGCCAGCCGAGCAGGATGCCGGCCGGCAGCATGGCGGCGAGAAACCCGGGGCGGCGGGTGAGCAGGCAGGAGCCGGTGCGCTGCCGAGTGAGCCCGTTCGCAAGCAAGGTCAGCCCGAGGAGTAGGACGGCGAGTCCCAGGGCCGGCAGGAAACCGGCGACGGCGATGGCGAGCGCCCCACTCCAGCCCCAGACGGGCAAACCGGTTCCCACCTTGGTGCCGGTGCCTGGCGTCGGCGATGGCGGCAGCGGCCGGCGCGGCCGGACGAGCCAGTAGACGGTCAGGAGCAGCCCGGCGCCGATAGCCGAGCCCGCCCAGAAGAGGGGTGCGGCGACCGGCAGGGGGTCGAATGCCCGAACCGCGAGCGGAAACCGAAGGTATTGATCGAACGGCTGTCCGGCGAGCCAAGCGCCCAGCGGCGGCAGCGCGAGGATCGCGCCGGCCCAGCCCGCCAGCGGTAAGTAGCCGGCCAGCACGCCGAGCGCTGTCGGCGTCAGGGCCGGGTGTGGGCGATCAGCACCGCGACCGGCGAGGGTTGGCCCGGGGTGACCGGCCCGACCTCGCCCTCGAAGTCGCCGCTCTGGGGGGTCGCGAGACCGCTGCGCGAGATCCGTGCCCCGACGATCACCTCTGGGAAGGCTGACAGGCGCATGGCCGGCATCATCGCCATGCTGTCGTCGAGGGTGACTCGGATCGGGAGGTCGCCGACCTTCGCCTGTTTGACCGCGAGCGGCATCGGCGGGCCCGCGGCCGCCTTGGCGTAGACGAAGACGGTGTCGTTGACGTTGGCCTTGGACCAGAGCGGCTCGGCCAGCGACACCTCGACGGTCACCATGCTCGCCGCGGCCTGGCCGGCGGTCGGTTGCGTGGCTGTGGCGGCCGGGCCGGCCTTGGCCTGGCTGGCCGACTCCGGGGTGGATGGGGCATCGTCGTGACCGCCGCCGGCCTGAGCGCGGGCCTCGGCGATCGCTTCGCGCAGCTCCGCGGCGTCCTCGCTCTGCGGATCGACGAGGGCGAGCACCGCCTCCCAGCGCGCCGCGGCCTCGGTGAAGCGCGCGCCCTGGTAAGCGACCAGCCCCTCCAAGAAGCGGGCGTTGATATTGTTCGGATCGGCGGCGAGGGCGGCGCGGACCAGCTCCTCGGGGCGCCCCGCCAGGACTCCGTCCTGCGCGGCTGCAACGGCCTGGGCGTAGGAGAGCAGGACCTCCGGTTGGTTCGGTGCCAGTCGGTAGGCGCGCTCCAGGGCGGTCGCTGCCTCATCGGGCCGACCGACCGCCAGATAGCTGCGCCCGAGCATGACCCAACCGTCCACGTTATCCGGGTCCTGCTCCATCCGCTGCGCCAGCCGCGCAACGAGCTCGTCGAGCGCGGGCCGTTCTTCGCCCGCCGGATGCCCTGGCGGAAGGTCGGCCGTCTGCCCCGCCGCGAGCTGCAGGCGCGGGATGAGCTCGCTGTGGCCGATGTGCAGGTAGAGCCCGATGGCGGAGGCCGGCACCGCGATCGCGAGGAACAGGGCGGCCCAGCGTCCGCCGCCGGTGGTGGCGGTGTCCCCGGCTGCTCCGCTCACGTCGTGCAGCAGCTCGCGCTCCAGATCGCGGCGCGCCGCGTTGTACTGGGTCCGGTCTAGCTTGCCGTCGGCGAGATCGGCCTCCAGCTCCGCGAGCTGAGTGCGGAAGATCGCCAGGTTGAGCTCGTCCTGGTCGGGGCCGGTCGCCGGTACATGACGGGCGAGGAGCGGGGGGATGACGAACAGGAGCGCCAGGCCGATGAGCCCGGCGGCGAGGATCCAAAACGTGGTCATGCGCGCTCCTTATGCCGCGGTTGGGTGGGCTTGCCATCCCCGGATTCGGCGGCGAGCAGGGCCTGAAGCCGCTCGCGCTCCTCGGCCGAGAGCTCGGCCTCGGTACTCTCTTTCTTGCGCAGCAGGACACGGGCGAGGAAGAAGGCCCCAACGCCGCCAATCAACAGGGGCCCGAACCAGAGCGGATAGGTGGAGGGCTTGACCGGGGGGGCGAAGAGGACGAAGTCGCCATAGCGGGCCACCAGGAAGGTCACGATCTCCTCACGCGACTTGCCCTCCTGGAGCATGCGGTAGACCTCGTCGCGCAGGTCCTTGGCCAGCCCCGCCTGGGAGGCCGCCAGGGACTCGTTCTGGCAGACCAGGCAGCGCAGCTCCTCGATCAGCTTGCGAAAATCCGCCGCGCGGGCGGGGTCGTCGAAGGTGTACTCCTCAAGGGTGAAGGCGCCCACCGGGGACGCCGCCACGAGGCCGGCCAATACGGCCGCCGGCAGCCATCGTTTCTTGCTCAACTCTCTGCCTTGATCTGCTGGACCAGCGGGCGCAGGGTTTCCTCCCACGCGCGCCGGTCAATGGGTCCGATGTGCTTGTGTCGAATGATGCCTTGCTGGTCGACCACGAAGGTCTCAGGCGCCCCGTAGACACCGAAGTGGATGCCGACCTGATTGTCCGGGTCATAGGCGCTGACCACGTAGGGGTTGCCGGTCTGGCGCAGCATGCGCAGGGCGTCCGGGGCCTCGTCCTTCCAGTTGAGGCCGAAGATCTGGATGTCCTTCTCCTCGCGCGCGAGCCGCATCAGCTCGGCGTGCTCGGCCCGGCAGGACACGCACCAGGAGGCCCACACGTTGACTAGCGAGACCTGGCCCAGGAGGGCCTGGTTGGATACCGTGCGCTGCGGCTCCCCGAGCACCGGCAAGACGAACTCCGGCGCGGGCTTGCCGATCAGCGGCGAGGGGACCTTGCGTGGGTCGGTCCCGAGGCCGTAGAACAACAAGACGACCAGCGCTAGAAAGAGCGCCAGCGGGGTGAGGAACTTCACCGACTGGGACATCGCTCAGCCCCTCGCGGCCGCGGCGCCCGCGGGGACCCGGATGGCCTTGGTCGCCGTACGGTAGCGCCGATCGGTGATCGCGAGCAGCCCGCCGAGGCCCATCAGGATCGCGCCGAGCCAGATCCAGCGGACGTAGGGCTTGTAGTAGATACGCAAGGCCCAGTCGCCGCTCGTGCCCACCGGCTCGCCGAGTGAGACATAGAGGTCGCGTAGGAAGCCGGCGTTGATCGACGCCTCGGTCATGGTCTGACGCGATGCGACATAGGTGCGCTTCTCCGGCCAGAGCTCGGCGATCTGACGATCGCCCTGGTAGACGCGGAAGTGGCCTTTCTGCGACTGGAAGTTGGGGCCTTGCTTGTCGCGGACACCCAAGAACTCGAAACGATAGCCGGCCGCCTCCTGCGTGTCGCCGGGGGCCATGCGCACATCCTTCTCGAGGTCGAAGTTCGAGACCATGGTGATGCCGACGATGAACATGGCGACACCGAGGTGGGCGATGAGCATCCCGTAGTAGCTGCGCCCGTTGCCGGTCATATCCGACAGCATGGCCCCGAAGCCCCGTTTGTGGCGCAGCCGCTCGCGCAGCCCGGCGAGGTGCGAGGTCAGCACCCAGACGGCAAGCCCGATGCCCAGCGGCACGAGCAACAGGGTGTCGGAGCCGAGCGGCATGAACACCGCGGTGGCGATCGCGGCGACGGCGGCGATGACGAGCGCGAGCCACAGCTCGCGGGCGAGCCGCTCGGGCTCGTCATGCTTCCAGCGGGTCATCTGTCCCACGCCCATGAAGAGGGCGAGGAACGGCGTGACCGCTACGAACATGGTGTTGAACCACGGGAAGCCGACCGAGATCTTGCCCCAGTTCATCGCCTCGTAGATCAGTGGGGCGAGGGTGCCGAGCAGCACCAGCAGCGTGATCAGGGTCAGGAGCAGGTTGTTCGTGAGCAGGAAGCTCTCGCGTGAGAACAGATCGAATCGGCCGCCCCCGGAGACCGCTGGGGCCCGCCAGGCATAGAGTGCGAGCGAGCCGCCGATGACGATGCACAAGAAGATTAGGATGAAGGTGCCGCGCGTCGGATCGGTGGCGAAGGCGTGCACCGAGGTCAGCACGCCCGAGCGCACCAAGAAGGTGCCGAGCAGGCTGAGCGAGAAGGTGAAGAGCGCGAGCAGCACGGTCCAGGTCTTGAAGGCCCCGCGCTTCTCGGTGACCGCGAGTGAATGGATGAGTGCGGTGCCCGCCAGCCAGGGCATCAGCGAGGCGTTTTCGACCGGGTCCCAGAACCACCAGCCGCCCCAACCGAGCTCGTAGTAGGCCCACCAGCTCCCCAGCGCGATACCCAAGGTAAGGGATACCCAGGCGACGGTCGTCCAGGGTCGCGACCAGCGCGCCCAGGCGGCATCCAGCCGGCCGCCGAGCAGGGCCGCGATGGCGAAGGCGAAGGCCACCGAGAAGCCGACGTAGCCCATGTAGAGCATCGGCGGATGGATGGCGAGTCCGGGGTCCTGGAGGAGGGGGTTGAGGTCGCGCCCCTCGGGTGGGATTGGGAAAAGCCGGTCGAATGGGTTGGAGGTCAAGAGCATGAAGAGCAAAAAGCCGATGCTCACCATCCCCATGACCGCCAGGACGCGGGCCACCATGTCCAGCGGCAGGTTGCGGCTGAACCCGGCGACCGCGGCGCCCCACGCCGCGAGGAACAGCGCCCAGAGGAGCAGCGAGCCCTCGTGCGCCCCCCAGATCGCGGAGATCTTGTAGACCTGCGGCGTCAGCGTGTTGGAGTTGTGGGCCACATAGGCGACGGAGAAATCATCGGCCTGGAATGCCTGCAGCAAGGCGGCGAAGGCGATCGCGATGAAGAGGAGCTGGCCCCAGGCGAGTGGTCGGGCCATGCCCATCCACGCCTGGTTGCGGGTGAACGAGCCGGCGAGCGGAAAGGCCGCCTGGATGACGGCGATCCCGAGCGCAAGGATCAGTGCGAAGTGGCCGATCTCGGGGATCATTTCTGAGTTACCGCGTCGACCACACCCTGGACGTGAGCTTCCTTAAGCGAGCTTGCGACCTCGGGTGGCAGGTAGGATTCGTCGTGCTTGGCGAGGACCTCCTCGGCGTAGAAGACCCCGTCGCCGCCCAGCCGTCCCTTGGTGACCACCCCCTGACCCTCGCCGAACAGGTCAGGGAGGATACCGGTGTAGCTCACCCGCACCGTCTCGGCGTTGTCGGTCACCGCAAAGTGCACGGTGAGTCCGTCTTCCTGGCGCGCGATGCTGTCATCGACGACCAACCCGCCTAGACGGAAGACCGCCTCGGCCGGCGCCTCATTGGCCATCACCTGCGACGGGCTGAAAAAATACGAGATGTTGCTGCGCAGGGCGCTCAAGGCGAGGCTGGCGGCGACGCCGACCCCGACGACACCGAGTGCGACGAACAGCAGGCGCTTCTGTCTGGCTTTCATGAGTCTCCTCCACGGGGGCGCATCCGGAGCAATCGACCGAGACGCGTCAAAATGGTTCGATGGGTGCGGCGAAGTTGAACCATCTCGCCGACGAGTAGGACGAGGGCGGCGCCGTACGACGCCCAGACGAAGTAGGCATATCCGCCCTGCGACAGGAACTCCATCACGCTCACGCCTTGGCCTCCACCAGTGCGCGCACCCAGGCCGATTCGGCCTCGCGGCTCAGGATGATGCCGCGCACCCGCATGAAGACCGCGGCGAAGGAGTACATCCAAAAACCGAAGGTCATCAGCATCATGGCGCGGAAGATGTTCGACTCCATCTGGGAGAGGTCCGAGCGCTGGTGGAGCGCCGCACACTGGTTGGGGTCGGGGCAGTTGATCGACCAGAAGATCACCGGAAGCATGACCAGCCCGACGATCGCGAGCAAGGCCGAGGCGCGATCGGCGCGACGGGCGTCGTCGATGGCCGAGTGCAGGGCGATGTAGCCGATGTAGAGGAAGAACAGGATTAGCTCCGATGTCAGCCGCGGGTCCCAGTCCCAGTAGGTCCCCCAGCTCGGTCGGCCCCAGAAGGCGCCCGTCCACAAGGCGAGGAAGGTGAAGATCGCCCCGGTCGGTGCCGCCGCGCGTGCCATCATGAACGACAGCCGGGTGTTGAACACCAGTCCGACCGCGGACCAGGCCGCGAGCACCAAGTAGAGCCACATCGACATCCAGGCCGCCGGCACGTGGACGAAGATGATCCGGTAGTACTCCTTTTGCGGGTTGGTCCCGCCGAGCTGATCGGGGGTCTGGAAGAAACCCCAGTAGAGCCCGATCAGGATGCTTGCCGCCGCGATCGCGGCGAACCAAGGAATCAGCCGACCCGCGAGCGGGTAGAAGGACGCGGGGGCAGCGTAGCGGAAAATACTCATCGCAAGGTACGAAAGTTGGCAGCTATTCGATCGAAATTCGCAGCGCCGCAGCCGCGGCCAGCGGGGAGAAGATCAGGGCGAGGAGGAGAAAGGCGCCCAGCAGGGAAAAGTAGGGCTGAGTGTCGGCAAAGTCGACGGCACTCACGGTCACCGCGCCGGCGCCATAGACGAGCACCGGGATGTAGAGGGGGAGGATGAGGAGCGACAGCAGTATCCCGCCCCCGCGCAACCCCAACGTCAGGGCCGCGCCGATCGCCCCGAGCAGGCTCAGGATCGGGGTGCCCACCATCAAGGCCAGGACCATGGTGCCCACGGCCACGTCGTCCAAGTGGTACTGCATCCCAACGAGCGGGGCGATCGCCACCAGCGGCAGGCCGGTCAGCAGCCAGTGGGCGGTCACCTTGGCGAGCACCAGCAGCGCCAGCGGTTGCGGCGTCATCAGCATCTGCTCCAGGGTGCCGTCCTCGTAGTCGGCCGCGAACAGCCGCTCGAGCGCCAGCATGGAGGCGAGCAACGCGGCAACCCAGACCACGCCGGGGCCGAGGATGCGCAGGATCTGCTTCTCCGTTCCGATGCCCAGCGGGAACAGACTGACCACGATCACGAAGAAGAACAACGTGGTCAGCACATCCGTGCGCCGGCGCATCGCCAGGGTGATGTCGCGCCCGAGGATACAGAGGAACACGCGCCACATGTCGCCTCTCAGCCCCCGAGATGGAGCCGGCGGATCTGGCCGGAGGTCAGCGGCACCTCTTGATGGGTGGTGAGGATCACCATCCCGTCGTCGGCGACGTGGCGCGCGATCAGCATCTGGAGGAGGTCGACCGCGTCGGTGTCGAGCGCCGTGAATGGCTCGTCGAGGATCCAGAGCGGCGCCTGGCTGAGGAGCAGGCGGGCGAGGGCGACGCGCTTCTTCTGGCCCTGAGAAAGCACCTTCGTCGGGAGGTCCTCGAAGCCCTTCAGGCCCATTTGCTCCAAGGCATCCCACAGGTCGGCCTCGTCCGGTCGATCGTCGTCCAGGATGGCCGCGACCCGAAGGTTCTCGATTCCCGAGAGGTCGTGCTTGATGCCGTTGAGGTGCCCGAAGTAGAGCATGTCGCGATGATAGTCCTCGGCGAGCCGGCGGATCGGCTCGCCGTTCCACCGGATCTCGCCCGTCTCTGGCATCAGCAGACCACAGAGGGCCCGCAGCAGGGTCGTCTTCCCGCTACCGTTTCGGCCGCGCACGTGCAGCAGCGTTCCGGGCTCAACGGCGAACGCGAGCTGGGAGAACAGCGTGCGGTCGCCTCGTCGGCACTCGAGATCGGAAACATCCAGCATAGGGGATATTGGGGCCTGGTGTCGGGCGAAACCCGGCCGGTGTGCGCTCCAGTGGTCGGTTGGTGGTGCGGAAAAGCCGAAGCTCTAGCGGCTTCGTCTCGCCATCGTCTGGATGGCGACGGGGTCCGAACAGTACCCGCTGACGCTTGATCACACAACTCCCAGCAGCGGCCGTCCCAGGACAAATCCGTTCTACCGAGTTAGGCCTGTGGGGATCGGGCGGGGTCGCGGCGGGCGCTGAGAGTTGGCGGTCATGCGCAGGTAGTCAAAGACCAACCGGA
>JALOTB010000176.1 GCA_025458165.1 Chromatiaceae bacterium | reverse complement strand
TGGTGCCGCTCGGGGGCGGTGCGTACGACCTCACGGCAAACCCGGCGAAGAGCGGCAAGTTCCATTTCACGGCTGTATCGAAATAGATCGAAACAACGTACTGCGCTGACCTCTTGGTCTCGGAAAGTGAGAAACGCTTAGGCCGGGCGTTGCCCCCAAACGACCCGGCGCGAGCGGTGTCGCAGGTTCTGACACTCGCCACCGAGAGGCCGAGCGACTGGCGCGACGGACGTATTCGACGAGTTCCACCGCGAAGCGAACGCGGTGTTCGGGCACTATCAACTGGAGTTCGAGCTGGCCCTGATCGAGAAGGAGCGGCAGCGGGGCTGAGCCCGGGTCCGAGGGGGCCGGCGGTGACGACTGTCCGCCCCCGGCGGTCCGGGGGCGGCGTGGTTTCAATCACTCAGCGCGGCGGTGCGGCCATCGCCGTCTGCTCCTTGACCGGCTCGTTGGCCACCTTCGGGTCGAGGTAGGTCGCAAGGCCCTGATATCCGCCCTTCAACACCTGGACGTTCTTGAAGCCCAGGTGCCGCAGCGCCGGCCGCCACCGCCCGCTCGCCACCCTTGCAGAGGACGACGACGGGCTTGTCGGCGGGGATCCGGGCGAGGCTCTCCGGCGTGAACAGCTGATCCATCGTGATGACCAGGCTGCGCGTTCCCGGCATCGCGAAGAACTGCGCCTCGGCCGGCGTGCGGATGTCCAGCGCCACCAGGTCCTTGCCGGCCTTGATCTGCGCGACGTAGTCCTCCGGCGGCATCAACCCGAGCTCCTTGGCCGCCGTAGCCCCGGCCACGGGCTTGAACAGCGCGGCGTAGCTCGCCGCGAGGTCCTTGTCGTACGACCACGCGGTACCGACAACCAGCAATGAGGATGCGACGAGAGCAGTGCGAAGCAGGTTGCGTTTCATGGTGTCCTCCTTGACCTTGCCCCCGAGTGTCGAGACGGACAGCGACCAACAAAGAGCGCAATACCGCCGCGCGTCTGTTCCTTAGGTTGCGTCGCGGCCGGTTGGTCCCTGGCCAATACCCCGTCCCGGCACGGGTGGGGCAGATCGGTCTGGGTCACAACATCCTGGGAATGCCGGGGGCGCCGACTCGAGCCACCGCCACGTCGCGCGGGGCTCAGGATCCCCCTGTTCCACAGGCCCCATGCCAACGCCTGCGTGACCACCGGACGCGTCCTTGGTGCACCACAGGCATCAGCATGTCTGAATGTACTAATAGCCTATCCGTGGTCAATTCGGCGGGCGCACCCGGTACTGTCGCGCCTGCGGTCAAGTCGGACCCGAATACTGATCTGTCAATGCGCGATCCCCTTGATCCTCCGCTGTGCGTTCCCCCCGAGGATCGGGCTGCAGCCTTGTTTGTCGCTGGAAATCGATTTGGACCGGGGACCGGCACGGGGGGTCGCGGGAGCGGTGGTGCGGAGCGGCCGCACCCCAATCGGCCGGAGCGAGCGAGACGGCGCCGATTGTCCGTCGCTCCGCCGCATCGAGATGCGGCCTCTACGTGGGCCGCGCTGAATCCGCGTTTGTTCCGTCCGACGTTGGGCGGCATGTCCGTATTCCTGGACACAGCTGCCACTCGCGGGCCGCGTCTAGTTCCGCGATTGGCCGGCACGCGCCCCACGCCAGCTGACCGCCTTAGGCGCGCCAGCCGCGCCGCTGGTGTAGAAGCCGGTCGGGTCGAATCCGGCCGGCGACGACGCGCAACTGATCGTCCAGATGGTCGCCGTCGGGCTTCACCGAATAGCCGACCGGCGCTGGTCGACTCGGGGGGCTTTCCCACTCAAGACATCTCAGAAAATCAGTACATTATCGACAAACGCTTAAGCAATTTATAAGATACCTCTCAACCGGAGCGGCCTTGCCCCCCAGTGGTGGTTGGGCAATGGCTTGATGGGCAGCGTGAGCGACACACGGCGGCCGCGGTGGTGGCCGGGGAGCGGTGAGCAATGAACGAATTGATGAGCGCTGCTTGGGTTGCCACCTTCTTCGGCATCACGATCGGGCTCGCTATCGTCGTAGCGACCGCCCGCAGGGCCGCCCAGCGGGTGCTCCGCCGTCGCTGGCAGGCTAAGCGCACGCCAGTGCGGCGTCGCGGACGCGCCAGCCGTCGCCGAGGAGCAGCAGGCTCAACACCTCGAACTCGTCGGTACTGGTAGGCGGGCGCCGGACTTGGCCGCGCTTGCCGACCCGACCTGCGAATCCGCAATGACGCGGGTTAGGTTATCGTGGACTCTTGAATCGTACTGTGCTGGTCAGCAGCGGTTGATTGGCCGACACATCGCATCTCCTCCTTCTACGCCCCGCTACCTGCGGGGCTTTTTTTCACCCGTCCGTTCGGCGGTGTGCGTTGTGCAGCGAAGGCGTTGGGCCGAGCCGGACCACGAGGCTAGGGCATTTGCCCTGTATTGCTCGGGTCTGCCGATGGACAGTGATCCACGCCATGCGATGTACTTTATGACCTTCCTGGCGGACGCCGGGCGGGCGTAGGGTCTCGACTGCGGGTTTCTGCGAGGGGCTCAGCCTTGCTGCCCGCGAACACCTCCTCCTTTGACGTTCGCCCCGGCGCTAAACCGGGGCGTTTGTTGATCCCCTGCGCGTCGGCCGGGAGGCGCAATGCGCGGCCGCCAGCACAGCCACCACGATGGCGACGAACACCGCGATCTCGATTCTCGCGATCGAGCCCTTCTTGCTTTGCGAAGGGTCTGCCATCCGCTGCGTCACCGGCAGCCTCATCGTCCCGCGTAAATCGTTCGGTTATTGACGGTCGCGGGGCCCTGACAAATGACGGTGACCGGGTCGGGGTCGCCGTGCCCATGGCCGTTCACCCACTTGCCCGAGCAGCTGGTCGGCGAGGCGGTCACGAGGGTTCCCAAGAAAGCGAGTGTGCGCTTGGCGCACGCGAAGGCCATTGTCACGACCGGGACGAGGCTCGCACGCGCCGTTAACCAGCTCGTGGTGATGGGGTCGAAGACCCGGACGGTGTGCCAGCCGGCCGGATGTTGACCCCCTGCAGGGCGGCGAGCCAGCCATGTGTCTCATCGAAGAGCGCGCAGCCGCGTCGTTGCGCGAGGCGATGGGCCAGCTCCGCGACGCCCTGACAACGCGCTGCCCTGTTGAAGGACGCCCGTAGCGCGGGCCCGGGTACGGCCTGCAGGAGCTGAACCCGCTCTTTCGCCATTGGGCGTTCCGCCTGACCAAATCGAGGCTCGACAACCCTGTGCTGGGTAGCCACCGTGCCCGCAGGGGGTGTCGTGCCAGGCTGATCACCCTAATCCTCCTTGCGGCAGTAGAACATCCGAACCATTACGTAGGACGAGCTTCCTGCCTTTGGCCTCGCCATCGCGGTCGGGCAGATGGCGCACTGCGGCCCCTTTGTCTGACGTCGTATTGATTCCGGTCACGGGACGAGCATTCCCGGTATCCCGGCGAGCACCCGCGGGCGTACGCAGCGATGGCATCGACGAGCGCGTTGATCTAATCCTTTTCATCAGGCGGGCTGTCGCGATCGCTGCCCAAGAGGTGACCGATGAACGCGAACATCGTGATCCCGAATACGACGAACCTGCGGCTGGTGATCATCGACGGCCACGTCACCACCGACCCGAAGGAGCCGAT
>JALOTB010000031.1 GCA_025458165.1 Chromatiaceae bacterium | reverse complement strand
GTGGGCATTGCTCTACTGGTGGCAGATCGGCTGGGACCTCAATACCGCCATCTATTTCTCCACCACGACCTATGCCACCATCGGGTACGGCGACGTCGTGCCACCGCCGGAATGGCGATTCGTCGCGGTCATGCAGGGGCTGACCGGCGTTCTCATGCTGGGGTGGTCGAGCGCCATGGTCTTCGCCTTGGTCACGCGACTGCTCGATGTCCCGAGATAGCGGCGAACGGGTGGACCGAACTGAGTCCACGGCCGTTGTGGGGACCGAACTGAGTCCACGGCCGTTGTGGCGCGGATGCGGATCTTGGTCACCAACCCATCGGTGTCGCCGACCCGGATCGAGCGCTCGAACAGGATGATTAGGCCGCTGATGAAGTTGGCCAGCATCTCCGGTAGGCCGAAGCCGACGCCCATGCCGAGCGCCGCCGCCAGCCCTTCTCACCCGTTTTCGGACGCGCGAGGCTCTTGGCCCTTCCCCAGCGCCGCCGGTCGCGCCGGGAAATACGCATCGAGAACATAGAGCGCCCCGACGGCATAGAGCGCCGCCATGCCGAGCTCGCCCAAGCGGTCGCCGAAGTTGGAGCCGCCGTCGTCGCTGAAGGGGATGATCGATTCGCCGTACAGAATCATCACCACGCTCAGGGCAAACCCGGCCAGCGGCGCCCAGGGGGCGTCCGACGTAATCATGCGGGCGAGGATCAGATTGACCGTCAGTACCAGCGCGGCCAAGAACGGAAAGTGGGGCGTCATGACGGTGAGCTGATAAATCACCACCGTCAGCAGACCCGCCGCCACATTGGCCGCGAGGATGCCCTTGGTCACCCTGAGGCCGCGCGCCAGGTTCGCACTGTAGGCGTAGACGGCGATGTAGATGGGCGTGTGGACATTGGTCCAGCCGAAGCTGAAGTAGGCGACCGCGTAGGAGCCGGTGACCGCCGTCAGGATCCAGGCGCGCCGGTCCACCTCCGCCGCCGGCAAGACCGGTTTTGGTACCCGAGCGGGTTCCGACGGCAGGGGCGGGAACAGGCCGAACATGAGCATCGTCACCACCAGCGACAGGCCGATGTTGCCGATGAAAGAGCCGGCGACATATCCCGGGTGATCTCCACCGTGGTGCTCGCGACCATCGGCAGCAGCATCAACCCGACCAGCAGCAGGATCAGGACCAGGGACGAGCCCCCGCGCAGACCCTGAGCGTGCCCCACATCTCGGCTGGACACCGCGCGGCGCGGGCGCTACTGTGTCGCCGCCATGGAGATCTGCGGCCAAGCGTTCACCCCGAGCATCCTCGCGCGCATCGGCGAGGCGGTGGCGTGCGTGCCAGGGTTGAGCCGCAGTGCGCTCTCGCGCCTGGTCTGCGAGTGGCTCGACTGGCGCGATGCGCGCGGGCGCCCCAAGGCGATGAGCGCGCGCCTCGCGCTGGGGCGCCTGGAGCAGCAGGGGCTCATCGAGCTGCCCGCCGCGCAGGGCGCGGTCCCGGCGCCGGGACCCCTGGCGGCGCCGGCGGAGGAGCCCGCGGCACTGTCGCTCTCCCTCGCTGAGCTGGGGCCGGTGGAGCTGGTGCTGATCGGCGAGGGCGAGCGCGACCTCAGCCGCCTCTGGCGGGGGCTGTTGGAGCGCCATCACCCGCTCGGCGCCGGTCCCTTGTGCGGGGCCCAGCTGCGCTATCTCATCCGCAGCCCGCGCTACGGCTGGCTCGGCGGCTTGGCCTTCAGTGCCCCGGCGCTGCGCCTGGGGGCCCGGGATCGCTTCATCGGTTGGAGCGAGGAGACGCGGCGCGCGCACCTCGAGCAGGTGGTGGCCAACACGCGGTTTCTGATCCTGTCCCAGGTGCAGGTGCCGCATCTGGCCTCTCACGTGCTCGGGCGCTGCCTGCGCCGCCTGCCGCGGGACTGGCAAGGCCGCTATGGGCTCACTCCGGTGCTGGTGGAGACCTTCGTCGACGCCAGCCGCCACACGGGCACCTGCTACCGGGCGGCCAACTGGCGCTACGTCGGCGACACCCAGGGGCGCGGGCGCAATGATCCGGGGCGCTGCGCCGCGGCCGGCGCCAAGGCGGTCTATCTCTACCCCCTGTGCCGCGACTGGCGTGCGCGCCTGGGTGGCGAGGCGCCGCAGCCCTCCAGTCCCGACTGGGCCGAGACGGAGCTCGGCGCCGCCGAACTCGGCGATCGCCGTCTCAGCGAGCGCCTGCTCACGCTCGCGCGCGACTGCTATGCTCGCCCCCAGGCGCAGCTGCCCCAGGCCTGCGGGTCGCGGGCCAAGACCAAGGCGGCCTACCGCTTCTTCGACCACGAGCGCGTGTGCATGGACACCCTGCTTGCCCCGCATTACCAGGCCACCGCCGCACGCGCGGCCGAGCAGCCGGTGGTGCTGGCGGTGCAGGACTCCAGCTCGCTGAACTACACCGCGCACCCCGCCACCGAGGGCCTCGGCCCGCTCAACACCACGCGCGACGCCAGCCTCGGGCTGTGGCTGCACGACACCCTGGCCTTCACCCCCGCAGGGCTGCCCCTGGGGCTGCTCGACGTGCAGCTGTGGGCCCGCGACGCCGAGACCCACGGCCAGCGCGCCACCCGCCACGCGCGCGCCATCGAGGACAAGGAGAGCGCCAAGTGGCTGACCAGCTATGCGGCCGCCTCGGCCCTTGCCCAGCGCTGTCCGCAGACCCTGGTGGTCAGCGTCGGGGATCGCGAGGCCGATGTCTACGAGCTGTTCGTCGCCGCCGCCGCGCCGCCCAAGGGCGCCCACCTGCTGGTGCGCGCCGAGCGTACCCGGCGCATGACCCGTGAGCACGGCAGCCTGTGGGACTTCATGGCCACCCAGCCGCTCGCCGCCACTCAGGCGCTCGCCGTGCCGCGGCGCCACCACCGCCCCGCGCGCACCGCCACACTGGAGCTGCGCTTCGCCGCGGTGGCGCTCAAGGCGCCCAAGCGCAAGCGCGAGCTGCCCGACCTCGACCTGTGGGCGGTGTGGGCGCGCGAGGTGAACGCCCCGCCCGGCGTCGAGCCGCTGGAGTGGATGCTGCTCACCGATGTGCCGGTCGACACCCCCGAGCAGGCCGCCGAGCGGCTGGCCTGGTACGCCGCGCGCTGGCAGATCGAGGTCTATCACCGCACCTTGAAAAGCGGCTGTCGCATCGAGGAGCGCCAGCTCGGCACCGCCAAGCGCCTGGAGGCGGCCCTGGCCATCGACCTGGTGGTGGCGTGGCGTATCTTTCATCTGACCAAGCTCGGGCGCGAGACCCCCGAGCTGCCCTGCACCGTCTTCTTCGAGGACGACGAGTGGAAGGCGCTGTGGCTGCGCGTCAACCCGACCCCCGAGCTGCCCGAGAACCCCCCGAGCCTGCGCCAGGCCACGCGCATGCTCGCCTCCCTCGGCGGCTTCCTCGGGCGCAAGTGCGACGGCGAGCCCGGCACCCAGACCCTTTGGCTCGGCCTGCAACGCCTCGATGACCTCACCCACATGTACCGCGTGCTCACCGCCGCCACCGGTCCGCCCGGTGTCCGGCGAAGATATGGGGCATGACCAGCCTGCTGGGAGAGGGGGGCCGGGGGGGGTGAGGGGCTCTGACCCAGGTCCACCAAGCCCAGCGCCTGCACCGGCCACTTCAGCGGCTCCAGCAAGCCGCCGACCCCATAGAGCGGGATCAGCAGGCTCGCGACCACCAGAAGCGACGCCGCGATGGTCGCCCGCGGGGCCGCCAGCACCCTGCGCAGCAGGGGGCGGTAGACCCAGATCAGCGCTCGGTTGAGCGGATTGGCCTCCTCCTTGGGGATGCGCCCGCGGATGAAATAGCCCATGAGCACCGGCACCAGGGTGACGGACAGGGCCGCCGCTGCGGCCATGGCGTAGGTCTTGGTATAGGCGAGCGGCGCGAACAGCCGCCCCTCCTGGGCCTCCAGGGTGAACACCGGCACGAAGCTCAGGGTGATGATGAGCAGTGAGAAGAAGAGCGCCGGGCCCACCTCGGCGGCGGCCTCCCGGATCACCCGCCAGTGCGCCTCGCCCTTGGGTCCATGACCGTGAACCTGATGGTAGCGCTCCAAGTGTTTGTGGGCGTTCTCGATCATGACGATGGCCGCGTCCACCATGGCCCCGATGGCGATGGCGATGCCGCCCAAGGACATGATGTTGGCATTGATGCCCTGGTGACGCATGACGATGAAGGCGGCCAGCACCCCCAGCGGCAGGCTGACGATGGCGACCAGACCCGAGCGCAGGTGAAACAGGAACACCAGGGTCACCAGGGCGACCACGATGAACTCCTCGACGAGCTTGTCCTTGAGGTTCGCCACCGCCCGCAGGATGAGCGCGGAGCGGTCGTAGGTGGGGACGATCTCCACCCCCTCGGGGAGACCCGCCTGCAGCTCCCGGAGCTTCTCCTTCACTGCCGCGATGGTGGCCAGCGCGTTCTCCCCGTAGCGCATCACGACGATGCCGCCGGTGACCTCGCCCTGGCCGTCCAGGTCCGCCACCACCCGGCGCAGCTCCGGACCCACCTGTATGCGCGCCAGGTCGCGCAGCAGCACCGGGGTGCCGGTGGCGGTGACGTCCACGGGGATGGTCTCGATGTCCGCCAGGGACTGGATATAGCCGCGGCTGCGGATCATGTACTCCGCCTCCGCCAGCTCCACCACCGAGCCGCCCACCTCCTGGTTGGCGTTACGGATGGCCGTGGACAGGCGCGCCAGGGGGATGCCGTAGGCGCGCAGCTTCTCGGGGTCGGCCACCACCTGGTACTGGCGCACCATGCCGCCTACCGTGGCCACCTCCGCCACGCCGGGGACGGTCTGCAGCTCTAGCTTGAGGAACCAGTCTTGGAGGCTGCGCAGTTGGGCGAGATCGTGCCGGCCGCTGCGGTCCACCAGGGCATAGCTGAACACCCACCCGACCCCGGTGGCGTCCGGGCCGAGCCGTGGGGTGACGCCCGCGGGCAGGAGCGCGGCGCTCTGGTTCAGGTACTCCAGCACCCGGGAGCGCGCCCAGTAGAGGTCGGTCCCGTCCTTGAAAATGACATAGATGAAGGAGTCCCCGAACATGGAGAAGCCGCGCACCGTCTGCGCCCCGGGCACCGCTAGCATGGTGGTGGCGATGGGGTAGGTGAGCTGCTCCTCCACCACCCGCGGGGATTGGCCGGGGAAGCTGGTGCGGATGATGACCTGTACGTCGGAGAGGTCCGGGATGGCGTCCAGCGGGGTCTGGCGCAGCGTCACCAGCCCCCAGGCGGTGAGCAGCGCGGTGGCCAGCAGGACCAGGAAGCGGTTCTTGATCGACCAGTCGATGACCTTGTCCATGGTAGGGCCTCAGTGCGAGTGCTCGGGGTTGGCGTCCGACGAGGGGGCGGGGTCGGGCCGCTCGCCGGACAGGCGCCCGAAGCTCGCCTTGAGGCTCGACTCGGAGTCGATCAGGAACTGACCGGAGACCACCACCGAATCCCCCTCGCCGAGCCCTGTCAGGATCTCCACCGCCTCCCCCGAGCGTATCCCGGTGACCACGTCCACCGGCTGGAAGCGGCCCTCGCCCAGGGCCTTGACGACGCTCTCGCGCACACCGGTCGCGATCAGGGCCTCGCGCGGGATGCTGAGCGCCTGGCGGGGCGCGCCCCGGATCTCCACGTCGGCGAACATGTTGGGCTTGAGCTCCAGGTCAGGGTTGGGAAAGACCAGCCGCACCCGCAGGGTGCGGGTCTTGGGGTCGAGCTCCGGGTAGAGATAATCCACCTTGCCCTCCCAGGTCCGCCCGGGATGGGCCGGGACGCGGATCTGGGCCGGCAGGTCGGGGGCGATCCAGGCGAGCTGATGCTCAAACACCTCCACCAGCACCCAGACCTGGGACAGGTCGGCGATGGCGAACATCTCGCTGCTGGGGGTCACGTACATGCCCTCGCGGGCCGTAAGCTGGGTGACGACGCCGTCCGCCGGGGCCAGTATGGGCACGGTGTTGCGGGTCTCGCGGCTGCGCTCGATGTCGCGGATCACGGCCTCGGGCACGTCGAGCAGGCGCAGCAGGTTGCGCGCCTTGTCGGCCTTGACCTTGCGTTCCCCGGACGCTCGGGGCTCGGTGGCGATCAGAAAGTCCACCTGGGCGGAGAGGATGTCAGGGGCATAGAGGGCCGCCAACTCCTGGCCCTTCCTGACCGGCTCGCCCTCGGCCCGCACGGCGAGCCGCTCGATCCAGCCGACCGCCCGGGGGTGGACATGGGCGAGGCGCGCCTCGTCGTAGGCGACCCGGCCGACGGCACGCACCATCCGCGCTAGGTCGCCGTGCTGCACCTGCGCCGTGCGCACGCCGAGGTTCTGGATCAGCGCCGGGCTCAGGGTGACCGAGGCATGCCCCGAGTCCCCGCTGCCGGCCTGTTCGTCGGCGTACCTGGGCACCAGGTCCATGTCCATGAAGGGGGAGCGTCCCGGTTTGTCGAAGCGCTGCCCGGGGACCATGGGGTCATACCAATAGAGGATGCGCCGCTCGCCTCGGGCGGTTTGGGGCTCGGCGGCGTCGGCCTGACTCCCGGGGGTGTCCGGCCGGGCCTGGGCGAGCGATTCGCTCGGTGCCGTGGTCGAGTCGCCACAGCCGGTCAGCGGAAGGGCCAGGGCCAAGGCGGCTACCCTGAGTAGCCAGGCCAAGGCGCGGGTGTCAAACGATCGCGTCATCTGGGGCTCCTGAATGGGGGCTCACGCCGCGCCGAGTCGGCGCGGGCGGGCATGCGGGGGGGCGGTGCCCCGGGGACACCGCGGTTCAGCCATGCGCGCCGATCGAGGCGATCGGAGGTCGGTGGCGCCTGGGCAAGGCGAACCGGTAAAAGTGGCGTGACTCCGCTCCGCCTTGGATGCTCGGGCCGCCGAGATCGGCGAGCGCGGGCGTGCAGGCAGGCAAGGCAGCGACCCCCGTGACGCAGTGGAGCGCGCAATTCTGACAACCGAGGTCGCACCCGGGGCAGCCCTTCTCGGACGCTGATCCCTCCAGGCCCCGAGGGAAGCAATGCTCGGCCTGGCCGAGCGACCCGTGACCACAGCCAAGGCTGGTGGGCGCGAGCGTCAGCCCCTGCATTACCAAGAGGGCCAGGGCGAGCACGACCCGGGGCAGGAGCGCTGCAAGGGACATGGCTCGGACTAAAGGTACACCGGGCCGCCTCGGCAGGCACCCGAGATTAGCGGTTGTGAAAATACCGACCGCGCGCCCCGCTCGCGGTGCCGCGTGCTCGTTCGCTGCTCGCCTTTCCAGTCGACATGTCCTGTCGTTCACGGTGTGGCTTCGTGCGCTAGGGGGCTCTGCTCACGACGGTTCTTCACAACCTCTCAGTCCTCGGGGGGCCTTCGCGCTCGGCTAAGGCGCGGCGTATGCGGGCCCTGGCCTCGTCGGAGAGCTCTGCTCGTCGCGTCTCGCCGCGAAGCTGTTGCCGCAGCGCAGCCATCCCCCGGCGCAGAAGGCCGAGCTGGCGGGCGAAGCGTCGGCAGCTCACGCACATCCACAGGTGCAGCCGCAGGGCGCAGCGCTCGCGCAGCCCGAGCGGACGCTCCTGGCGCTCGGAGAGCAGATGGCTCGCGTCTTTGCAGGTCAGCATAGCGGTTCAACCCGTATGACTGGTGTTTCGGACCCACAGGCGATCGAGACATCGGCGTAGCGACAGGCGCGCCCGATGCAATAGGGTCCAGAGATTATTCGGGGTGATGGCGAGATCCTTACAGATCGTCGTGGTGTCCTCCTCCATCACCTCGCGCAGCCAATACAGGTTGGCCAGCCGCTCCGGCAGTGCCTCGATACAGTGCTGTAGGCCCTCGAGCCGCTCGCGGCGCTCCACCGCCGCCACTGGGTCCCCCCAGGGAGCGAGCCGCTCCCGCCAGCGCCCCGAGCTCTCGAAGTCCTCCCCGTCGTCGCCCTCCGTCCCCTCGGTGAGCTCATCGGGATCGTCCAGCTCAACATCCCGCAGGTCGCGCCGAAACTGATCAGTCACCTTGTGCTTGAGGATCCCGGTCAGCCAAGTCCGAACCGATGCGTCGCCGGTGAAGCGCTGCCGAGCGGCCAAGGCCGCGAGCAGGGTCTCTTGCACCGCGTCCTCAGCCTTGTGGGGGTCGCGTAGGCGCAGGAGCGCGTAGCGGTAGAGGGCATTACCGTGCTCGTCGAGCCAGGTCTCGGGGCTGAGTGTGTCTCTCGGATCGCTCCGCTCGGTCGCTTCGGCCGGGGTCATCGGGTCGGCGGTCATCGTGCGTGTGCGGCTCCCGAGCAGCGGACGGAATCGCGAGGGGGTCTGCCGCACAGAAGCGCGGAGTCCCTGCGTTGCGCCCTCAATGTACCCATGGGACCGGCGTCAGGCGCCAGTTCGTTTCATCGGCCGGCTGCCGCCCTGTCGGGTGGACTGGCGCGTCGCGACGCTTGAGCGGGGTACCCGCGAAAGAGCTGCGGGGAAGTGGCGGTCTCTCAGCGTGACCGGTCTACCCGCGGCGGACCGCCCCGCCCACACGCACCCTGAGGAGCACCAGCCATGTCCCAGCGACCGATCTCCCCGCCCCCCTTGGTCGCCTGGGGCGAGGCTGGCGAATACCCGAAGCTTGAGCCTCGCAGCGCGGCCCTCGCGACCGGGGTGCGCCGATGAGGCCGGCGCAGGAGCCACAGGCGGGCGGCCCGCCGCGCATCCTCATCGTCGGCGGCGGCTTCGCCGGCGCCACCGCGGCGCGGGCGTTGGAGCGGCGCCTGCCCGAGGCCGACATTCGGCTGCTTTCGGCGGAGAACTATCTGACCTACAACCCGCTCCTCGCGGAGGTGGTGGGGGCCTCGGTGCTGCCCGGACACGTGGTCGCGCCGCTGCGCCAGATGGTGCGGCGAGCGCGGGTGCATCAGGTAGAGGTCAGCGCGATCGACACCGCCGAACGACGGGTCTACTACCAGGGCGAGGGACCGGGGAGCTTTGCTTATGATCACCTGGTGCTCGCCTGCGGCAGCCAGGCCAACCTCGAGCTTGCCCCGGGCATGAGCGAGCACGCCCTGCCGCTCAAGAGCCTGGGCGACGCGCTCTTTCTGCGCAACCGGATCATCGCCCGCCTGGAGCAGACCGACCTCGCGACCGACCCCGACCTGCGCCGCTGGCTCACCACCTTCGTGGTCGTCGGCGGCGGGTTCTCGGGGGTCGAGGTGGCCGGTGAGATCAGCGATTTTCTCAAGGCCAGCCGGCGCTGGTATCCCGAGCGAGGGGTGGCGCCGCGGGTCATCGTCGTCCATGGCGGGCCCTATCTGTTGCCGGAGCTGCCCGAGCGGCTGGGGCGCTTCACCGAAGGGAAGCTGCGCGCCGCGGGGGTCGAGGTGCGTCTGGCGACCCGCAGCCGGGCCATCGACGCCCGTGGGGTGGTGCTCGACGACGGCTCGCGCGTCGACGCTGCCACGGTGATCTGCACCATCGGTACCCGACCCAATCCGCTTACCGAGTCGTTGGCGGCCGAGCGCCTCAACGGGCGTATCCGCACCGCCCCCGACATGTCGGTGCCGGGGCTCCCCGGTCTCTGGTCGATCGGGGACTGCGCGGCGGTGCCCAACGCACTCGACCATGACCGCGCCTGCCCGCCCACCGCCCAGTTCGCCCTGCGTCAGGGACCGCAGCTCGCCGCCAACATCGCCCGAGCCATGCGCGGCGAGCCGACCCGCCCCTTTGGTCACAGGCCCAAGGGGCTGCTCTCGGCCATCGGTCACAACAAGGCGGTCGCCCGCGTCTACCGGGTCAACCTCTCGGGCTTCATCCCCTGGCTGATGTGGCGGGGCTTCTACCTGCTCTACATACCCACCCTGGCGCGCAAGGCGCGGCTCTATCTCGAGTGGAACTGGGCCATGTTCTTTCCGCCTGACATCGCGCACCTGCGCTTCACCCGCACCCGCGCCGAGGGCAGCGAGCCCCATCGGACCCAAGTCGCGGCGGATGCCGACCGACCCGCGGGGCGCTGACTGCCCGCCCGGGCAGTACCGCCCCGCTCGGGGCGGTTTCCAGCCGCTGACGCCGGTCCGGGCTCGGGGGCGACCCTGCCCGGTTGTTTCGCTAGACTGCCGGTCTCGCCCGGGCGCGTCGTGTCGCGCGCACCGTCTGTCCTCGGATGACGGGTTAAGCGCGGCCCCGTCCGCCATCAATGGAGTCTTCGCGATGCCAACCGACACCTCAGTGGAACGGCCTTCTTTCTCCCTGGACCCCGAGACCCTGCTCGCCCGCTACCGTCGGGTGCGTCGCTTCACCGAGCGCCTGTGCGAGCCGCTGACGATCGAGGATCAGGTGATCCAGGTCGTCCTGGAGGCGAGCCCGCCGCGCTGGCACCTGGCCCACGTCTCCTGGTTCTTCGAGACCTTTCTGCTGGTGCCCTACCTGCCGGGCTATCGGGTCTTCGACGAGCGTTTCGCCCATCTCTTCAACAGCTATTACGAGCAGACCGGGAGCGGGTTCTGGCCGCGGGCCGAGCGCGGGCTGCTCTCACGCCCGACGGTGGCAGAGGTGCACGACTACCGCCGGCACGTGGACGAGGGCATGGCGCCACTGATCGAGCGCTGCGACCCCGACGATTGGCCGACCGTCGCCGCGCGGCTGGAGATCGGCCTCAATCACGAGCAACAGCACCAGGAGCTGCTGCTGACCGACACCAAGCGCAACCTGGCCTACAACCCGCTGCGCCCCGCCTACCGCGCCGATCTGCCCGCTGCCCCCAAGGGCGAGCCCTCGCCGCTCGCGTACCGCACCTTCGACGGGGGGTTGGTGGAGATCGGTGCCAGGGCCGAGGGCTTCGCCTGGGACAACGAGCGGCCTCGCCACCGGGTGTACCTGGCCCCCTTCGCGCTGGCAGACCGCCTGGTGACCAACGGCGAGTATCTCGCCTTCATCGAGGACGGCGGTTATGAGACCCCCGCCCTCTGGCTCTCCGACGCCTGGGCCGCGGTGCGCGTGCAGGGTTGGCGCACGCCGCTGTACTGGGAGCGCTCGCCGGATGGCTGGCAGGTGATGACGCTCGGCGGCCTGCGCCCGCTCAACCCGGCCGAGCCGGTCTGTCACCTGAGCTACTACGAGGCCGAGGCCTTCGCCACCTGGGCGGGGGCGCGTCTGCCGACCGAGGCGGAGTGGGAGCACGCGGCGGCGGGGCTGCCGCGCGCCGGGCACTTCGTCGAGGACGGCTGGCTGCACCCGCGCCCAGCCCCCGAGGCGAGCGGTGGCCTGCGTCAGATGTTCGGCGACCTGTGGGAATGGACCGGCTCGGCCTATCTGCCCTACCCCGGCTATCGGGCCCCGGCGGGGGCGCTCGGCGAGTACAACGGCAAGTTCATGTGCAGCCAGATGGTCCTGCGCGGGGGCTCCTGCACCACCGCGCGCGAGCACGTCCGGGTGAGCTACCGCAATTTCTTCTATCCCCGCGAGCGCTGGCAGTTCATGGGTCTGCGCCTTGCCCGGGACGGATCATGAGCCGACCCAGTCCGCGGCCACTGGCCCATCGCGACGGCGAGCGGGTCCGTCTGCACGACCTCCACCCCACCCCCGCCGACCTGCGCGACGAGGTCCTGCGCGGCCTCTCCCAACCGCAGAAGTCGCTGCCCCCGAAGCTCTTCTACGACCGGCGCGGGTCGCTGCTGTTCGATGCCATCACCGAGCTGCCCGAGTATTACCCGACGCGCACCGAGATCGCCATCCTCCGCGAGCAGGGCGCCGCGATGGCCGAGCGGCTCGGGCGCGGCCGGGTGCTGGTGGAGCTCGGCAGCGGCAGCAGCGTCAAGATCCAAACCCTACTCGCCGTCCTGGAGCCTGCGGTCTACGTCCCAGTCGATATCTCCAAGGAGCATCTGTTGGCCTCGGCGCGCGCTCTCGCTGAGCGCTTCCCGCGGCTCCTGATCCACGCCGTCTGCGCCGATTACTCCGGCCCCGTCGAGCTGCCCTTGGAGCCCGACTGGGGGCCAGGTATCGCCTTCTTCCCGGGCTCGAGCATCGGCAATTTCGACCCGCCCCAGGCGCGCGCACTGCTCGGGCGCATCGCGGCGCTGGTCGGTTCCGGCGGGCGTCTCCTAATCGGCGTCGATCTCAAGAAGGACCAGGCCCGCCTGGAGGCCGCCTACAACGACGCCCAGGGGGTGACCGCGGAGTTCAACCGCAACCTGCTGGTGCGGCTCAACCGCGAGCTCGGCGCTGACTTCGACCTGGACGCCTTCGCCCACCGCGCCTTCTACGACCCAGCGCCCGACCCGGGATCGGCGGGGGGACCGGGCCGCATCGAGATGCACCTGGTCAGCCGCATCGAGCAGAGCGTGCGGGTTGGTGGAGAGCGTTTCTACTTCCGCGCCGGGGAGACCATCCATACCGAGAGCTCCTACAAATACGACCGCGCAGGGTTCGGCGTTCTCGCGGCGTCTGCGGGGTACGAGACTGAGGCGGTGTGGACCGATCCCGAGGGGCTCTTCAGCGTCCACTGTCTGCGCGTCGCCGCGAGCGCGGAGCCTTGATCCGCTCCGGTGGGTGTCTGCCGCAGACGGCAGGCGGGTGGCGCGGGCCCCGCGGCCTTAACGGGACCATAAAAATGGCGGCACATCCCTGTGCCGCACGGGTACCTTGAATTTCCAGGTTGCCCTTAATTGGCCTTGATGGTGTCGACTTCGTACCAGGGGGTCGGGTTGATCGGGCAGCGGTAGCGGAAGCCGTTGGCGGATACCTTGACCTCGCTCACGCGGCTCGCCCCGGGCTCCAGGGGGAACATGTCGAGCAGCTCATGGGTCGCGTGGTCCTGGATCTGGAAGCCGACCACCTTGCCCGCTTTGTTGGTCACCACGAAGCGGTAGGTCCCCGGCTTGAGGTCGGCGAGGGTCTCACGCGCGGAGAAGTAGCCGCCGTACTGGTCGAGGTGGATGGTGGTCACGCCGTTGTCGGTGACCGGCGTGCCGGCGAAGCCGAGGGAGGAGGCCAGAAGCAGGCCGCCAAGGAGCAGGCTGTGGTAGGTCTTGCGCATCGTCAGGGTCTCACTTGAGGGACACGGCGACAGTGCCGTGAGTACAGACTAGGCGAGATCTCAGGTACGATGAATGATCAAAGATCCACATTCTTTGATCATGCGTTCAGATTATGCCGACTGCCGATCCTGTCACCGACGTCCTGCGCCGGCTGCGGCTGCGCGCCGATATCTTCCTGCATGCGCGCTTCTGTGGGGCCTGGGCGGTGGACATCTCGGGCCAGGGCAAGGCCGCCTTCCACGTGGTCGCCCGCGGCGACTGCTGGCTGCACCGACCCGACGCGGCGCCGACCGCCCTGCAGGCCGGGGACCTGCTGGTCCTGCCGCGCGACGCCCCGCACCTGATCAGCGACCGGCCCCAGCCGCCGACGCCCGAGGTCGCGCGCAACCGGCCCGCCACCGAGGGCGACCCGGGACCCTCGGTGAGCCTGATCTGCGGCTACTTCGAGTTCGGCTCACGCGCCTGGAACCCGGTGATCGAGGCCCTGCCGGCGCTGATGCTGCTGCGTCCCGACCGCGATGCCGGGGCCGAGCCCATGGCCGACCTGGTCCGGCTCATGATCACCGAGGCCGAACGCGGCGGTGTGGGTGGCGAGGTGGTGCTGGATCGGCTGGGTGATGCCCTCTTCGTGCTCGCGGTGCGGGTAGCGATGGCGCGGGGCGAGGCGAACCGCGGCTTCCTCGCCGCGCTTGCCGACCGGCATCTGCACCTCGCCCTGCGCGCGATCCACGCCGACCCCGCCCGGTCCTGGCCGCTGGAGTCCCTGGCGCGCGAGGCCGGGCTCTCGCGCTCGGCCTTCGCCACCCGCTTCCACGCCCTGGCGGGCCTGACGCCCATGGGCTACCTGCGGCGCTGGCGTATGCAGCTCGCCGCCGAGTGGCTGCGCGACGGCGGCCTGCCGCTGATCGAGATCGCTGAGCGCCTGGGCTACGGCAGCGAGGCGGCCTTCAGCCGGGCGTTCAAGCGCGAGCTCGGAAGCAGCCCGGGGCAGATCCGACGCGGCCACGTCGGTGACCCGGGCGCTCCGGGGCCGGGCGCGACGGCCTAGCGCAGGGCGGGCTCCGCCCGCAGCCGCTCCACGGCGAGCTCGACGAAGCGGTGCACCTTGGCCGAGCGGTGCCGGCCCTCGTGATGGAGGACGTGGACCGGCCAGTCCGGACCCTCGAAGTTCTCCAGCACCCGCCTGAGCTCCCCGGCCGCGACCTGGGGGGCGACCTGGTAGGAGAGCACCCGGGTCAGCCCAAACCCCGCACGGGCGGCCTCCAGCGCGCCGTCATTGGTGTTGACGAGGACGGCGGGTCGCACGCGGACGGTGCTGCGGGTGCCAGTCCCGCCGAAGTCCCATTCCGGCGTCGGCGAGAGCGCGGTCGCCGCGATGATCCGATGGCTCGCCAGCTCCTCGGGCGTCTGCGGTGTCCCGTGCTCGGCGAGATAGGCAGGGCTCGCCACCACGACCCGCCGCACCTGCCCGACGCGGACCGCCCGCAACGAGGAATCCGGCAGCGTCCCGATACGCACGCCCACGTCCAAGCCCTCCTCCATCAGATTGACCACCCGATCGACGAAGAGCGCGGAAACGCTGGTCTGCTCGTAGCGCAAGCGGTAGGCGGTGATGACCGGCATCACATAGAGGCGGCCGAACAGCACCGGCGCGGTCACCGCCAGCTCTCCCCGGGGGTTGGCCTGGTGACCGGCCGCGAGCGTGTCGGCCTCGTCGAGCTCGGCGAGAATCCGCCGGGCGTCCTCCAGGTACTGCGCACCGGCCTCGGTGACCTTGACCACCCGCGTGGTGCGCTGCAGCAGGCGCACACCCAGGCGATCCTCCAGCGCGACGACGGCCCGGGTCACCGCGGGTGGCGACATCCGCAGGCGTCGCGCGGCCGCCGCGAACCCTTGCTCCTCGGCGACCGCCAGGAAGACGGTCATGAGCCGGCAACGATCCATGGTTGTTCCGTCTACTGGAATGATTGGCCCAAGTCTACGCCCGTTCTCACCGCGGCACGCAAGTGCCGAGGTCAGAAACGTCCGGCAGGTCGTTTCCCGGGCCAACCAGCCGGGCAGGGCGTGACGCAAGGCTCGTCTCGCGAGCGACGCCTGGATCGGCCGACCCGCTGACCAAGGTGGCTCTTACCGTCCCGGCGATTCGGCCGCTCCTGCGGACATCGCAAGGATGGGAGCGGCCCTTGACCGGCGCCGGTGGTTTCACTCGAAGCTCTCGTACTGCACCCGTTCGGCCGCGATCGCGAGCTCGCGTGCGGCGTCCCTCGCGGCCTCGATCAAGCGGGCCGGGCCACAGACGTAGAACAGCGTTTCAGCAGGGGCAGAGCGCATGATCGCAGGAAGATCGATACGGGATCCGCCCGGGGAGCGCGTGAAATACGGGTGCACCTCCCCCGGAAACGCGACGGTCAGCCCGTCCCGATAGGCCATGTCGCGGGGGGTCCTGGCGCTGTAGTGCAGTTCGAAGGGCGTGCCGCGGGCCTTGAGCGCATGGGCCATAGCTTTGATCGGCGTGATGCCGATGCCGCCGGCGATCAGCACGGCAGGACGCGCGTCATCGTGGAGGGGGAACTGATTCGCCGGTGGGTCGAGCGCGAGCCGGGTCCCGATCTGCCAGGTGGCATGAATGGCCGCCGACCCGCCGCGTCCCGTCTCCTCGCGCAGTACGGCGATCTCGTAGAGGTCGCGCCGGTGCGGATCCATGGCGAGCGAATAGGACCGGGCGACGACTCGGCCCCCGGACAGGCGCACCGGCACCACGAGATGCGCGCCCGCCGTGACCGCCGGCAAATCGCTCCAGTCGGGCGCGCGCAGCTCATAGGTCCGCACCCGGGGGGTCATCTCACGGATGCCGGTCACGACCAGCTTCAGCGCGCCGCTGCCAATTTCATCCAGCTCGGCAGCGGTAGATCCGCCCGTTGCGGCCTCCGGCGGCCAGCCACTGGCGAGCTCCCGGAGCTCCCGGACCTCGCGTTCCGTGAACCGCGGCGTGATGTACTTCGGGCAGTTCCAGTCGAAGGCCTCCACCGTGATCACGACGCCACGCTCGACGCGCGCCCGATAGCTCGGTGACTCGAGCCGGGCGACCAGCGCGGGCTCCGCGTCCTCGTCGATCAGGCGCGCCCGTCCC
Organism: Chromatiaceae bacterium; assembly: GCA_025458165.1. GTDB lineage: Bacteria > Pseudomonadota > Gammaproteobacteria > Chromatiales > Chromatiaceae > JALOTB01. The sequence goes on along the minus strand of JALOTB010000031.1, from coordinate 17,952 downwards.
CAGATCTTGAGCCGGCGCTGCCCGGGATAATCCATCAGGAACAGCATGATCCGGTCGTCGCCTTCGAGATTGCCCAGCGAGATGTACTGGCGGTTGCCGGAGAAGTCGGCGTAGCCGATCGTCCTGGGGTCCAGCACCTGCAGGAAGCCAGGCGGCCCACCGCGGTGCTGGACGTAGGGCCAGCCGTTCTCGCCGACGGTGCCCTGGTAGAAGCTATCGCGCGCGCCGATAAAGTCGATTTCAGCGGGGCCGAGCTCGACCGGCTCGGTCTCGCCGAGCTCCGCCGTGCGGTAGGCATCGCGGCTGCCCAGCCGCGCCTGGACGGCTTGAACATTCGGAGTGAAGGCGATCTTGGCGAAGGCACGGGCCATGACGAGTCTCCTTGCCGCCGGGGGCATGGCCCCCGGCATCGGTGGGCGGGATCAGGCGGCGAGCCTCAACTCGACCTTCGGGAAGTCGATGTCGACGCGTCCGGCCTTGCCCAGCAGGTTGGTCAGGATGTTCATGCCGACGTGGGTGATCACCTCGACGATGTCCGATTCGCTGTAGCCGGCATTGCGCATCTCCATGAGCTCCTCGGTGGTCACCTCACCCATGTGAGCGACCAATGAGCGGGCAAACCGCACGGCGACGGCCGCCTTCTCATCCTGGCTGGTACCCGCTCGGTTGGCCACCATCTCGGGGCCGTTGAGGCCCGCCTTGCGGCCAATCGCGGTATGCGCCGAAAGGCAATACTCGCAACCGTTTTGCTGGGCCAGGGCAAGGGCGATGCGCTCGCGCGTCTGCGGGTCGAGCGAGCCGTCGCCGGCGATGCCGTGCAGTCCCAGAAATGCCTTTAGGGCAGCCGGGGAGTTGGCGAAGACCTTGAGGAAGTTGGGCACCATGCCGAGCTGGGCATGGATGGCGTCATACAGGGCCCTCTGCTCCGGGTTGGCCGATTCGGCGGTCACGATGTTGATGCGTGCCATGGTGTTTCTCCTGTTTCGGGTTGAATGCGTCGTCGTGCTGGCGACAGCTAAACTGTGGCAAACGCAACCCGAAAGCAGAAGATCCGGGGAATGGAATCCAACATTCCATCTTTCGGAATAAATAGCCGATCGATGTCATCCCAGAGCCGTTTACGTCGCTGGGCCGAATTAGCAGGCGTCGCGGCGACCGGACCTGTCGCCCCGGCCGTGACGAGGCCCGGTCAACCGCATCAACAGCCGGCGGTGCTCGTGTGGTCGTGCACCGCCGTACGAGAAGGGTTACCTGTCGAAAGAAATCGGCGAACGCTCGGGTCTCTCACTGTGAAGGCCGCATCGAGCGGCCCCCTACAATCAACTCTCGGAGATGACCCATGAAGACCATTTTTATCGCCTCTGCGCTCACCCTGGCTACCAACCTCGCGTTTGCCCATGACTATCAGTGGGGCAACTTTGCGGGCCCCGACCTCACGCCCGGCTTCAGCACCGTCTCTGGCGGTGATTTCCGCCCAGTCGTGAAGAGCAACGTTCGCGTGTCGCTGCAGGACTACTACGCCGGGAATCCGGATGTGTTCTACGGCCACGGCCCCAGCGAGCAAGCCTTCATCGTGCGCATCGACGCGCCGACCTCGGTCGACGAGTGGTATGCCGGAAACCCCGACGTCATCGGGCGCTACGTCCGGGAGGGCGGTGAGCTGATCACCCGGCAGGAGGCCATCGCGCGGGTGGTCAAGCCGCGGGACGGCGGGGTCTGAAACGCCTGGCCTGTTCGCAGGGAAGCGCCGGCACCCTTTGCGGCCGGGCCGGGGGCCCGGCCGCCGCTCCCAACTGGTTGAGCCGCTGATCGCTCAACCCCCAAGCGGCTCTGGTCGCACCTCGCTGCGACCCGTCGTCTGCCCCTGCCAGCCCGCGTTTCTGCCACCCTTGGATCCAGCTCGTAGTGAAACACCTTGGCGATGGTCTGCCAGCGACCGTCGCGTTGGATGAAGCTGAGCAGGTCGGTGCAGGGCTTGGGCTGGATCGAGCACTGGACCTTGCCCAGCGCTATTACCGGGCCGATCAGATGGTCGAGGGGGACCTGCGCGCCGGCCGGCTGACGGAGCTGCTGCGGGATCATGCCGGGGCCTCGCGGCCCTTCTCGCTGCTCTGCCCGGCGAACCGTTACATGCCCCTGCGCGCCCGCGTGCTGATCGACTTTCTCATCGAGCGGCTGGCGACCCGCTGAAGGGCCGCCGACGCGTTCGGGCTTGGCGCGGCGTCCGACCCCTTGACCAGTGCGTGGACCGGCCACGCCGTCGACGGGCGCACGTGTCAGAGCGGTCTTGCCCTGAGGACAGGCAGCTCCAGAGCTTGACTGACGGCGGGGTTGGGCGGGTCGCCCGGGCCGTTGAGGTAGGGCGTGATGGCGGCCAGATAGCGGGCGCGCCAGGGCGGGGCCATGACCGATGCGTTGGCGAAGGCCGCCTCGGCGAGCTTGTAGTCGTGAGTGCCCTGGGTGCGGTGCACCACATGGTGACGGGCCTGGGTGACGAAGGACTGCTCGGGTCCGCCGGCGCTCAAGTAGCCAAGCGCTTGGCGCGCGGCGCCGATGCGGTCGCTGGCGAGGGTCGCGAAGATCTCCTCGACGGCCTCGGGCGAGGGCGGCCCCTCGCCGCTCGGGGTGAGGCTTTCGATGTCGAGCGAGCGGCGCTCGCCCCCCAGCAGATCGCGAAAGAGCGGCAGGAAGGCCGCGGCCTGCAGCAGCAGGAAGTGGCGCGTGTCGCGATCGGCGCTGTGGCGCCAGGCGTGGTGCAAGCCGTCGGCGCTGGTGTTGGCGTGCACCGAGAGGATGCCGGACTGCTGGAGCATCAGGTCGCCGGCGGCGGCGAAGATCGCGCTCCACAGGACGTCCGGCGCGGTGCCGCGGGCGATCGCCTGCCACATCGCCTGGCCGGCGTCCGCATCCGAGCCGGTGCGCAGCACGGCGAGCAGGTCCGCGACCTCAACCGGGGCACTGCCGGCGGCGGCGGGCGGGTCGGCGAGCAGGGCCCAATGCCGCCGCCCGGGCCGGTCGGGGGCGAGATCGCTGGTCGCGGGATTGGGTCCCTCGCCGTGATTGAGCAGGGCGAGCACCGCCGAGCGCAGCATCGGCTCCTGATGCCCCACCGCGATCAGCCCGGCCAGGCGGTGGCAGTTGGCGACCGTGATCGCCTTGTGCCCGATGGCGCGGAAGTCGCGCGCCCCGTAGGCGAAGAGCAGAGCGAACAGCCGCTCCTGCTCCCGGGCCCGCAGCATCCCGACGACGGCCGCATCGGCCGCCTCCGGCTCCCAGCCCTCCAGGGCCTCAATCAAGGCCGCCTCGGCTCGGTGTGGCGGCGGAATTGCGCAGGCCGGCACCGCGGGCAGCCGCCAAGCGCCGCGCGCGCGCTCCGCCGCCTGCGAGGCCTTGAGGCCGTCGGCTGCCCACAGCAGTGCCAGCCAGGCGTCGGCCTCGAGCCCCAGACGCATCGACTGCTCCACCGCGTGCAGGACCATCAGGGCGTGGTACTTGAAGCCCACCTGCGGGTAAGGCGCGACCGTGCGGGCCGCCGCCTCGGCCAGCGCCCCGAGCAGCTCATAAGGGCCGAGCCCGGCCGCGATCTCGCGCGCCAGCGACTCCGGGAGCGCGGCGCGCTCGGTCTCGAGCAACAGGGCGAGCAGCCCCGCCCGCGCGGGAGCGCCCGGCGCGGCCGCAAGCGGCCGGCTGAAGCGGGTCGCGAGCGCGGCGATCGCGGTGGAGAGGAACGTGCGTCGGTCGAGTTTCATTTTGCCCCTGCCTGCAGAGGGTGGGGGCGGCATACCTACCGGAGAAGACCCTTTCCGACGGCTCGTTGTTTCGCCCGTTGCATGAAAGAGGCGGACGACAGCGACGGTCGTAATGGCTATCCAACCATTGCGGCCTTTGCCTGGTCGGCCGTGGTGCCGAGGCGAGTCCCGCTCCGTGCGTTCTGGAAGGAGGTTTCCATGTCCTTGAGAGCTCGCGTCTCCGTACCCGCGGCGCTGCTGGCGCTGCTTACCCTGACCGCAGTCCCGCCGTCGGCGCTCGCCTGGTCCTCCTCCGGCTACTCGCCAGCCTATTCCTACGGCGGATACGGCAGGCATGGCTACGGCTACCGCGGCCCCAGCCGCTACTACTCCGGCGGATATGGCTACACGGACCGCAAGTATCTCGGGCACGGGCGCTACGGCTACCGCTCGGGTTACGCCGGCCGCCATAGCCGCGGCCACTCGGGACGCACTCGGGTGGTGGTCGTGGGTAAGCATCGGCGTTGACTCGCGCGCGTGCTGACCCGTCCGCGAAGGCGCTGGGCACCCGACCGGGAGCAGCGATCCTTGGCCCTAAAGCCAGAGCCGCGCGCGGGTGCCCTGCTCCGCGCACGAGCGGAGCTCCAGCCGCCAGCCGTGCGCGGCAGCGACCCGCCGCACGTAGGCGATGCCCAGACCGGTACCCTGCGGTTTGGTGGTGAAGAAGGGCGTGCCGATGCGGGCCAGGGTCTCGGCGGGGATCGGCGCGCCCGGGTTGCGCACCTCCACCCAAGGCCCCGACGGCCCGGAGGGGCCACCAACACGAAGCGCTACCTCGTCCTCGGGGCCGACCGCCTCGCAGGCGTTGACCACCAGGTTGGTCAGGGCCTGGGCGAGCTGATCGCGGTCGGCTTGGATGCGCGGCCCCTCGCCCGGCGCCTCGGTGAGCCGCAGGCGGCGGGTTGCCACCACCGGTATCGCCTGAAGCGCGGGCAGCAGGGTCTCGATCAGCTCGCGGAGGTCGATCGATTCGAGATGGAGGCTGGGCTCGCCGGCATAGGCCAGGATCTCGGCGAGCAGCCGCTCGAGCCGCTCGGCCTCGCCCTGCGCAAGCGTGAGACGCCGCGCCGCCGGGTCGGGGAGCCCCTGGCGGGCGAAATAGTCCAGACACATCACGATGGTGGCCAGCGGATTGCGGACCTGATGGGTGATCATCGCGGTGAACTGGCCGAGCTCGGCAAGGCGGGCGAGCGCCGCCTCGCCCGCCCTGCGCTGGGTCACATCGCGCACGAGAGCGATGTACTGGGGCGCCGAAGGCGTGCCGAACCGGCACAGGCTGACCTCGCTCGGAAAGCTGGTGCCGTCCTTGCGCCGGTGGCGGCTCTCGATGACGCGGGGTTGGTCCGGCGTAAGGCTCGCGGTCAACTCCGCGAGCGCGGCAGGCGAGAGGCCAATATCGATGTCGAGCACGGCACGGCCGATGAGCTCCTCGGCGCCATAGCCCAACATCTGGCAGGCGCGGGGGTTGACGTCGGCGATGCGCCCGTCCTGTCCGACCAGGAAGAAGCCGTCCCCGGCGTTCTCGACGAAGGCGCGGAAGCGTCGCTCGCTGCGCTCGAGGGCCTCCTGTGCGGCCTTGCGCTCGCTGACATCGCGCACCACGGCGATGATGCAGTTGCGCCCCTCGAAAGCCGCCACCGAGGCCGCGATCTCCGCCGGCAGCCGCGCCCCATCCTTGCGCGTGCAGGAGAGCTCGTTGGTCCAGCCGGTGCCCCGCGCACGCACGCCGTCGGTGAAAGCCTGGAGCTGCGGCCGCTCGTTGGGGTGGATGGCCGAGATCTTCACCGCCGCGATCAGCTCGTCGGGGCCGTAGCCGAGCATGGCGGCCGCCCGGGGATTGGCCATGAGGATGCGGTCGGCCTCCGGGTCGATCACCAGGATGGCGTCATTGGAGTGCTCAAAGACGCGGCGCAGCCGCTCCTCGCTCTCGCGCAGGGAACGCTCGGCGCGCAGCCGAAGCTGCGCCTCTTGACCAAGCCTGTCAGCGTTCTCGTCCATCGGATTCCCTCCAGGTCGGACGGTTGGTGGCGCGGGGCGGCCGCGGCCACGCGCGGCAAGCACTCACGCCGCATCACTGTCGAGTAGGCGACTCGATCCAAGCGCCTGCGTAGACCTCACCCCATTAGGAGCATCTTGCCATGCGCCGTTCCTTGCTGTCCCTGAGCCTGTTGGCCCTCAGTACCGCGCTCGCCGCGGGCGAGCCCCAGTCACCCGGTGCCGTCGCGAGCTACCGCGACGCGCTCGCGGCCTTCCAGGCCGAGCAGGCCAAGACCGTAGGCTCCAAGCTGAGCGCCGAGGACCGCGCCGTGATGGAGCGCTCCGCCCAAGAGCTGGCGCAGGCTATGCCGGAGCCGGGGCTTGCGCTCGGCGAGCAGGCCCCGGATTTCGCCCTGCCGAACGCCTTTGGCGAGACCCGCCGGCTGAGTGATCTGCTCGCCGAAGGCCCTGTGGTGCTCACCTTCTACCGTGGCGCCTGGTGCCCCTATTGCAACCTCCAGCTCCGTGCCCTGCAACAGACCCTCCCGCAGTTGCGGCGGCACGGTGCGCGGCTGGTGGCGGTCACTCCGCAACGGCCTGACCGCTCGCGCGCCCAGCTCGAGCTGGACGGCTATCCGTTCGAGGTGCTGAGCGATCTCGACGATCAGGTGATGCGCGCCTACCGGCTCTACTTCGAGCTGCCCGAGGCGCTGGTCCGCCTCTACCGCGAGCGGCTGTCACTCGATCTCGCCGACTACAACGGCGCGGGCCGCTACGGGCTTCCGGTGCCCGCGACCTTCGTCATCGACCGCCAGGGGGTGGTGCGTGCGGCCTTCGCCGATGTCGATTACCGCAAGCGCATGGAGCCCGCCGCCATCCTCGCCGCACTCGAGCGGCTGGCAACGCCGTGACGCATCCCCAGAGGCCCAGCGACGACTCCGCGCACGACGGGGAGCCAACCGCGCCCCTGGTCTGGCGCGAGGGCTGGCGGCTCGGGATCGATGTGCTCGACGTCGACCACCAAAAACTGGTAGCGCTGCTCAATGTCGTGCTGGCGGCGGCGAGGCCGGCGGCCGACGTCGCCCAGCCCTCGCGTGCGGCCGCGACGCCGCGCCCCTGCCCCGATCGCCAGCTCGCGGGACTCCAGGCCCTGGTCGAGCATTTGCGCGCGCATTTTCGCCGCGAGGAGTCGTTCATGGCCGCCATCGGCTACCCGGACCTCGCCCCCCCACCGCAGCGAGCATGCCATACAGCTCGCCGAGCTCACGACCTTCTGGCGGCGGCTGGAGACGGCGGGCGCCGAGCCGCTCGATGACGAATCCCTGGAGTGCATCAAGCGCTGGTGCTTCGAACACTTAGTGAGCGAGGACCGGCGCTTCGCCGAGGCCTATCACGCTGGCTCCTGGCTCGACCCGGACGACGCACCCTGAGGCATGCAAAGAGCCGCGTCAGCGCGGGGAAGGTTGATCCGCCGGCCATCCCGACCGCGCGGGAATACCCTTGCGAGTCCAGCCGTAATGCAATAGTCGGGCGGCAGTTCTCGTCTTGTGACTTGACGGCACGCTGATGGCCGTCAGCAACCAATGCCGTAACCCAAGAAGATCGGTTCCATGAGCGACACCAAAACCCGTTTTGCCCAGGGCATCGCCGGCATCCTGGCCGCCGGCGCGCTGCTCGCCGCCGGCCAAGCCAATGCCGTGCCGGACGCGCCAAAGGCCTGGGAGAAGTGTGCCGGCATCGTCAAGCAGGGCATGAACGACTGCGGTGCCCGGGACGGTAAGCACGAATGTGCCGGTCAGGCGGCCTCCGATGGCGACCCAACCGAATGGGTGTATGTCCCTGAGGGGCCCTGCACCAAGATCGTCGGCGGCACGGTCGCCGCGACCAAGCCGGCGAAGTAGGACGCCGCTCGGTTCGTGTCGACCCATGTAGGCTTGCGCCATCCACGGCCCCCGCCCAGGCGATCGCGTGATCGCCGGTGCGGGGATCGGTTTGCGTCACTGCCACATCGAGCAGCTCCTGCGCGAGCGACCGCCGGTACCCTGGCTCGAGCTGCTGGCCGACAACCATCTGGCCGAGGGCGGCCCGGCGCGCTACCTGCGCATCGCCGGGAGCGAACAGCGCATTGGACTGATCACGCCGATCTCTCGCCATTTCTGCGCAACCTGCAACCGCGTTCGGCTCACGGCCGACGGGCGGCTCATTCCCTGCCTTGACGACCGGGGCTCGATCTCGCTCGCCGACGCGCTCTACGAGGGAGATGACCAGGCCTTGGAGTGCGTCATCCGCCTCGCACTGCAGCTAATGCCGCAGCAGCACGGGTTCGACCAACCGGCGCGTCGTCCCCTGCGGCCGATGGCTTACACCGGCGGATGACACAGCACTGGGCTAAGGCCGGTCGGTGTGATGAGCTGCGCCTCACCCACTGTACGAACGGCTTGCCCCTCGCTCGGTGCTCGCCGGTGCGGGGGACGGCGTGGAGGTCTGAAGGAGCGCCAGGATCTCCCACACCCGCACCGGCTTGGTGAGCACCGCGTGCACGGCGGGGTGCTCGGCGCAGGCGCCGCGGATCCCATGGCGGCCGCTATAGATCACTACCGTCGTGTCGCCTCGGGTACCTGCCAGATGCTCTGCGAGTCGCACGCCATCCCCGTCGGGCAGATCGGCGTCGACCAGCATCAGATCGAACCGCGCGGACTCGGCCGCTCGCAGCGCCTCGGCGCAAGAGCCGGCCAGCACGGTCTCGATGCCGCGCTCCTCCAGCTCCCAAGTCAGCATCCGCCCGAGGGCGAGGTCGTCCTCGATCAGCAGCACGCGCGGTCGACGCTCGGCAGCGCTGGCGCCCGCGGATCTGTCCGCGCCGGGGTTCATTCCGCCTCCCCCAGGGCCGCGCGGAGCTGCTGGCGGGCGCGGAAGAGGCGGGTGCCGACGCCGGCCGAACTCAGGCCCAGGCGCTCGGCGATCTCCTCCTGGGAGAGCCCGTGGAGCACCTGCAGGATCAGCGGCTCGCGGTACTTCGCCGGCAGGGCCAGGATCGCGCGGCGCAGGACGAAGGCCTCGGTGGAGGTGTCGTAGGTGGCGTGCGCCGGGGTGAAGTCGTCTGCCGGCAGCTCCTGGTCTTCCAGGTGCGGGCGCTCGAAGCGGCGGGCGTTCTCGCGGCGCACGATGGTATAGAGCCAGCCGCGCACGGCGCTCGGGTTCTGCAGGCGGTGCAGCGAGCCCCAGGCGCGCATCAGGCTCTCCTGGACCAGATCCTCGGCGGTCTGCACGTGCCCGGAGAGTCGGTAGGCGTAGCGATAGAGCTCGCGCCCGTAGCGGCGCACGAGGTCGTCGAATGCGAGCGACTGCGGCGCGGTCTCGGCAGCGGCCGAGTCCGAGGGCAGGTTGGCGACGGTAGTGGTCATGGCGGTCTCCGGTGAGTGGAAAGCTCGCCAACACCATCTCAACCGCCGTGCCAACTCCTAAGGCACTGTAAAAACGTTAGAAACTCCTAGATCCGATGACCGCTCGCCACGTTTCGTTGTAACGAAAGCGCGAACCACCCGGCTGTCGTGTAACGGATCGTTACACCGGACGGAGCGCTCGGTGGTCCCAGGGCGCGAGCGAGGGATCTGGCGTCTCGGCGGGGGGCGAAAGAAGCCGCGGCAGCGGCGGGTCTTGAGCAGCAACGGCGAGGGTGCGCGTGGAGCCGTCAGCGCGCACCGCCGCAAGTCTTCCGATCGACCCTTTGGAGGTAACCCCGATGCTTGCACTCGCACTCCGTGCCCAACGCCTGCTCGATGCCACCCGCGCGGTGGACTTCCTCGCGCCTTTGGCCCTTCGCCTGTATCTGGCACCGGTCTTCTGGATGGCCGGGACCAACAAGCTCGCCGCCTTCGACAGCACGGTCGAGTGGTTCGGCAATCCCGACTGGGGCCTCGGCCTGCCGCTGCCCTGGCTGATGGCGGCCCTTGCGACTGGGACCGAGATCCTGGGCGCCGTGCTGCTGGTGCTCGGGCTTGGGGTGCGCTGGGTCTCGATCCCGTTGATGGTGACGATGATCGTCGCCGCGCTCACCGTGCATTGGCAGAACGGCTGGCTGGCCATCGCCGAGGGGAGCGGGTCGCTGTTCGCGACCGAGCGGACCGTCGGCGCGATCGAACGGCTCGACCGCGCCAAGGACATCCTGCGCGAGCACGGCAACTACAGCTGGCTCACCGAGAACGGCAGCCTGGTGATCCTCAACAACGGCATCGAGTTCGCCGCGACCTACTTCGTGATGCTGCTCGCGCTCTTCTTCGTCGGCGCCGGGCGCTTTCTGAGCGTGGATTACTGGGTTCGGGCACGGTTGGTTGCTCGCGACTGACAGCCGAGGCGGCCGAAGGAGGCGCCGACCGTTTCCATCCGACCGGACGAAAGAAAGCCCTCGGCTTCCCGGTCTTAACAGACGATAGCGCGACGGCAGAGATTGGTTTCCAGCTTCCACTGTCGGCGGTATCGACCCAAACTCCGATCGAAATAGTCGGGCTTTCCCTGGCTGGCACGGCCGCTTCGGTCGGCCGAGCCAAATCAAACCAGCATTTTTCGTTACTTACAGTTTAGGAGACGACCATGTCCAAGAAGAACGTCATCAAGCCTGTTGCCGCCGTCGTCGGTGCCGCCCTGGTCGGGAGCCTCTCGGCCGTGAGCGTTGCCCAGGCCGCCGAGAACCCCTTCGGCGCGACCGCGCTGCCGAGCGGCTACATGCTGCTCGCCGAGAGTGCGCCCGCCACCGAGGCCGCCCCCGCCGAGGCGAAGACTGCCAAGGAGGGCAAGTGCGGCGGCGAGAAGGCGGGCGCCGAGGGCAAGTGCGGTGAAGGCAAGTGCGGCGGCGAGAAGGCGACCAAGGAAGGCAAGTGCGGTGAGGGCAAGTGCGGCGGCGCCAAATAAGGCCGTTCGTCAGCCATGAACCCTGATCGATTCCCCGTTCATGGCGCCGGTCTCGGCCTGCGGCGCTCGTTCATCGACGCCGCGGCCGAGCGTGCTCCGCAGGCCGTCGACTTCTGGGAGATCGCCCCGGAGAACTGGATCGGCGTGGGCGGGCGTTTCGGCCGACTGCTGCGCAGTCTGACCGAGCGCTTCCCCTTCGTCTGTCATGGCCTGTCGCTGTCGATCGGCTCGCCCGCGCCGCTCGATCGGGCGTTCGTCGAGCGCATCCGAGACTTTCTCGACGTGCACGGCATCCGCGCCTACAGCGAGCACCTGAGCTACTGCTCCGACGACGGGCACCTCTACGACCTGATGCCCATCCCCTTCACAGAGGAGGCCGTGCATCATGTCGTCGCGCGGGTGCGCGAAGTCCAGGACATCCTCGGGCGGCGCATCGCCTTGGAGAACGTGTCGTATTACGCCGCCCCGGGTCAGGAGATGGCCGAGATCGACTTCCTCAACGCCGTGCTCAGCGAGGCCGACTGCGACCTCCTGCTCGATGTGAACAACATCTACGTCAACAGCATCAACCACGGCTACGACCCGCTCGCCTTCCTCGAGGCCCTGCCGGGGGAGCGTGTGGTCTACGCCCACATCGCTGGTCACTACGCCGAGGCCCCCGACCTGCGGGTCGACACCCACGGCGCTGATGTGATCGACCCGGTGTGGAACCTGCTCGAGCACGCCTACCGGCGCTTCGGGATCTTTCCGACCCTGCTGGAACGCGACTTCAACATCCCTCCCCTAGCCGAGCTGGCCGGCGAGGTCGCCGAGATCGCCCGGCTCCAGGCCCGCCACCAAGGCGTGGAGCGCCGCGCCCATGGCTGAGCCGCCCGCGCTGGCTCAACAGCAGCGCGCCTTCGCCGCGCACATCCGGGGGTCCGACAATCATCGGAACGAAAACTTACGCTAAGAGCCAGTCGTCGTCCGCCTCGGGGTTGCGCAGGGGGCGCATGCCACCTGCGGCAACGGCCTCGGCCAGCAGGAACGAGTATCGGCCCAGCACGTTGATGTGGAGGGTCGGCAGTGGCGACAGTCGCGCCACGTCCTCGGGACGGACCTCGAGCCCCTCGGCCCGGAGCTGTTCCAGCGCGGCCTCGATGTAGAGTGTGTTCCAGAGGATCACCGCGTTGGTCACCAACCCGAGCGCGTTGAGCTGGTTTTCCTGCCCCTCCCGATAGCGCTTGCGGATCTCGCCTCGCTGGCCGTGGCAGATCTTGCGCGCGACGGCATGCCGACCCTCGCCTCGGTTGAGCTGGACCAGGATGCGCCGCCGGTAGGACTCGTCGTCGAGGTAGGTCAGCAAGTGGATGGTCTTCGGAATCCGTCCCAGGTCGCCGATCGCCTTGGTCAAACTGGATGGGCGGTCGCTCTTCAGCAGGGAACGAACCAGCTCCGGTGCCCCGATGGTGCCCAGCTTCAAAGAGCCGGCGACGCGCAGGATATCCTCCCAGTGTCGGGCGATCCGCTCAATGTTGATCTGGTGCTTGGATAGCCCATTCAACATACCGTAGTCGGCCTCTCGATCGATGCGCCAGAATCGGGTGCCACCGACGTCGGCGAGGCGGGGACTGAACTGGTATCCGAGCAACCAAAACAACCCGAACATGACGTCACTGGCGCCGGCCGTATCGGCCATGATCTCCTGGGGTTGAAGGCTGGTCTGCTGCTCCAGGAGTCCGGCGAGGATGTAGATGGAATCGCGCAAGGTGCCGGGGATGACGATGTTGTGGAACCCGGCATACTGGTCGCTGGAGAAGTTGTAGTAGGTGATTCCACGCCCGGCACCGAAGTACTTCCGATTGGGACCGGCGTGGATCGTCTGCACCGGGGTGACGAAGCGCATGCCGTCGGCGGAGGCAACCTCGCCCCCGCCCCATTCCCGGGCAAGCGCATTCGCCGTCTGGCACTCCACCAGACGGGCGTTGGCCTCGATCAGGGTCTCGGCACGCACATAGTTCTGCTGGACCCAGCTCAGGCGGTTTCGGGTCAGCGCCGGGTTGTCGCCGCGGACCAATGGCTCCAGGCCGATGTTGCAGGCCTCGGCCAGGAGCACCGCGCAGACGCTGATTGCCAGGTCCTCGACGCGGGACTGCGACTCGCTGATGTGGGTGAAGGCATCCGCGAACCCGGTTCGCAGATGGATCTCCAGTAGGATCTCGGGCAGATCGATGCGCGGCAGCCGCTCGAGCACGTGCTCGCGCAAGGCAATCAGGCTCGCGGGCTCATCGATTTTGTCGAGATTGCTGAGTCTCAGCGGCCGATCTTCGGCGGCTTCATCGATGGAGACCGCCTCGTTCTCTGGCAGATGATCGAGCGTGCACCGATAGGCCAGGTCGAGCTGCTCGCGTAGCCGCCCAATGGCTTGGTCCGGGTCGAGGGGCAGATTCAACGAGCGGCAGATCCGGCCTCTGGCTCCTTCCCACTGGGCACCTTGCAGCAGCTTGACGCGGGGATCGCCCCAGCGCTCGCTGGGCGTGACGTACAGATCACGTCGACGCAGACTGTCTTGCACACGCTCGAGGGCACACAAGGTATAGGCGGGACGATCGACCCCGCCGCCCTTCGGCAGAACCAAGCGCCGCCACGGTTTGGTGACGATCTCCAAGGGTGCCTCGCTCAGATCCGGCGCGCGCTTCCCCTCGATCGCGCACAGAAATGCCAGGGCGTCCATCGCGGGCTGGCCGGAGGGCGTTGCGGCGAAGCGCACCTGTTGGAGGACCGTCGGCAAGAAATGCCGGACCCGACGATAGCGCTCGACCAGCTCTTGCTGGTAATTGTCCTCGGCAGGCCTGGCCAGGGCGTGCACGGTTTCGATGGCCTGGCGCATGCGCGCCTCGGGTACCCGTTCGAAGATCGCCTCGCGCACGTCCTGACCCGAGCCCGCGGGATCGAGCAAGATGGCGCATGCCTCGCTGAGCGCAAGGGCCGCCTGGTCCAGGTCCCGCAGCGTGCGCAGCCGCTGCTTCTGTCCCAGGCGCTTTGCCTGCGCGGCGATCTCGGTGATCAGCATGTCCAGGACATCCAGCGCGTCATCAAGGGCGCTGATTTCCTGGACGGCGACGAAGGCCACCAGGGTCGCGATACGCCGTTGCCGCGGCATTCGCGCGATGGTCGGCGCCCAGGCCGTGGCCGCGTGCCGAGCCAGGGCCTGCAGGCGCACTGGCGGGATGCCGGAGAAGTCCAGCGTACCGATACCCATGGCTTTCAAGTCGGCATGTCGGCGCAGGGCCGCGAGTAGCGCCGGCGCGCTCACGCGGGTAGGGCCGCGACGAAGGCTGTCGAGGCGGCTGTAGCGGGTGCCCTGCGGAATCTCCAGCAGGGTCTCGAGCTGCGCTTGTTGCTCCGCATCGGGCAATGCCGCCAGGCTTCGCCATAGTCGGGTCGCCGTGCGCTCGCGCACGCTGGCGACCAGACGGGACAAGGTGGTGACGCCTGGCAGTAGGACCTTGCGCTCGATCAGCCAAGCCGTGGCCTGATCGAACAGCAGGCTGGGCCGTTCGTTGCCGAACCAGGCGCGCAGATACAGCCAGCGTGTCAGCCGGAACGACCAGCGCGGACCGAAATCCTGGTAGCCGTAGACCGCTCGGATCTCGGCGCGATGCTCATGCCGTGTCGGCTCACGATCCAGATACCGCACAAGACAACCGACATCGGCGATCGCCAATTGCCTGGCCACGTGAGCGACGACGACCACCGGCACCTCGGTCGGGTTCGGCAGGAAGGTTCCGAGGAACCGCACCGTCAGGAGCTGAAGCACGAAGCCGAGACGGTTGGCATCGCCGCGACGCTGAGCGATCAGATCCCGGGCGGTGTCATCGACGTGGAAGTAACGCGCGAGCTGGACCGCACTGACCTCCTCGGGATACCGGCCGTAGCGGCGTTTCTGCGCCTCGGTGAGAAAATCGACCGGCACCGGGCCGTCTCAAGAAACGGTCGTTTGTCGAGACGCGCGACCGGGGATCGCAACGGCGGCAAAAGCGGCCCATAATTGTCGCATCTTTTCGTCTCGTCAAAGAAAGTCTCATTTATCCATGCAGGCGAGGCGAAGGCAAGACAGAAGCCAGGTAGACGACGGGACGATGGGAAAACTGGTGGGCTACGCGCGGGTGAGTACCGAGGAGCAGGATGTCGACCTACAGCTCGATGCCCTGCGTGAGGCCGGTTGCCGCGACGAGCTGATCTTCGTCGACAAGGTCTCCGGTGCCCGCACCAAGCGACCAGGACTCGATGCCTGCATCGACGCGCTTGAGCCGGGGGACACGCTCCTGGTCTGGCGGCTCGACCGGCTCGGCCGCTCTATGCCGCACCTGGTGACCTTGATCCAGGAGCTCCTCGAGAAAGGCGTCGCCTTCCGCTCGCTGCGCGACGGCGCCATCGACACCACCAGTGCATCCGGAGAGTTGGTCTTCCACATCTTCTCGGCGCTGGCCCAGTTCGAGCGGCGGTTGGTCCAGGAGCGAACCAACGCCGGGCTTTCCGCGGCTCGGGCACGCGGACGCAAAGGCGGTCGTAAGCCGATCAGAGGCGACGATCCGCGGGTAAAGACCGCCCGCCGGATGCACAGAGATCACGAGCTGAGCGTCAAGCAGATCTGCAAGACCCTGGACATCTCGCGGGCGACTTTCTATCGGTATCTCGCGGTGGCCAGCGAGCCAACGCCAGCGCCGTGATCACGGAAAATCGATCCAACGCACTCGGAGAAATGACATGACCATGGTCGTCGCGGCTGAAGCACCACCCTTGGCAGCGGACGCTGCCGGGGTCTTTCGCGTGGGTAACTCCCGCGTGACGCTGGATACCGTTGTCGGTGCCTTTCGCGACGGGGCCACCGCCGAGGAGATCGCAGAACAGTATCCAGCGATATCCCTCGGCCAGGTTTACGCCGTCATCGCCTACTACCTGGCCCACACCGCCGAGGTAGATGACTATCTGCGGATTCGCGAGCAGCGCGCGACCGAGGTGAGGCAGGCGAACGAGCGGCTCTTCGATCCTGCCGGAATACGTGCGCGTCTGATCGCGCGCCAAGTCGGGCAGGACTCGGCGTGATTCGGTTGCTCGCCGACGAGAACCTCAACAACAACATCGTTCGCGGCGTGCGTCTGCGGGACCCGGACATCGATTTGGTCCGTGTCCAGGACGTCGGCCTCTCGGGAGCGAACGATCCGACGGTGCTGGAGTGGGCGGCCGGACATCAGCGAATCCTTCTGACCCACGACGTCGCCACTATCACCGCATTCGCCTACGAACGCGTTCGAGCAGGAAAACCCATGGCTGGCGTCTTCGAGGTCGGCCGGACAGTGGCTCTGCGCTCGGCGATCGACGACATCGTACTCCTCGCAACCTGCAGCGAGGATGGGGAATGGGACGGCCAAGTCCAGTACCTGCCACTGCGATAGTTCGCAAACAGGGGATGCGTTGGAGCCGCCTTAGCGTAAGTTTTCGTTCCGGTGATTGTCAGACCCCATCCGCGACCCGCGAGCGCATCCCGGCCCGCCCGACGTGGAAGACCGCCGCATGGCGATCTACCGCGAGCTCTTCTACACCAACGTCGAGTCCCTGCTCGCCGGCAACTTCCCGGTCCTGCGCCGGCTCCTCAATGACGACCACTGGCATGACCTGGTGCGTGGTTTCTACGCGCGCCACCGCTGCGAGACGCCGCTCTTCCCCGAGATCGCCCAGGAGCTCCTGGACTACCTCGCCAACGAGCGCGAGGCCGATCCGCGCGACCCGCCCTTTCTGCTCGAGCTGGCGCACTACGAGTGGGTGGAGCTTGCGCTGGCCGTCAGCGATGCCGAGCTCGACCGCGCCGCGATCGACCCCAACGGCGATCTCCTGAGCGGCATCCCGGTGGTCTCCCCGCTCGCTTGGAACCTGAGCTACCGCTTCCCGGTGCACCGCATCGGACCTGATTTCCGGCCGCAGGCCCCGGGGGGCGAGCCGACGCACCTGGTGGTCCACCGCGATCGGCAAGACCGCGTGGGTTTCCTCGAGATCAACGCCGTCACCCAGCGCCTGCTTACGCTCCTTCAGGAGCACCCCGACTGGTGCGGCGAGCAGGCACTGAGCCAGATCGTCCAGGAGCTCCAACACCCGGATCCCGCTCTGGTGATGACGAGCGGGTCCCGCCTGATGCGCGATCTGCGCGAGCGCGAGATCCTCCTCGGCACCGGCCGGGTGCGGCCCCGATCGTGAAACAGGCGCTCAAGGACTGAACGAGGGCCTTACGAACGACGGGCACTCCACGCAAGAAGCGTTCAACTGCCTCGTGGAGAGCTAGGCCTAATCACATCGCTCCGGGGGATCCAGCGCCAGGCGAGCACCCGCTCCCGTGGCATAGACAAGGGTCAGGAACAGGCGAGGGCCTTCCCCGGTTCCTGTGAGACGAGCCCGATCCAAATGTCCCCTCACCTGCCTTGAGCAGCCGTTCACGTATCCGCACTCTCTGACCGGTTTGGGTCGTGTGCACCCACCGACCCTTGGAGCCGCCGTGTCTGGTATCAGCGTCGAACCGTCGCGCGGGATCGGTCAGTCGTCAGGTGGGTTGGGCGGATACCGATTGTCGGTGAGCATCCTGAAGGCTTGTGTCCTTCTTGCCACAACAAGGATTGGCAAGGCGCTCCGGTTGGTCCGCTTACGACCGTTGCCCACCACTGCTGGGCACCAAGACGGGAGTCCGCTAAGCGCGTTAACCCGTCACTGAAAAGGGCGAGTTGGAGCGACCGCTCCCGACACCGACGGCAGGCGCTCGCTGAGGCACGGTGCGTCGGATCGCCGCCCTGCATCCCCGGCTTCGGTCCGCGGCGGCCCTGCGCCCGCGCAGCTTGCCTTACGCCTATTCATCCGCCTCGGGGTGTTGCGTAGCGCTCACCGCTCCCGCCTCCATCCTCCCAAGGAGTTCGTGATCGTCCTCCCACTCAGGCGCTGAACGCAGAACCTCCAGCACACGTGCGCACCGTGTGGCCTCGTCGAGCGGAGGCGATTCGCCACCCGCCGGCGTGCGGTCCCGTTGCCGATCGAGGCCCGGGCTCACCCCGCCCGCGCCCGGACCGGGGAACAGACCCGGCGGGTCCTTGCGCGGGCGTGGTGTGAGCGGGAGCCCGAGGCGATGGTCTGGACGGAGATGACCCGGGTTGCCGGGTCCTAGTGTGCCCGACATGGGCATGTACTTGTTACCTGAGAGGAGGTAACCGCGAAGAGTGACGAGAAGCGTAGCGAAACCCAAGGCGGACGCCGTGAG
>JALOTB010000105.1 GCA_025458165.1 Chromatiaceae bacterium | reverse complement strand
TCAGCGAAATCCTCGCCCCACCGTCCTTCCCACTGATCCGTCATGTCTTTTCGCTGAGCGGACGCAAAAAGACCAAGGGGTGGAGATCAGGTCATCTGACCTAACGTACGCACGCCTTGAAGTTACTCCCGAACAAAAGGGGTGGGCGTTTATTGATATCGCCAATGAAATGCATGCATTGATGGAGCTTTTCTTGAAACACGTACCACAGAACCGGCTTGGGTCACGATGGCAAGGTCCAGAACCATAAATCGGCCTAACAACCGGTTCCAGGCGACGTCGGCGCTATCGCGTCGCCGCGCCTGAACCGGAACGTTAGACGTATAAGGAGGATTCGTTCGTGAAGAAGCTAATAATTTCATGCGTGGTCTCATTTGCGTTTTCGGCTTGTGCGAGCATTTACGGCACGCCCGAGGAGCGCCGGCAGGCCAATGCAGAACTCCCAGATTATTCGCTATGCGAGAAGTTGGCTGTCGCCACGCTAGCACCGGCTGAAATACGGTCAGAGTGGGCCATGGAGCTACAACAGCGAGGCGCTGATTGCGGTCAGTACTCGGGCATGCTTTACAATGCTGTCCAACAAAACCAGCGCATGATGAATATGGGTTTCCAAATGATGCAGCAACCATCATATGTCCCGAGCGACCCGTCTGGAGGCATTACTTGCTTCAAGCAAAGCGAGTGGACCTCTGGGGTTAACAGAAACTGTGTTTACAACTGCCTGGGCAGTGAGACGGTGCAAACCATAGGAGCTACACAATTGTGCCCCCTTTCGATTATGCGTTGAAGATAAAAAATACGTAACAGCTCAGTAGCCAAATTCCGGTGCCGCTGCCGGGGTCACCGCTGTCGCGTCACGTCACTGCCGGGGTCAACTGCCGGGGTCAACTGCCGGGGTCAACTGCCGGGGTCAGGTATTTCATCTTGCATAGCTGGGTAGGATGCGGTGGGGAACGAACCGCATCACATCGAAAACGCGAACGATGCGGTTCGCAAGTTCGCCGCATCCTACGGGTGACGGGGTCAGGTCTTTCCTTTTGCATAGCGGGGTAGGATGCAGTGAGGAACGAACCGCATCACATCGAAAACGCGAACGATGCGGTTCGCAAGCTCACCGCATCCTACGTTCTACGGTCCTGGTGAATTTCTGGCTAAGGACCCCCGCGCGACGGTGCGCGCTGGCCCTACCGGGACGCGCTCGGGGATGGCCCGAGTCCCGCACCCCAGGCCCTGGGTTGCGGCGGCCCTGATACCGGGCTCAGGATAGGTGCCCGGTCAGGGGGAGGCGGTTGCGATGGCGGCGATTGAGCGCGTGATGCGGCTGCGTAGCGAGCTGGAGGCCCGCTTGTTGCGGATCTCGGTGGCGGCGACCGCCGTGATCGCCGGGGTCGGGGTCCTCTTCGGGCTCCTCGCCCGATCCCCGGCGATCGTCTTCGACGGGCTCTTTTCCCTGGTGGATGTCGCCGTCACCTGGCTCACCCTCGTTGTGGCCCGGCTGGTGGCGAGCCAGGGCGATCGGCGGTTCCAGTACGGCTTTTGGCACCTGGAGCCCCTGGTGATGGCGCTCAAGGCGTCGGTGCTGATCGCCCTGGTCGTCTACGCCCTGCTGAGCTCCGTGAGCTCCATGCTCAAGGGCGGCTACGAGCCGGATTTCGGCATGGGGCTGGTCTACGCACTGGTCGTCGCCGCCGTCAGCTTCGCCATGTGGTGGTGGATGCGGGGCCATGCGGAGCGCATCGATTCGGGTCTGGTCCGGCTGGACGTGAAGGCTTGGCTGATGTCCACCCTGGTGACCTCGGCCCTGCTCATCGCCTTTGCTGCTGGGCTGCTGATGGAGGGGACCGAGGCCGCCCGGCTGATCCCTTACGTGGACCCGGCGGTGCTGGCGTTGCTCTCGCTCCTGATCCTGCCGCTTCCCTTGCGGGAGGCCCGGGAGTCGTTCGCTGAGATCTTCATGATCAGCCCGCCGGAGCTCGACGCCAGGGTGCGGGGCGTGATGGCCGAGTTCCTGACACGCCACGGTTTTCTGGATTTCCGCAGCTACGTCTCCAAGGCGGGACGGGGCCATTTCATTGAGATCTCGGTGCTGGTCCCACCCGACCTGAGGGTTTCGGTCCGCGAGATCGACGCCCTGCGCGCCGAGATCGGGGCAGCGATCGGCCGCGCGGGGCCGGACCGCTGGCTCACCATCCTCTTCACCGCGGATCGCGCCCAGCTCTGACCGGGGCCGATCCCGTTCCCGGTTTCTGGCGCCCACCTGGGGGCGCGCAATGGCCGGAGCCGGTCAGCGCTTGGGATCGGACTCCAGCACCTGGCGCAGCTCGCGGAGCTCCTCCAAGTGCTCCTCGCTCGCCTTGGGGTACTCCATCTCGAGCCCCTGGAGGGCCTCGACCACGGCCTGGGCGACGATGAGTCGGGCGTTGCGCTTGTCGTCGGCGGGGACGACCAGCCAAGGCGCATGCTCGCTGCTGGTGGCGCCCAGGCACTCGGCGTAGGCCTCCTGGTAGTCGTCCCAAAGCCCGCGCGACTCGATGTCGGCGCGGGTGATCTTCCAGTTCTTGTGCGGCTGATCGATACGCGCGAGCAGGCGCTGGCGCTGCTCTTCCTTGGAGATGTGGAGGAAGAACTTGACGACTCGGGTGCCGTTGCGGCGCAGGTACGCCTCCAGGTTGACGATGTCGCCGAAGCGCTCGCGCCAGATACGGTCGCGGTCGACCAGCTCCGCCGGCAGGCGCTGGCGCTCCAGCACGCCGGGGACGACCCGCACCACCAGCACCTCCTCGTAGTACGAGCGGTCGAAGATGCCGATACGCCCGCGCTCGGGTAGGCAGCGGTTGGTGCGCCAGAGGAAGTCATGGTCCAGCTCCTCGGCGCTCGGCTGCGCGAAGCTGAACACCTGGCACCCCTGCGGATTGACGCCGGACATCACGTGCTTGATCGCCCCGCCCTTGCCGGCGGTGTCCATGCCCTGGAAGAGCAGCAGCAACGCATAGCGGTTGTGCGCGTAGAGGACGTTCTGCAGGTCGCCGAGCTCGCCGCGGGACTCCTCCAGGAGCTCCCGGTAGTGTGTCTTCGACTCATAGAGCGGCTGGATCTCGGTCGGCCAGTCGGCCAGATCCACCTTGGCCTCGGGCTTGACCCGATAATCTTTCAGCTTCAACGAGAGTTTCATCTGCTGCACCTCTGGTGGTTGGTGTTCCTGTTCCTGTTCCTGGGCGGGGAGCCGGCCTGGCTAAGGCTGGTTCGATGTCAGTCCACAGACTGAGCACCCGGGTATCAGACCCGAGGATAACCCAATGCGACTCGCCACCTGCCGCTCTAGCGGCAGCCAGCTCTGCTGCGAGTACGTCGACGGCAGTCGCTGCGACGCGACCCTCTGCGTTCTGCCCGATGGTGCTGTCGGTTGCGGTGCCCGCCGGGTCGCGCAGCTCGACCCGGACTAGCCGGACGCGCTGAACGTCGCGGGCACCGCGGCCGGCATCGCCCCGATCCGTTCCAGCGCCGCCTTGCCCCGCACCGTGAGATCCGTGACGAAGCGGAATTGCTGGCTCGGGTGGATGGGGTAGGCACGGATGCGGTAGTGCGTGCCCCAGGGGCGCTCCTGGGCGACGACGGTCACCGGCTGGTCGAGCTGCAGGTAGGGGCTGGTCAGCGTGACGTCGCGCAGCGCCTGACAGACCTGGCCGGCGTCGTGCCCCGGGTGCAGGTAGAAGTTGGCGACGCACTGTAGGCTGGGGCCGCCGTTGTTGGCGTTGTGGACCGGCTCGCTCCATAGCTTGAGGTGCGGGATGCTCACCAGGGTGTCGTCTGGCGTGACGATCTGTACCGTGCGCATCCCCACCCGCCGGACCTCGCCATAGACCCCGCCGACCTCGATCCAGTCGCCGGGTCGGTAATCAAGCTCCACGGTCGAGACCACCCCGGCGATCAGGCTGCTCACGTAGTCCTTGAGCGCGAAGCCAATGGCGAGGCCGACCGCTCCGAGGACTGCGACCATGTTCTGCAGCGATGGCTCGATCAGGATCGGCACGATGAGCAGCACGCCGCCGATCAGGATCAGCAGGCGCAGCGCCGGGATCAGCGCGAGCACGTAGTAGTGGGCGCGCCCGTGCATCCGGCTCGCAATCCAGGGCAGGAGCTTCTGGCTCCCCGTGATCAGGACGATGGTCCCGAGCAGGATCAGGGTGAGCTCGATCAGTGCGCCCGAGTCGAGGGTGTTGAACAGACGGGCAAGGTCGGTGTCTTCGTTCATCCCGGTTGCTCCAGGGTCAGGGGAGTGCTGCCGCGCCAGGCCATGCCTGGGGGAGGAGGCGATGACCGTTCACCGGCGGCCCGGCCTGATCCCATGGCTCTCCAAACGCCGGTCAACTGGCCTGCGCCCTCCGCCAGGTTGCCGGCGGCACGCCGACCATGCGCCGGAAGGCGCGTGAGAACGCGGCCTCGGACTCGTAGCCGACATCCAGGGCCACCGTCGCGACAGTGCGCCTCGTCTCCCGCAGCAACTGGGCGCCGAGCTGGATGCGCCAACTGGCGAGGTAGTGGATGGGGGAGTCGCCCAGGAACCGCATGAAACGCTCGTGCAGCGCGGAGCGCGACAGCCCGACCTCGCGCGCGAGGTCATCGACCGTCCAAGGCTGCTCGGGGCGTTCGTGCATCAGCGAAAGCGCCTTCCCGACGAAGCGGTCGCGCAGCCCCGCTAGCCAACCGGTCGCATCCTCTGGCAGCGAGTCGAGGTAGCGGCGCGCCGCGTCGACGAGCATCATCTCCGCGAGCCGCTCGAGCACGGCATCGCCGCCGGGGCGAGGGCTGCTCGATTCGATCACCGCCTGATCGATGACCCGCGAGACCCAGTCTCCTGCCTTACCTGCGGGTAGGTGGAGGATGCGCGGCAGCGCCGACACCAGCGGATTGAAGGGCTTGAGGTCGCAGCCGAGGAAGCCGCACACCGCCACCATGTCGGCCTCCTCGACCGGCAGCGGCGCGCCGGCCTCGACTACACCGTGGTGATAGGAGATGGGCATGGGCTTGGGCTCTTTGCGGGTGGAGAAGACCCAGTCCGCGGTTCGGCGCAGCGGCTCGATACCCGGCGCGCTCGACAGGACGTGCTGGTCGCCCTGCGGAAACATCACCACATCGCCCGCCCCCAATCTCACGGGCGGCTGACCGTCCACGGCGGCCCAGCCGCTGCCCCGGGCGATCATGTGGTATTCCATCACGTGCTCGCATCCCGGCAGCACGGCATCGGCGATCTCGCGCGCTGGCGGCGCCATCGCCGACCACCGGTCGCGGCAGCTCACGTAGTAGAACACCGCACCCCGCACGCGCACGCTGCGCAGGAGGTCGGAGAGCGTGTCAAGGCTCATCGGCATCTCCTGTCGGCGGACGATCGATCAAATCGTCTGGATGATCAGTCAAGCCGCCCGGCAATTGCGGACTCTCGGTCAACTATGGTCGACGCCAGGTGAAGCGCAAGCGAGCGTCGACCTGAACAATAGACTCCACGCAAGTCCTCTGCCGTAACAGGCGCAGCGGGTCTTGCAAAGCGCGGCCGCCCCCGGGGGCTGCCGGCCCAGGTCCATCCTTATCACCCGTCATGAGGAGCATTGAGATGAACATTCAATCCGCAACTTATCGTCCCGCCACGTCGACCAGGCCGCCGCTGGCGCCCGCCGGCGTCGACTTCGACGCCATCAAGCAGCGCCAGCAGGTCACTTGGACCAGCGGAGACTATGCGGTCATCGGCACCACGCTGCAGATCGTCGGCGAATCCCTGGCGGAGGCCGTCGATCTGCGGGCCGGCGAGCGGGTGCTGGACGTGGCCGCCGGCA
The DNA here is from genome assembly GCA_025458165.1 of Chromatiaceae bacterium. Taxonomy (GTDB): domain Bacteria; phylum Pseudomonadota; class Gammaproteobacteria; order Chromatiales; family Chromatiaceae; genus JALOTB01. Next base: position 4,931 of record JALOTB010000105.1, on the reverse strand, counting down.
ACGGCAACGCCTCGCTCGCGGCCGCCCGCCGCAACGCGCAGGTGGTCTCGACCGACTATGTGCCGCACCTCCTAGAGAAGGGGGCGGCGCGGGCGCAGGCAGAAGGCCTCGACATTCGGTTTCAGCCAGCCGACGCCGAGGCCTTGCCCTTCGAGGACCATGTCTTCGACGTGGTGCTCTCGACCTTCGGTGCCATGTTCACCCCCGATCACCGCCGGATCGCGCACGAGCTCTTGCGCGTGGTGCGTCCGGGTGGCCGCATCGGCATGGCGAACTGGACGCCCGAGGGCTTTATCGGCCGGCTCTTCCGCATCGTTGGCGCCTACGTCCCGCCCCCCGCGGGCGTGCAGTCGCCGGCGCTCTGGGGGTCCGAGCCGCACATCGTCGAGCTCTTCGGTCCGCAGGCGAGCGACATCCGCTGCACCCGACGCCTGTTCAACTTCCGCTACCGCTCGCCGGCACACTGGCTCGCGGTCTTCCGCAACTACTACGGGCCGGTGCTCAAGGCCTACGCCGGCCTCGATCCAGAGCGCCAAGGGCAGCTCACCAAGGAGATCACCGCCCTGCTGGAGACCCTGAACGTGGGCGGTCCGGATTCGCTCGTCGTCCCGGGCGAATACCTCGAAGTCGTGGTGACCAAGTAGCCAGGGCTCAGCGCCTCGAGCGCCGGGGTGAGCGTTGCCGAGGGCACCTTGAACCCTACCAGGTGTCCCCCCGGCACAGGGACGTGCCGGCAGGCTCAAGCGCATTGGCGACCGAAAACGAAGGAGCCGGGAGACCGCGCCTTTCCGGCCGCGGGCAGATGCAAGGTCAGGATGCCCAATCCTCAGCGTCTGATCAGAAGCCGTCGACCAGGTAGGTGCGCTCGCGCAGCATCCGGCGCGCGGTCGCGTAGCCGAGCGGCGCGATCCGCCAGCGCTCGTCGGCGAGCTCGATGATCCCCAGGCCCTCCATCCGCCACAGAAGCGAGGCGATCTGCGCCTGGGGCAGCGGTAGGAGCTCGGGCAGCAGCCAGTCGGGCAAGCCGTTGTGCAGCAGCAGTGCGTGGAGGATGAGCACAGCGTCGTCGGCCTGCTCTGCCGGGGGGACCTGTTCCTCCATCAGGTCGGCCAGCCAGACGACCCACTCGGCGGCTGACTGTTCCTGCTCGCTGGAGCGCTCGGCCTCTTCGGACTCGGGCTCGGCGCGCAGCCGCTGGCGCCAATAGCGCCAGGCGATGCCGGGGTTGCCTCGGCAGTGCGCAGCGAGCTGGCGCAGCTCCCGGCTGACATCGAAAGAGCCTGACCCTAAAGCCTCTGGGTCGGGCAGCACCGAGGCCCCGGTGCGGGCGTTTCGGAAGCGTACTGCGCCCGCGCCGTTCGAGAGGCTGAGTCGCAGGAAGAGCTCGGTAAGCCGACGTCCGTCGAAGGCCTGCAGGGTCAGCGCCGGGAGCTGGGGCACCGGGAAGATCCGCTGCAAATAGGCCCAGGCCCAGCTATCGCAGCCGATCAATCCGGCTCCCAGGCGTCCGCTCGCCGCGCGCTCGAGAATCTGCCGAACCAGCGGCAGGCCGGCCGCATGACGCAGAAAGCAGCGCTCCAGCGCCGGCAGCACCCAGGGTCCTTCTGGCCCGCTGAGCTCGGCGAGCCATTGCTCGTCTCCGCTGATGACGGCCTCGGGTCGCGGTGGCGCCAAGACTCTGGCCCCGTGGGCGTTGGCCCAGTGCGTAAGGACCTCGACATGCGCGCAGTGGGGCTGACCGATGAGGAAACGGACCGATGAGCCTGGCAGCGGACGCTCGGCATCACCCGCGAGGACCTGGTCTAGGCCCGACACGGCCTGAGCCCAATCGATCGGCGGGACCAGGTTTTCCAGCCGCACCCCCGCGAGCGCGCGCAGATCCGCTTCGGCACGCACCGGGGTCTGGGCCTCGTCCTGCGGTCGCAGCAGACTGCGGAAGGCCGCCCATTTTTTGCGCACGACGTGCTGATCCGGGCTGCTCGGGACCGCGTAGTCCGATAGCGGGACCAGCTTCCAAAGCGCATGGTCGGCCGCGAAGGGAGATGAGGTGTCGCTCACGGGGTCTGTCGTTCGATCGCCGCTCAGTAGGAGCTCAGTAGCTGAAACCCTCAGTCGGCGACTAAGCGTAGTGATAGCGGCATGCGAGGATCACGAGCGTGTCACCTTCGACTCGGTAGACAAGGCGGTGCTCTTCGTCGATACGCCGAGACCAGCATCCTTGAAGCTCATGCCTGAGTGGCTCTGGCTTGCCGATGCCCTCGAAGGGTTGGCGCAGTACATCCGAGATCAAGGCGAGGATCCGTTTGTGGGTCCTCTTGTCCCGTAGCGCCCAGTCATTGAAGTCCGCGAACGCCCCTCGTTCAAATGCGACACGTCTCACGACTGAGCATCGTTCAGATCGACGGACACGAGATCCCCGCGACGGGCATTCTCCAATGCCTGCAGCAGGCGCATGCGGTTGGTTGGGTCGCGCAGGAGATAGGTGGTCTCGTCCTCGCTGGCGTCATCGGCCCCGCTGACGGCTATCTCGATAATCTGGCCCTTGAACAATGCCTTGAGGGATTGCAGAAAGCCCTCGTCCAGCTCGTCGGCGTTCAATCGATACAGGGTGTACATGGCTCATGCTCCGTTCGTCCTGAGTTGTCCCCAAGTGGGGATGGTCCCGCCATCGGCCGGGGTGCGGACATCGACTGAGACTGTGACGGTATCCTCGCACCACCCGCGCGGATCACGCCCCCGTCATCCTACCTGGGTTTCACCACCGACCGGACCGATCGAAGCGGTGAAGTTCGACGAAACCTGCCGGGGCGGGAAGTGCTTGCCGGGGGCGAGCGGGCCGAGATGGGCTGGCCGCGCGTTCGGTCCCGCGCATGAGGCACGCTGCGCTCGGCACGGCCCTTCACGGCAGCGTCCACCAGACGGCGGAAAGCCCCGCGATCCCGGCGCCGAGCAGCGGCAGTCCGACGCGAAGCCCCAGCGCGCGGCCGCCGACCGCGGTCGCGATGATCCCCTTGACCAGGCTGTTGACGGCGGCCGCGATGACGATGCTCGTCGCGGCCAGACCGAGTGGGAGCTCGTCCTGGCCCATGCGGGCGAGCGCGAGGGTGATGGCGTCGACGTCGGCGATCCCGGAGGCGGCGGCCAGCAGCAGGACGCCGCCGTCCCCGAGCCAGGTCTTCAGCCCGCGCGCCAGGAGCATCACCAGGGCCAGGAGGGCGCCGAAGCTCATCGCGGACTTGAGCTCCAGCGGACTCTCCAGGCTCGCCGCGGCCTCGTTGCCGCCCGGCGACTGGGTGCGCCAGTACAGGGCGGCGAAGCCGTAGGCGACCAACGCCATCACCGCAGCGGGCCAGAGCAAGCGCGGCATCAGCGCCGGGTTGATCAGGGTCGACACCAGCAGCATGCGGGGAAACATGGTGCCGCAGGCGACCAGGATGCCGGTGGCCAGCATCGGCGTCATCGCCGGCTGGCGGCGCGCCAGGCGGGAGAAGTGCAGGGTCAATGCGGTCGAGGACGCCAGGCCGCCGAAGAGGCCGGTGAACAGGGTCCCGCGCCTGGCGCCGGCGAGCTGGATGGCGTAGTAGCCCGCGAACGAGATGGCGGCGATCAGCACGACCATCCACCAGATCTCGTACGGATTGAGCGCGCCCCAGGGGCCGAAGCCCTGGTTGGGGAGCACCGGTAGCAGGACCACCGAGATCAGCAGCAGGGTCAGTCCGGCTTTGAGGTCCTTGCGATCGAGTGCGCCGATCCAGCGATGAATCAGCGGCTTGTATCCCAGCAGGAGGGTGGTGATGACGGCCGCCGCGGCGCTGGGAGCCAGCTCGCCGAGGGCGGCGAGCGCGCCGAGCACGAAGGTCAGCAGGCCCGCGACCAGGCTGGTGATGCCGACGTCGTGCTCGCGGTTCTGACCGAGCAAGTACGCCGCGGTCAGCGCGACCGCGACGCCGACGAACACCAGCCCGAGGACGAGCGCGCTGGTGAGCCCCGCGACCAGACCCGCGGCCCCGCCGAGGAGCCCGATCAGGGCGTAGGTGCGCACCCCGGCGACGCGGCTGCCCTCGGCGGCGTCGCGCTCGTGCCAGCCGCGCTCCACCCCGATCAGCAGTCCGATCGCGAGGGCGACGGCGAGTCGCAGGAAGATCTGGTGCTCCTCGGGCATAGTCAGGCGGGTGTGCGATTGCCGCGCGGGCCGCTGGCCCCGCTTCTCGCCGGGCGCCGGGCTCGCTGCTAGAGCCGCTCGGGCAGATGCCCCCGGATCGCCTCGGCGTCGAGCTGCACCAGGTGCTTGTCGAGCTCGGCGCTGACCAGGGCCTTGACCGAGTTGCTCAGGGCACCGCGCAGTTGGCCGAGAAAGGCCGGTGGCGCGACGAGGACAAGGCGCTTGTAAGCACCCCGCTGCCGCTCGGATTCCAGCAGCGTGGCGAGCTCGGCGGCGAAGCGGCCGCTCTCGACCTCCTTCGCCGGGGTGGGTGGCTCCATGGCGTGGCGACCCTCGCCGAAGCTGTCGAAGGCCCGGCCTGGGCGGTCGCTTACCAGCTCCTGCTCCTGCAAACGCGACGTCGGCATGACCAGATCGGTGCGCTCTTGCAGCGCGCCGATCGCCCCCTCGGCCTGAAACAGACGCGCCCGGCCGCTATCGGCCACCAATACCCAGATGTTGTCCATAGAGAGACTCCCGTCGTGGTTACGGTGCGCTCAGGGCCCCGCTGTCGGGGCCGGGCGCGGGACTCCTGGCAGATCGAAGCCGTGCCCTGCTGCCAGCCGCCCCGCCGATCACCGCGGGAAGTCACCCAAGCGTGCACGGTACTGCCGTCGGTATTACACCCAGTCTAGCCCGGATATCTCACCAGGGGGTTGAAAAAGGTCGTCCTCTCTGGCATAACGCTTGTGAGAACAACGAGTTATGCGCCAACAAGAGGACGACCTTA